>JAGVQN010000041.1 GCA_020051675.1 Candidatus Brocadiia bacterium
AAAGTTACACGCTGACGCGGTTACAACGGAGAAGATAAAAGACGGTGCGGTGACGCCGGAAAAGCTGTCTTTTACGCCCGGCCCTTCGGCGCAAATAGTTAATTTCAGCCAGAACCTGCCGGTATACCAGAATGCGGGCAGTGATGATTTCGGCTTGCAGGTTGATTTGTCCGCATTCGTGCCGGACGGGGCAAAGGCAATCTTCGTCGAGCTGGAACATCAGGCAGGCGAAACCGTGTCATTCGGGGCGATTGCCTCGATCGGCGGCCCGGGCAATTACTACGCGGTCAGGGCGACTCTGCACGCCGGAACGACGGCGGATGGTTACCCATCCTGCAATGCGGGCAAGGTTGAGCTGGCTGTCAAGACGCCGACAAGGAAAGTATTCGTCAGCGCCGAAAGGAATGGGAAAAGCACAACGGTGAATGTGTATCTTTTAGGCTGGATTCTGTAAAAGTTACCCCGCCTTGCGGGGTTACACCGCGGGTTACGTTAGGTTACAATGAGGTTACGGGGGAGGCAGGACGGCTGATTATAATATGATGTTGTCCCGTATTCACTATGTGGAATACGGGACGCATGATTATACCTTTGTTGTAGATGCGGAAGTATCCCGTCCCGCAAAGCGGGGTCGGAGCGGGGAATTATTCCATCTTAAAACCTGAACTCGGCGCCTGCCAAGACCGTCCTACCCGGCATCGGATAGCCGCGGTCGTTTATCGAACTGCCCAGCTGGATAACATAGTCCTTGTTGGTAATATTCTCCATTCCGACAAAGAACCCGAAGTTACCAGCGGTGTTTTTCCTTAGCTTCATATTCGCCAGCCAGTAACCGCCCTGCTTTTTAGTTTCCGCCCAGACAGCCGTTCCGGGCCATGCTTCATAAATTGTATAGTATTGATATGTGCTTGAGATATACTGTACGTTAAAATCCAGGAATAGCTTTTCCATCCCGCCCAGATTATTAAAACGTATGCCCAAATCAGTTTTGTGCGATGGCGTGTAGGCGAGTTTCCTGGTTTCAGATTCCATTGCATTCGTTGCGGAATCAACCAGCTCTTTGTTGCGTTGCCTGGCGTCGCATAGGGTATAATTAAGGCTGAAAGTGATATTGTCAATTACTTTGGAAGCGGCGGAGAATTCTATTCCGTTAATCCACGCGGTATTGAGGTTTGAAGGATGCCACCGGTTGCCCCAGGGTCCCATCGAGCCGGTCGGCGCCCAGGCGATCATGTTTTTCAGGTTCTGCCTGAAAACGGTCATCTCCGCGGTCAGCTTAACCGGTTTAAGCTCATGTTTTATGCCTATTTCATAGGTCTTGCCTTTTTCCGGTTGCAGGTCGGGATTGCCTTCGGAAAAAGCGTCTTTGGGCCAGTTAAGGTCGTTAAGGGAAGGCGCCCGGTAAGAACTGCCTCCGGAAACGCGCATGGAGGTGGTTTCGTTCATGTGCCAGAGGATATTGCCTTTGCCCGTAAGCTGGCTATCGAAATCTGAGGGGTTATCCCAGCGTCCGCCTAAAGTCAGCAGGAGATTATTCAGCTTCATTTCGTTCTGGGCAAATGCGGAATAATTACCGCGGCGGGCGTTCCATTTTGTATCGGCGGATGACGGGGTGGTTAAATTGGTTTCTTCATCAGTAATACGGAAACGCGCGCCGTCCGCGTTCACGCCAAGAGCCCAGTGGTTAAGAGCGGAAAAATCCATATTCGCCAAGGCCTCCAATCCGTAAGAGGTTGTCCGGTAAACGCTGTCCCGTATAAAGTGGTCGCCCAGCGAAACCCATTCCTGATGGTTGCCGTCATTCCAGTAATTAATATAATGCTTGATTTTCAAATGCCCCATGTTAAAGACAAGGTTAAGGTATGACTTGGCGCTTTCCCCGAAATCGCGGCTGGTGGAAATCTTGCTGTCGCCGAATGTTATTTGTGAAGCGGTTCTTAAGGAAGGGTCTTTTGCCGGGCGCGTGCCGGGTGAATCGTTCTTGTTCTCGTTTGCGCCGATATCAAGCGAAAGTTTCATCTCATCCGTCCATTTGTAATTCATTTTAAGATGGCTGTCGTTCGCGTAATAGGCGCTGTTATCGCGATGCCCTTGCGAGGATTTGTAATTTCCGTTAAAGAGGTATCCGAAACCGCCGAAAGAACGGCTGTCCGAGAACTGGGTTATGGACGTATCGTAAGTGCCGTATAATATATTGATATAGCCTTTTGGCCGGAGGGAGGGGTTTTTGGTGATGATATTAACCACACCGGCTACGGCGTTGCTTCCGTAAAGGGAAGAGGCCGCCCCGCGCATGATTTCAATCCGTTCGACATTATCCGCGGAGAGGAAAGATAAATCAGCTCCTCCGCTGGACGGCGCGTTGATGACACGGTCGTCAACCATGACCAGGGTATGTTGTGAATATAAGCCTCTCAGGTGTATGGTGGCGTTTGAGCCGAGCGAGCCGTAACGCAATATCTTGGCGCCCGGGCTATAGGCAAGCGCATTGGTCAGGTCAAGCGTATTTTTACCTTCTATTTCGGATTGGTTGATGAGAGTGATTGCGCCGGGCGCGTCTTTGAGCGGTTTTTCCTCTCTCGTTGCCGTAACCACGATTTCGTCCATATCGGTTGAATCGTCGGCTTGGGTGGTTAAGCCACAGAGGCACAGAGCACACAGAGAAATGCCTGAGACCATGAAACGTTTCATAATATATCCCTTTCTTAAAACTATTCTATTCTATTTTATTTAATATCTAAAAACCAAATCATACCGGCCGGGTAAATGGCACGACTCACTTACCCGTTCGTGCGCCGGCAGATTTGATTACTCAATATCCAAAAAATACCATCTTCCGTAAGGCGTTTCTTTCTCTATCACCTCCTGTTTTGCAATCTTTACCGGTTTCTTAAATAAAGGCCCGTCAAATACGAATGTGTGATATTCCCCGCTTTCTCCGCAAATATCCACATGAGGCTTTTCCTTTTTTAGATAGCGTATGAATTCATGGCTGATTAGTTTGCCAATCCATTCCTTGTTTATCAGCGATGCCTTAGCCGAAATAATAACAGATTTAAAGCCAAGATTAATGAATTCATCCAGGATATCTTCAGTCCGTATTCCCCATAAAGGTTCGATTGCCTTGATGCCGAGTTCATTACAAACACGTGTCGTCCATTGCCGGTGTTCCTGCAGATAGATATCGCCGAAAATCATTCCCTTGATTGAGTAGCCAGTAGCGGGTAGTGAGGTATGAGGGTTTTTATTCGCTACTCGTTGCTCGCTACTCGCTACTAACGAGCGCACCGCTTCTTTGAACGCCGGTTCGTAATCTTCAGGATGGACTTCTTTCTGCAATAACGGAATCCCGATGGCGTCCGCCTGCATCTGGATTAACTTTGCCGGCGTGCCGTGGAAGCTGACCCGTTTGAACTCAGCCGAGATAAAGTTTACCAAACTGGCAATTTGGCAGCCTGATTGGATTGCTTTATAACACGCCAGGCAACTGTCTTTTCCTCCGCTCCATGACGCGATGTATCCCATAGAAGTCTCCTTCAAAAGGTTACAAAGGGTTACATAAGGTTACAAGGATGTTACAAAAAGGTCTGGCAACCTTTTGTAACTTACAGTAACTTCCTGTAACTTAACGTAACATTTTATCTTCTCCATTTATCTTTCGGTACCAACAGCACATGCGGCCGCTGGGTAATCGGGTTTTCCTTTACCACCACGACCGTTTTGTAAACAGCTTCTATATTCTGATAGGTTAATACCTCGCTCGGTGTTCCTATCGAATGGATTTTACCGTTATTTAAAAGTATCAGCCGGTCGCAATATAAAGCGGCGAGATTCAAGTCATGCAGAACCATGAGAATAGTCAGATTCTTTTCTTTATTGAGATGCTTAATCAAATCCATTATCTCTGCCTGATGCCCGATATCGAGGTGCGAAGTCGGCTCATCCAGGAGCAATAATTCCGGTTCCTGCACTAAGGCCTGGGCAAGCATAACGCGCTGCAATTCACCGCCTGATAATTCGGTAACATAGCGTCCCTCAAGAGCGTCGATTTCCGTCAGGCGCATCATATCCGCCGCAATTGCGAGGTCTTCTTCCCGCAAGTTCTGCCACATGCCCAGATGGGGCAGTCGCCCCATCAGGACGAAATCCTTTACGGTAAAAGAGAATGCCAATGGCAGGTTCTGCGGCAGGACTGCTATCAACTGCGCCAGTTCCTTTATCGGGATTTCCTGTATGTTGCGCTCGCGATAGCGGACCTCGCCAACCCAAGGCTTTAATAAACGGGTGAGCAACCTGAAAAGGGTTGTCTTGCCGGCGCCATTCGGCCCGATAATGCCGACTATTTCACCCGGCAATACCCGGAAAGTGATATCCTCAACCACTTTGGTTGCGCCGGAATAACCGGACGTAAGATTATTTACTTCTAGCATAGCCATATTATTGATAATTCAGTTTTCTTTTCATCAGGAATAAGAGGAAAAATATCCCGCCGATAATGCCGGTGACCACGCCGACGGGTAATTCCTGCCCATAACTGCTCAAAAGCGTCCGGGCAATGGTATCGCAAACGACGAGGAATCCCGCACCGGCGAGGGCGCTTGCCAGGATAAGCGGGCGGTGTTTCGGCCCGATTATCAACCGCATGAGATGAGGAATGATTAGTCCGACAAAGCCTATCATGCCGGCAGTGGCAATACAGGCGCCGACCACAAGCGAAGTGATAATAAACAGCCACTTGCGTATCGTAATCGTATTAACTCCAAGGTGAAACGCCTTTTCGTCTCCTAAGGACATGGCGTCTAATTCTCTCCCGAATAACCAGAGGAGAATAATGCCGCCAATGATAAAGAACGGGATTATATTGAGTAGATTAATATTTAATGAAGACAGGTTTCCCATAAGCCAGAGCAAAGTTGATTTTACTTCATTAGGGCTGGCAATAACAAAAATAAATAAGACAATGGCGGAAAATATAAAACTTAAAATAACCCCAGCTAAAATAAGTCCGATTACGGAAAAATGTTGTCGGCTGGCAATTAAATAAATTAGCCCCACAGCTAAAAGAGCTCCCAGAAAGGCCGTTAGGGGCAAACTCCATATACCGAATACGCTTGGTATAAGTATCATCGCCAAGGTCGCACCCAATGCTGCACCGCCGGAAATACCTAATGTATAAGGTTCTGCCAAGGGATTGCGCAATAATCCTTGCAATACACAACCGCTGGCTGCCAGTCCGGCTCCGATAAGCAATGCAACTAGTATTCGTGGAAAGCGAATGCTCCATATTATTGTGATTACTCGGTCCAAATTTGATTCTAACCCGTTTCCCGTCATGTCCGGATTAGAATTGATGGGTGGGTGGAAAAGAGCCTGAAAGAATGATGACCAATTAATAGCTCCGCTACCTATACGAAGCGCGACAATAGCACTAATGAGAACGAGCAGTACCAAGAAGATGAATATTGTTTTTAATTTCATTGCTTTAACATTCCCGAAATAATTTCTACCAAGCGTACAAAATTATCCGGAGTTGGTTGACAGCAAATATCAGCGTCTATTACTTTTATTTTATTATTCTTAACTGCCGTAAGCGCCGGAAATTTTGACCACATTGCCGTTGCTTGCCCGGTAAATTCCCCCATGGAGGAAATAATTATTAAATCAGGGTTTTCGTTAATAACCTTCTCGATACTAAGAATCGGCCAGCGTCCCAATGTGTTATGGGCAATATTAATAGCGCCTGCCTGATTAATGGCATCGTCAAGGAAGGTGTCTTCCGCGGCGGTGTGGAGTTCCTCAGAGAGTTGAATAAAAACTTTAATCGGGTTGTTATTTACTGCGTTTTTCTGACGGATAGCTTCAAGGCGCCGATTCAAACCGGATAAAATCACGGTTGTTTCTTCCTGTTTACCTAAAAGCTTACCGGTTTGCTGAAACGCATTCTGAATATCTGCCCATGTTTTGGCCTCAGGCAATACAAAAACACGAATCCCCAGTTTTCTTAATTTATAAGCAAATTCCGGCTGATTGCCTTCCTGACTCGCCATAACCAAATCAGGTTTTAACAGGATTATCTGCTCTACATCCTGTGTTAATAAATCGCCTATCCGTGGTTTATCTTCACCCGAAGGTAATTTACAGTATTTAGTAACGCCGACAAGTTTAACCTGTTCTTTTAGCAAATAAATATTTTGTGTTATCGCTGGCGCAAAAGAAACTATTCTGGATGGAAAAGGTTTTAACGGTACGGCTTCGCCCGTTGCATCGGTAAGCGTGGTGCTATGTTGAGTTGGACTCGGCGCTTTCCCGCATCCAATTATTAATAAACAGGCAATAATTAATGTCCAACTTTTCATATTCTATACATCATATACGCGCTGAACAAAACTATTAACTCGATGATTTCATTTAACGCACCGAGCGTATCGCCGGTAACGCCGCCAATCCTCTGCCGGAAATAAATCACGCCGATAACGACAGGTCCCAATCCAATCATACAAAGGGCAAAGCCATGATTTCCTAATAATCCGATGGCAATGATATATGTAAGCATGGTTGCGATAAGCCAATGCTTGATTCGCAGGTGTTGTATAAAAGGCTGTGCTTTCCCATCCTCTCGCGCCGCGGGCGAGATACTGGAAGCCATGACCATTCCCCAGCGGCTTAGCATAGGCGTAATCGCCAGGGAAATGTATAGTGGGCGAAAGGGAACCGAAGACACGAGTTCCGCTAAGACAGCGTATTTGAGCAATAGCATCGTAACGATTCCGATAACGCCCATGGCACCGGTATGCGGGTCGCGCATAATCCGCAGCGTCTCTTCCCGGTCCTTGCCGGCGTAAAATCCGTCGCAGGTATCGCTTAATCCGTCCAGGTGCAGTCCGCCGGTAATCACAACCAGCGCCAGGATAATCAAAGCCGCTGTAATGGAGCCCGGCAGATTATACAGCGATGATTCATAAGCGATTAATGCCAGGACCAGTCCGATAAATATTCCTACAAAAGGAAACCACATCATCGACCGCGCATGATCTTCCGGTTCGATTGTCTTTATCCTGATAGGCAATCGTGTCAGGAACTGGAAAGCAATCAATATACTCTTCATATAAAGTCCATTTGTTCATTAGTTTCTTGTCCGCCAATGAACTATTGAGCTAATGAACTATTGAACCTTTCTATCTACTTTCGCCGAATCAAAGGTTGCCATTTCGGTCATAATCCTGATAGCGCTTTCCGTCAGGTTCATGGCCAGCGCCGCACCCGTGCCTTCTCCCAGCCGCATGTTTAAATCCAATAAGGGAGAAAGTTTCATATAATCCAAAGCGCATCGATGTCCGTTTTCCGCCGAGCAATGGCTGGCGATGAGGAAATCTTTTATCCCGCCTCGGCGGGACGCTAATTTAACCGCAAGCATTGCCGCGGCAGTGGAAATAAAGCCGTCAATGATAACCGGAATCCGATTGGATGCCCCGGCTAATATCACGCCGGTAAGTCCGCCGATTTCAAATCCGCCTACTTTTGCCAGGACATCAATCGCATCGCGCGGATTAGGCTTGTTAAGCTTTATCCCTTTTTTGATAACCGTGATTTTATGCAGAAGTCCGGCATCATCAAGCCCTGTGCCGCGTCCCGCTATCTTTTCAACCGGCGTGCCGGAGAGGACAGAAATAATCGCCGCGCTTGGCGTGGTGTTGCCGATTCCCATATCGCCTGTCCCCAGGATATCAAGTCCCTTACGGAATTCTTTTTCAAAGACAGCGATTCCTTTTTCTATTGAAAGAATCGCTTCTTCCTTGGTCATTGCCGGCCCTTTGGTAAAATTTTTAGTTCCTAATCCAATTTTACAATCCTTGAACGAAATTCTATTCCCTTGTAACTTGTAACTTGTAACTTGCAACTTCTCAGCAACCCCCATATCCACCACAACCACCCGCGCACCAGCCTGCCTGGCAAGGACATTAATAGCCGCGCCGCCGGAGAGGAAATTATAAACCATCTGTGGCGTGACTTCCCTGGGGTAAGCGCTCACTTTTTCCTCGGTTACTCCGTGGTCGCCGGCCATGGTAATGATGACTTTGTGTTGAAGCGGCGGGTTTTCTTTCCCGGTAATCCCAACGATTTGTCTGGCGAGTTCTTCCAGCCTGCCCAGGCTCCCTTGTGGCTTTGTTAAATTATCCAGCCACTTCCGGGCCTGTTCCATTAACGCATTATCCAAGCCTCTGATTTTAAGGATAGTTTTACGAAGCAGTTTCATTCTTTTTCCCTTTTATACAGAGGGGGATTCCTGCGCACATAAGAATAACTTCATCCGCATGTTTGGCAATCAGTTGGTTTACTATGCCGGCGATATCGCGGAATTCCCTGCCCAGCGGCGTTTCCGGGACGATGCCATCGCCGACTTCGTTGGAAACCAGTATTATCTGGCAATCCATATCGGACATTACCTGCACGACGCTTTTAATCTCTTCCACGACCTTATCCGCATCATTCAGCTCTATCAAAAGATTGGAGACGAGATTAGTCAGGCAGTCTATTATTACCACGTCGCACAGTCCTTTCAGGTTAAAAAGTATTTTATCTATGTATTTGCCTTCCTCGACGGTTTGCCATTCAGCCGGGCGGTGTTTTTTATGGAGTTTTATCCGCTCATCCATTTCCGTGTCATGGAATTCCAGGGTTGCCAGGAATACCGTGCGCTTGTTTATTTTCTTTGCCATCTCCACGGCGTGGTGGCTCTTCCCGCTACGGGCACCACCAAGTATTAATGTAACTTTTTTCATATATTCACCTCTTTAAGGCTTCCATCCAAAACCAGTCCCGCCTGGGCGGGATTTCTCATAATAAAAATTCCTTCCTAAGAGGCAGAATCTGCCTTTAGCGTATTCCACGGTTGTTACGGAAGCCGGTTCCGGATGGAACATCCAGAAACCGTCTTTCCCTAATTTTAGTATATCGCTTATCCAGATTTTAATCGGGCCGCCGTGCATGACCAGGGCAATAGTTTTATGGGTATTGCGTTTATTCCTGATAAGAGAATTTATGAATTTCCAGACCCGCTTGCGGCATTGGTTAACGCTTTCCCCTCCCGGCGCCTTGGCCGTATTAAGATTAGTGAGCCAGGTGCGGTAAAAGACCGGATACTTTTCTTTGACCTCTTTTACCGACATGCATTCCATCTTACCGAAATTAATTTCTTTGAGAGACGGTTCGAGTTTAATGCGTCGCTTACGGCCGAAAAGGATGTGCGCGGTCTGCTGAGTCCGCCTGAGCGGACTGCAATAAACGGCGTCGACTTTCTCTTTGCTGAAGAATGATTTAAGGTGCTTCGCCTGCGCGAGGCCGTTTTTATTGAGCGTGGCATCAGTGATTCCGCAGTAACGCGCTTGGCGGTTGAAATCAATTTCCCCGTGACGAATCAGTAATACTCTCATGGAATAAAAAAACCTCCTTTACCCAACCCTCACGGAAGGATAAAGGAGGTTTAAACACTATAGCTCCATATTATTCCCTTTCTCGCGAAGGTACTCAGCATGATAACCAGTCGTCCGGGCTTGTTCCCCCCGATATCTATCAGGGAGACATTACCGTTGCGGGACAGCACCTCGAATCTAACGAGGATTTCCTCCCCCTTATTCAGCAGTCACTAAATCAGGGGTCCCATCCCGACATGTTGTCGGGCGGGACGGTTATCAGCTTTAAGTTATCTAAAGAACTGCTAAAGGTTAACACGCCATAAAATAATTGTCAAATAATAAAGTAAGCCATAATTTTTTCTTATTTATTGTCAGCAAAATTTTATTGGAATTAACGACTAATTCAGGGGTCGCTGTTTTTTGTCTTACCGATGGTTAATTAGACGATGGCAGTAATTTATTAAGAGAGCTGAAGATGCTCAAGGCTATCCAGACCGTCAGGAACGTCACATAAAGCCACATGCATAATATTGGAAGTTGATATCCGTAATCGACGTAAAACGTGACCTTGCTTTCCAGAGGGACTTCTCCGCGCAAAACTCCTGATGCAAGATAGCCTAACTGTGATTCTATTCTTCCCGATGGATGAATAATCATGGAATAACCCAAGGCGGCGCTCCTTAATATGGCGCGGCGTGTTTCTATTGCCCTAAAGGGAATCATTGCCGCGTGTATCTGGTGCGACCAGCCGCCCCAGCCGGCGGTTTCAAGGGCAGGCAGGACGAGTATCTGGGCGCCGCGCACACCGGCAATCCAGCGGGTTATCTTGGTAAAGCCGCCTTCGTAACAGATAAAAACACCTATCTTTCCTAAAGACGTATCAAAGATACCCCATTTATCTCCCGGATTGACCCGGCTTTCCACAATCTGCACCGGAATACGCTTGGCGTATTTGCCGATGATTGCACCGTTGG
>JAGVQN010000012.1 GCA_020051675.1 Candidatus Brocadiia bacterium
TGGGCGTTGAGGACGCGGAAAAACCAATCCGCGAAATGATGTTTAACGATAAAAGCGTCAATAATCGCGCCTTTGCCGTGGAAGCGATGGCAATCCTCAAAAAAGAAAATGCCATTCCAGACCTGATAAAGGTTTTGAAAGACGATAAAGACGCGGCACCCCGCGATAAGGCAAAAGAACTGTTGGGCAGTAAAAAGCTCGCTCCGGCCGCCTGCGAACAGCTTATCACTTACCTGACAGACCCGGATATCAATATGCGCCAGCAGGCACAGTCGGCATTGGTTGCCATGGAAAAAACAGCCGTGCCTCCGTTATTAAAAGTCATGAATTCTACCGATAACAAGGACCTTATTTTGAATATCTTCCAGATGTTTTCTAAAATCGGCGATACCTCGGTCGTATCCGATATGAAAGCGGTTATGGGAAAATTTCCGGCCTGGGAAGATGCCGACCAGCGTAAAAAGAGTGATTTTTATAAACAGCTGGAATTATATTACAATAAGCTTTATACCATGAAATAACCCGGAAAAGAAAGGACCAGAATGCGTTTAGACAACAGGAAATTTGATGAATTAAGGCCCCTTAAAATAACCCGTAATTTTATCTCATCCGCCGCCGGCTCGGCTTTCATAGAGTTCGGCAATACCAAGGTCCTCTGCACGGCGTCGGTCGATTTGAAAGTCCCTGATTTCCTCAAGGATTCCGGTAAGGGCTGGGTAACCGCGGAATACGGGATGCTCCCGGCTTCCACTCCACAGCGTAAAGCGCGCGAAGCCAGGCTCGGCAGGGTCGATGGCAGAACCCATGAAATACAGCGCCTTATCGGCAGGGCGATGCGCGCGGTCATAGATTTGGAGCTTCTTGTCGATAAAACCATCTGGATAGATTGCGATGTCATCCAGGCGGACGGCGGCACGCGCACGGCCGGGATTACCGGCGCTTTTATCGCGGTTCATGACGCCCTTCAGAACCTGGTCAAGGAAAGGCTACTCGTAAAAAATCCCATTAAGGCATACCTCGCGGCAATCAGCGTCGGCAAGGTCAAAGGCGAATTGCTCCTGGATTTATGCTACGAGGAAGACAGCCGCGCCGAGGTTGATATGAACGTGGTCATGACGGAAAAAGGCGGGCTCGTGGAAATACAGGGAACGGCCGAGCAAAAACCGTTTAGCGATAATGAGCTTTCCGAACTGCTTGCCCTGGCTAAAAAAGGATTGGTTGAAATATTTAAGATACAGCATAATATACTTTTAACTTGAAGGTTTCCTCTTTATGTCATTGCGAGCGACCGTAGGGAGCGTGGCAATCTTGTAATTTGAGATTGCTTCGGTCGTCCCGCCCTGCGGGACTCCCTCGCAATGACATCGCGTGGGGTTGACAATATAGGGTTTTAACAAAACCTAATGTTTCAGTTATAACTGAATAAAATTAATTAAAAATGCGTATATTAGGCATTGACCCGGGCACTCGCGTGGTTGGCTATGGCCTGGTGGAAAGAAACGGCAATAAAGCCGGTGTTATAGATTACGGCATCATCAAGGTTTCAGGAACTCTCGCCCTTCCCAAACGCCTCAATGAAATCTACGATAGTTTGCAGGCTTTGTATAAACAGTTAAAACCGGACGCGGTCGTGGTGGAAAATATCTTTTATGCGCGCGATGTCCGTGCGACCATAAAAATGGGGGAGGCGCGCGGAGTTATCCTTTTATCCGCCGCCAAGCAAGGGCTGGCGATTTACGAATATACCCCGGCTGAAATCAAGAAATCGGTTACCGGCAACGGCCGTGCGGATAAAAGCCAGGTCCAGCGCATGGTCCAGCATTTGTTATGCCTGAAGACCGCTCCCAAGCCCTTGGATGCCTCGGATGCTTTGGCAATCGCTTTGTGTTATATCTACCGGTCTTAAAAGAATATTTTGTAAGCTGATTAAGCAGATAGAGCTGATATGGTGTTATAATTAGAAAACAATCAGTTAAATCGGCTAAATCCGCTTACTTTAGTCTTTAGGGATGGAGAGTTCTTTCTCGCACTTATAGCAGGGGAATTTCACCCCGCCGTTAAAAAGTATCATATTGTATCTGGTCGTGCATTGGGGGCAGGTGATTAAGCGTTTTTCCTGGTAGGTAATTATCTCAGTCAATTGTTTTTTGTTTAAATAGCCTTTTTTAATCATTATTTCGCCCAGGCGCAGTAAATAATCTTTGGCAAGCTCCAGTTGCACGCGCAGGCATTCTTCCACCTGGGGCAGTGTGACGTAACCGAGCTTTATCGCAATCCGCCCGAAGATATTATCCTCGCCCATCTGCCGCCGCTGGATAGACATCGCCTCCATATTTCGTTTCTGGATTTTAAGGATATCCGAAACCTCATCTTCCGTTAAATAACCCTGTTCCATAATGACCACGCCTAATGGCTTCCAGCTTGGGAGGGTGTGCTGTATTTCTACGCATTTATCCAGTGTTTCTTTGCTGACCTTCCCGGTTTTCAGGGCGATTTCGCCGAATGCCAAATCTACTTTTTCAGCCATAACATCAATCCTATAATGCTTTTCCCGTCTTTAATCTGCCCGCGTTTAAGGAGCTTGTGTATCTCGTCCCGGCTGAAGACCTTAACGCTTAAGTTTTCATCCGCGTCGGGTTCGGCATAAGTTTCCGATAAGCCCCTGGCTTCATACAAATGTATTACTTCAGAAGAATACCCCGGGCAGGGGAAAAAATCCAGTAATTTCCTAAAATATTTTGCCTTGTAGCCGGTCTCTTCGGCGAGTTCCCGTTTGGCGCATTGGAGGGGAGTTTCGCCTTTATCAATGGTGCCGGCAGGTATTTCCCACAATTCCCGCCTGGCGGAATAGCGGAACTGCCGGACGAGTATTATTTTATCTTTGGCGGGTAAAGTGAGGAGCGCTATTGCGCCCGGATGGACCACGGTTTCCCGCTGGAAAGATTTGCCTTTGTAAGAGATTAATGCCTGGCGGAGATTGAAAAGTTTCCCCTTGTAAATATCCCGTTCGGTCTTTATCGCATACTTCATGCGAAATACATTAAACATCACCGAATCATGGGTTGTCAATATATTTAAGATGCTGTCGCTTGCAACCCTACTGGTACTTACAACCCCTCGTCGGTCAGCTTTAGGGCGTACCGTATTCGGGTGTTCCTTCAGGGAGAACCCTCAGGATGAACCCCGAAGTGAAACGGAGAGTGGCTGTGTCTAGGGAGAGCGGGGCTTTTCCAACCCCTTACTAAACAACATCTTGGAAAGAGGGGGGGGGTACCTACCACCCCTCACCTTAACCCCCACTGCCTCGTAAGATACTAAGCGCCGAGTATTAAGCAGATGAGTGCCTAGCATTAAGCAGATAAGCACCGAGTGTTAAGCAGACAAGCGCCGATTGTTGAGCAAATGAGCCTTGATTGTTAAGCAGATGAGCGCCGATTATTGAGCAAATGAGCGCCGATTGTTGAGCAAACGAGCCTTGAGTGTTAAGCAAATGAGCGCCGATTATTGAGCAAATGAGCGTCGATTGTTAAGCAAACGAGCGCCGATTGTTGAGCAAATGAGCGCCGATTGTTAAGACACAAATGGGGGTATTAAGAAAATCATTACATAATAACTTTCCGCCAGAGGCGGATCTGCCTATGGCATGATAATGTGATTTTCACGGTACGTCCTGAGGCTAATTGCCGAAAGGGTGGTTAGGACTATAGTCCTATACCATGAAAAAATATCCGTGCCCCGCTCTGCTTCGCTACGGGCATGCCTGCCGACAAGCAGGGACACCCCTCTGGCGAGGACGCCCGATTATGTTTCTACGTAGGGTCAGCCGATAATAGGGAGTCCTAGAATGGGGCATTCTACGATTGATTTCGGGTTCACCGTGAACGGGATGCAGGACGTTCCGTATTCGTTTTGGTTACAAACGGTCACTAACGGGAGGCGGAGTTTATCCCTTATTAACGTGATACCATTTAAGTATCCTACTCACGACCATTTAGGACACGCCATATAGGGAAATAGGTTGACTCTTCAGACCCCTAAAAGGGGCAGAAAGGAGAGTTAACCATGGGTAA
>JAGVQN010000072.1 GCA_020051675.1 Candidatus Brocadiia bacterium
AGGAACCAGTACCAATACCGTAACCACCACCGGCGCTTCAGAGATAGTTCTTGCAAACGGGGTTGCCCCGTATTCTTCTACCGGCACGTATGTTTCCGCCAATATTGCCCCGGCCGGCATTTCCCTGTGGGGAGTATTTACGGCTACCTATGCGGAGACGCTTGAGAGTTGTAATGCGACGACGGGTTGGGTGAGTGGCTTAGGCGGGCTCTCCGTTAATACTACTACCTACAAAGAAAAAACAGGGGCGATAAACTTCACAAAAACATTTCAGACTTCTGTTGATTTTTACATAAATAAAACTATTGCCGCAAAAAGCATGTCCGGGAAAATCGTAAGCGTTTATTTATATATTAAAGACCAAACGGCAATGGATAAGATTGATAGCTCACAGATTTTTTTATTCGATGCAAGCTCTAATAATGTTGAAAAAACGATACCTAAAGTATCCTTGGCAATCGGCTGGAATCTATTATCATTCAATACCTCCAACCCCAGCAGTTTTATCGGAACTATTAACTTGAGCGCGGTTACTTCCATCAGGCTTGATGTGAATACGGTTAATGCAACCGATACTTTCGCTGTCGGAGATTTGATAATGGATTTTTGGCAGTTGAGTTCGGGTGTGCCCGCTAATACCGCGCTTACCTTTGATATTCTTGACGGCGCCAATAGCCTTATTACTTCTGTTGTATCCGGCGATAATCTTGCTGCGAAAGGCGTGAATGTTGCTGCATATCCGCAGATAAAACTCAGAGCTAATTTTACCGCTACGGATACGAATAAAACGCCGGTTTTATGCGATTGGTCGGTTGGCTATTCTACGTCTGATTCACCGTTGGTAATTATGGGCGCGGGGTCATTTGCCGACTTGGTGGCGGCTCAACTTGATGGAGATGCTGGTTTAGAATTCGCGGCCGGCACTATAGCCGGTGAAGTTTATGCCTTTGATAGCGATAATTCTGTAATATGGTCGCGGACGGGATTGGGTTATATTATTTCACTTGCCAAAGGCGATGTTAACGGTGACGGCAAAGACGATATCATTGTCGGCACCCAAGGGTCGTCAACCCTGTACGTCCTGAATGGAATTGACGGAACAAATCTATTCGCGCCAATCGGCAATATCAGCCTTTTTACTGATAGTAAGCCCTGGTATACCGGCCAAACTATAGATGACCAGAGTGCACCTGCTATTGAATGGCACCTAACCATCACCGCCAAGTATTTTAAGATTGTCCGGGCGGCAAATCTGGACGGAGTCACCGATGCCAATAAAGAGATTGTCGGGGCGACTTCCTTCGGCTCGGTCGTTGCCTTTGATAATAATGGGACGACGAAATGGACTTATAATACTTCAAGCAATGATATCAGCAACAAAATGCGCGTTTTAGGGGTTGCCACGGGTGATATTAATGCGGATAATTGCGAGGATGTGATATTTGCCGTGATTACCGGCACGGGCATAACCGGCTCGCTTTATGCCGTTAACGGCTCGACCGGCGCAAAATTGTGGAGCGTTTCTGGCTTGGCTTTGAATTATCCCGATGTTAAGACGGCAAATGTTTGCCTGGTTGATTCGGACGGTAATGGCTCAAAGGATATAATCGCCTTGGGCTGTTCAGACGGGTTTGTCAGGTATTATAACACCGCCGGAGCGCTTACCAAGACATCACCATCGGTTGCCTCCGCCGTAAGCAGTTTAGATAGCGCGGATACCGATGCCGATACGTTTGAGGAAGTATTGGCAGGGACAAAAGCGAACGGCCTATATTGCCTTGATTATGTGAGCAATACATCCCTCTGGAATAAAGCAACGGGCTTTGTTTTCCGCGCCGCCAAACAGGATGCTCCAAACAGTTTTACGGTCTCTTCGGCAAATGCGCAGTATGTGTATAAATATGACGGGACACAATTGTATACAACCGCGACTGCTTCCCCGGGATACGCCAGCGGCATTAGCGCGATGGGGGGAATTGAAACGCTTGTCCATGTCAACTGGGATAAAAATATTTACCGCACTGATTATGGGGTGTCCGCGGGAATTGCCTATGTGGAAATTCCTTCGTCAAATGCTATTACCGGGTATGTTACCAGCTCCTCTGCCGTAAAGATGGGGCAAAGCATTTGTTACCTCGCATTTGATTTGAAGTTCAACTCTAACGGGTCGTCCGCAACTTCCGCCAGGTGGAAGAGATTGAAGATTGATAAATACGTCCCGGTTAATGCGGCTGCCGCTTCAAACAGCAAGATAGAAATCCAGATATGGAAGGAATCCAACGGCAACAAGCGGTGGGATGTCGGGGATACATTAATTACCACAGGCTCGTTTGGAAGTGATAATACAGTCTGGCTTAACATGAAACGGCATATACTTACAACCGATACCGGCACCTTTTATGTTGTCTGCAAGTTAGCCGATACCATAGGCGGAGGGCAGACTTTCGGGGTGAGAATCTTGAATAATGCCTATCTGGAATTTGAAAATAGCGTTTCGGTAAGCAATAATAATTTCTAATGGATTAAATCCGGGCGTTTCTGCCGTAGAAATAACTTGACCCATACCCTTTTTATATATATAATTCCATCGCTTCGGCTTATTATTTAGTTGTATAATATGCGCTATAAATTTGTTTTAACGTTCTTGTTATTTACCGGCATCATTACGCAATTATTTGCATTTGCCCCATTCAGTGACTCCCTACCCCCATACGGGGACTCCCAATTATTCGGGGTGCCCCCGAAATGCAATGGAGCGGGGTCATCGGGTATCCCCGACACGAAGCGGAGCGGGACCCAGGGGCAAACTGCCG
Source organism: Candidatus Brocadiia bacterium (assembly GCA_020051675.1). Classification (GTDB taxonomy): domain Bacteria; phylum Planctomycetota; class MHYJ01; order JACQXL01; family JACQZI01; genus JACQZI01. The sequence continues at coordinate 2,814 of JAGVQN010000072.1, forward strand.
CGACCGCTCCTTCGGATAAAGAGGCTTTAATCTGTGTTATCCCGATTAAAGGCCCGATTATGGACAGGGGGCTTCCGCTTTTTATTAAGCGGGCGGTGGAACAGGCCAAAACCGCCGGTGCCAAGCTGATTATCTTTGAAATCAATACGCCCGGAGGAGCCGTTTCCATAGGCGATGAAGAATATACTATGGGCATTGTCAAAGGCATAGAAAACTCTTCGCCCATTACATCCGTTGCCTATGTCGCCAATGCGGCTATTTCCGCCGGGGTTTTAATTTCTATCGCCTGCGATAAGATAATCATGCAGCCGGATGCGACAATCGGCGCGGCAGAGGTTATTGTTGGAAGCGGAGATACCCCGCATCCCCATCAGGCCAAATACACCTCGGCTTTTGAAGCAATCATGAAAGCCAAAGCGGAAAAGAAAGGATATCCTTATAACCTTGTGGCTGCTATGGTAAACCGCAACCTTGCCGTCCATCAGGTGAAGATAAATAATTCCCAAATAGCTTACCTGACAGATGAGGAAATCAAACAGGCAAAGACGGAAGGGAAAGATATTACGGTGATTAAGCGTATCGGAAAACCGGATGAACCATTAACTCTTACCGCTTCCGAAGCTAAAGAATATGGTTTGGCGTCCGCGATTGTTAATAAACGGGATGAAATTCCCGCGCTGTTCGGAATCAATGGTTTTACATTCCGTGAAATGCAACCGACTTGGAGTGAAGACATGGTTATATTCCTTACGAGCCCTTTGGTCAGCGGGATCCTTATCATGGTAGGGTTGATTGCGGTTTGGATGTCCTTTAAAGCGCCCGGCATGGGTATACCGGAAGGATTGGCGGTAGTTTGTTTCCTACTAATATTTTTCGTCCATTATTTAGCCGGATTAGCTGAGGTTACGGAAGCCCTTATCTTTTTCCTTGGATTGGCTTTGCTGGCGGTTGAAGTATTTATTATCCCCGGCTTTGGTGTGGCAGGTATTGCCGGTGTCATCCTGATTTTAGTCAGCCTGGTGTTATCTATGCAGGATTTTACCGTGCCCTCTTCTGACCTGCCTTGGCAATGGCAGATATTCTGGAATAATTTGAGCGTGGTTATAATTTCATCCGTAAGCGCCATGGTTGTTTTTATATTTATTGTCAGGCTTATCCCCTATTCGCCTTATCTAAACAGGCTCGTCCTTAAAGCCGAGGAAACTTCATCAGAAGGATTTACTTCGTCGGATAATTACCAAAAGCTCATCGGTTCTACCGGGGTGGTTTTAACGTATCTGCGCCCGGCTGGCAAGATAAAGATAGGGGAAGAGCTTATTGATGTTGTTACCGAAGGCGAATTTATAGAACAGGGGAAATCCGTGAAAGTAATCAAGGTTGAAGGCAACCGTATCATTGTAGAAAAGGTATAAAGCATATGGATTTTACGTATATTATTCTTCTTTACGGCGGCGGGTTGCTTTGTATCATTGCTGAAATATTTATTCCCGGGGGGATAGTCGGCATTGCCGGCGCAATCGGGATGGGGATAAGTATTTATTACGCGTTTATAAGCTACGGCATTTTATTTGGGGTAACGCTCTTGCTTGCCGCGTTGATACTGCTCCCGCTCATCATTTTCTTTGCCTTAAAAAAGTTACGGCTGTCAAAAACCCTTAATACTGAGGATGGGTTTATTTCGCAAGGGCCTGAGTTAGAAAAGATGATTGGTAAGGAAGGGATTGCTTTTACTTATCTAAGGCCGGCCGGCACTGCCTTGATTGAGGGCAAGAAAGTTGATGTTGTTACCGAAGGCGGGATGATAGATAAAGACGCGGCTGTTAAAGTGATAAAAGTCGAAGGGGTAAAAGTTATCGTCAGGGCGAAATAGTATTTATGATGAATAAGTATTTAAATTATTTAGTGTTGATCTGGGTTGTTACCGCCTGTATTTTTTCCTCTGTTTGTATAAGCAATGAACCAGCGGAGACGCCTAAAACCAAGGAGACGCCTAAAGAGGTTCTGGAAAAAGTAATAACAACCACTCTTGAATCCAAAGGGTTTTATTTCAAAGGAACGGGGTCGTTTTCCTTCAAAGGCCCGAAAACCGATATCAATATAGAAAATACTTTTTCCGGTATGAACCAGAAACCGGATTTAAGTTATATCAGCATGGAATCAAAAGATACCGGGGAAAAAATAGAAGCCTATCGCCATGGGGAAAACGTTGCTATGAGGAGTAATAAGCAAAAAGAGTGGGTAAGGCAGAATTTCGCCTCCCCCAAAGAGTTTATCGGCATATACAAGGATAATACGGAAAATATCAAGATTGATGACAGCGTTGAGGAGAAAATAAACGATACGCCGTGCCGGGTTATTGAAGCAAGCCTGAACCAGAATGGCATTAATGACTTCTTGGCTTTGTATAAAAATATTCCGAAAGGACTTGTTAATGCGACAAAGACTTCTGTCATTAAAATCTGGTCGGGGAAAAGCGATAATCTGGTCTATAAAATTACCGTAAAGATAGATATTACTATAGAGAACAAGCTAAGCCCGGCCGAAGAAGATGAAAATGAAAACCTTCCCCCGGACAAGAAGATAAAACCCCCAAAAACTCTTGTTAAATTCTCCGGCGAAGTGACCTGTTATGATTATAATAAGGATATTGAGATTAAAATACCGGATGAAGTAAAAAAGATTTGGGACTAAGATAAAAAGTAATTTTAAAGAAAGGAGTAATCAATGGGAAAAATAGGTTTGTTGGCCGAAACAGTTTCGTCAGGAAGCGATTGGATGACAATAGTGGTGGTAGCGGCAATAATTGTTGCTTTTATTATTGCGATTATCCTTTTTCGCTTTGGATTCCTGTGGCTCCAGGCGTTTCTTTCCGGGGCGCATGTCGGAATATTTGAGCTTGTCGGCATGTGGTTCAGGAAAGTAAGCGCTCCTCTCGTGGTGATTAACCGGATTAATGCGGTTAAAGCGGGCCTTAATATCACAACCGCAAAGCTCGAGGCACATTATCTTTCCGGCGGGAACGTGACAAAAGTCGTCCGCGCGGTTATCGCCGCCAATAAAGCCGGAATCAATCTGACCAGCGAACGGGCAATGGCAATAGATTTAGCCGGCCGTGACGTCCTGGAAGCGGTGCACACAAGCGTTTTGCCTAAAGTTATTGATGTGCCTAATCCGCAAAAAGGGCGCGATACTATAGATGCGGTTGCCAAGGACGGCATCCAGGTTAAGGTGAAAGCCCGCGTTACCGTCAGGACAAACCTTGATAGGTTAGTCGGCGGCGCAACCGAAGAAACCGTTATCGCGCGCGTCGGAGAAGGCATTGTTACCAGCATCGGTTCTTCCATATCTTATAAAGCTGTTTTGGAAAACCCGGATAATATTTCCAAGAAAGTCCTGGAAAAAGGGTTGGATGCGGGCACTGCGTTTGAAATCCTTTCCATTGATATTGCCGATGTTGATGTCGGCGATAATATCGGCGCCAAATTGCAGACCGACCAGGCAGAAGCCGACCTGAAAATCGCCCGTGCCAAGGCGGAAACCCGCCGTGCGTTGGCCGTTGCCCAGGAGCAGGAAATGAAAGCCAAAACACAGGAAATGCGCGCCCATGTCGTGGAAGCCGAAGCAGAGATACCAAAGGCACTGGCATTTGCTTTCCGTGAAGGGCGTATGGGAGTAATGGATTATTATAATCTGCGTAATATCCAGGCTGATACTGAAATGCGTGATTCTATCGTGAAACCGAGAGCGGATGGCGATAAAGACC
>JAGVQN010000096.1 GCA_020051675.1 Candidatus Brocadiia bacterium
AAACGCCTGGTATCAGTTATACTACCAGGAAGCCACGGGCAAACCGCTTACCCCTGACCAGCAAAAGCAAAAGGAATCCGCCTATCAACATTACAAAAGAAAATTAGGCGAAACTTTGAATTTAAGGATTCACAGCCTGATACAACTGCAAAAATGCCTGGAGCTCTCTCCGAACGAACCGACCTACCTTAACGGGATGGGCAGGCATTACATGGAACTCGCCATGCGCCAATGGGACGACCTGGCGCAAACCGGCATCATAAACATGGAAGGCCGGACCAACCAGCTTTCAAAATTGCCTGCTGTTTTTGAAAGTTCCCCTGATTTTTCCGCGGATGAATTTACCGGAAACTTTTCTATCAACAACTTATGCGGCGCGCTCAGGAAAGAAAACCTCCTGATACCGGCAGACACCGTTGAAAATATAAATACTCTGCTGGAACAAAAGGATTTATACGAGAAGTTAATCTCCAACAAAAGCAACATCCCGTCCGAAGCTCTTACAAAACTCAAGGGGCTCTATGACGCTAAAAAGGACGTAAAAAACCTGAAAAAGCTCAACCGGACCGCGCTGGAAGAATTTTATCCGCAAAGCGCCCCTAAGAATCTTTTTTGCGGGATACTTAATTTTAAAGCGGCAGACTATGTCAAGAAATTCACCAAACACGATTTAATGCTCTGCTGCCAGGCGGTGATTGAAAGGGCTTACTATGTCGAGCCGACCAATTTCGAAAGGTTAATCGCGATGTCGCGGGTATACCAATCGCTAATCGGCATCTCCGCGCCTGATAAGCAGGAGTTCTACAAAAAGAAAGCGGCGGAGTTTTATCAAAAATCTTACGACGTCGCCCCTTCGCATCCAACCGCGCAGGAAGGCCTAAAACAAATACCGGGTCTTCTCGGAATACAACCGCCGGTTACGCCTTAAGAATTGTTCACCTTGCAAAAAACTTCGCTAACTGGTTATTGGTAAGTTTATATGCGGAAGGACGGCCGTGCGGGCAGGTCAACTCGCCTTTGAGATTAACCCCGCGTTTATGGTATTGCTCGAGCAACGCGCTTATTTCTCCGTCCGAAAGCCGCATCCCGGATTTAACCGCCGCCTTGCAGGCGACTAATTTTAAAATGCTGTCTTTACTGAGCACCAGCGAAGTCCCCGAAGCGGACGCAGAGGCGGGGTTAAACGCCTTTCCTGAAGGCGTTCCTTCGTCCGCAACCGATTGTAATATGTCAATAATCATTTCTTTAATCTTATGGCTTGCAATAAAATTAGGCACCGCACGAATAACAATGCTGTTGCGCCCGAATTCCTCTATCTGGAAACCCACACCGGTTAAATGAGGCAGGGCGTCTTTGATAATCGCCATCTGAGCCGCTTCCAATTCAAGCGTCTCCGGTATCAATAATTGCTGGGCGATAATGCCTTTATTTTTATCTTCATCCAATAAACGCTCGTAAATCAGGCGTTCATGCAGGGCGTGCTGGTCGATTATTATAATCCCGTCGGCAACCTCCTCTATAATATATGCATTGTGTATCTGGATATACTGGCGCGAAGGAATCATATCCTGAGAAGTTAAATTTCCTGACGGGTAAGCCGCCGATAAGCCATTTTTCAAATCACCGATATAAGCATCCCCGAAGGCGCCTTTAGGGGCAACATCAATTCCCACAACAGGCCCTTTATTCGGGTGCGCCCCGAAGAAATCCACCATCGCCTGCAGGATGCGATTGTCGGTAAACACGGCTGGTTTGTCTTCGGCCGAAGGTCCGTCGCTCTGAAGACCTTTTACCTGAATGAGTTCGGAGGAGGACAACGCCTTTCTGATTGACGCGGTAACCAGATTATGCACCTGCCAGGTATTACGGAAACGGACCTCGATTTTAGTCGGGTGGACATTGACATCAAAATCCTGGGCGGGTAAATCCAAAAACATCACCACTACCGGGAAACGCCCCTGTGGAATAAAATCGCTGTAAGCCTGCATAATGGCGCGACTGATAATACGGTCGCGGATGTAACGCCCGTTAATATATATCCACTGCATCTTCATTGTGGATTTCGTATGAACCGGAGTGGATATATACGCCGAAAGAGACCATTCATTCTCCCGGTTTTCTGTTTTAACGAATGAAGACGCCAATTCTTCCCCCAAAACATACTTAAAACGATTGGTTATATCATTTGTTTCCGGCAAGTTCATAACCGGCTCGTTATTATGGACAAGGTCGAATCTGACAGCGGGATAAGACAGAGCATAGCGGGTAACCGCATCGGCAATATGGCCGAATTCGACGGAATCGCTTTTAAGGAACTTCTGGCGCGCGGGCGTGTTGAAAAAGAGGTTATTAATCTCTATCATGGTGCCGTCTAATCCAGTCGCCGGGCGGGGAGAACCGATATGGCTTTCCTGCGCGGCGATTTCCCAAGCTTCCGGCTGCGCCTTTGTTTTAGATACAACGCTTACCTGGCTGACGGATGCGATGCTCGCCAGGGCCTCGCCGCGGAACCCGAGTGATTTGACGGCGAAAAGCTCTTTCTCCGTCGATATTTTGCTGGTCGCATGCCTGACAAAAAGCAGTTTTAAATCTTCCTGAAGCACTCCGGAGCCGTTATCTGATACCCGTATAGTTTTCTTGCCGCCTTCCGCGATTTCTATTTTTATCGATGCTGCGCCGGCATCAATCGAATTCTCAATCAGCTCTTTGACAACCGATGCGGGGCGCTCGATAACCTCGCCGGCGGCTATTTTATCCACCAATAATTGCGGCAAAACTTTAATCTGGCCCATATGCGAAAATTATATCTATTACTCATTAAAGGGTCAAACAAATTCTCCCTGCAAGCTCCGCCTGACAAAACGCGATTCCTGTTTATTATTACTTGACAGTTTGTATAATTTAAGTAATATATGTCAGGTATGAAAAATAGATTTGCGGCATATGTTTGCTTGCTGATAGCGATCTTAGCCATCACGCTACCTGATTGCGCCGGAACCAATGGCTCAAACAGTTCTGAGGCAATTAGCCTTAAACAATCATTTAAAAAGCTTTCCGACGCCATGGTCAAAGGCGAGCTGGAGACCGCTTATAACCTGTTAAGTACTTCTTACAAATTATCTCATCCGTTTGAAAAGTTCTGCGCCGATTATCAGGCGGATAAAGATGCTCTGATTACTCAGTTTAAAAACGCCTCGCTGACAACTGTTGCCGTAGAAGGCAATAATGCCACCGCACGGGTCAGATGGGGAACAGGCGATGATCAGGTCCTGGATTTTCTTAATGAAAACAATATATGGAAACTAAGCCGTAAAAGCCAGCGAAGAATTCGTACGACTCAATAACTTACGAGGAGAAATAAAAAATATGCCTTGCTATTTAAAAGTATTTTCCTGCTTTATTTTTATATTAATTTTGTGCATTAGTGCCAATCCTCTCTTGGCTCAAACGCCGGAAACAACAACCACTCCGGTTTCCCCGACTAATACTTCATCTGATAAACCGAAAAAACCGACGAATATAGAAACAGAAACAGACGGTCTTATCGACCAGCTTTTAAATGATAACCCTCTGGTGGTGGAAGAAGCCAGAAACGAATTGCTTGAAATAGGCAAAAGAGCCGTTCCCGCACTTATCACGGCATTGGAAAATGAAAAGCCGAAATTACGTTATATGGCCTGTGAGATATTAACGGAAATACGGGATGAAAGAGCCCTGCCCGTATTCATAAAACTACTTGCCGATAAAGAAGAAATCGGAAACAGCATCGCATCGCTCGCGGCAAAAGGATTGGGCAAACTGGGTGATTCCAGCGCCATCACCCCGCTTATATCAACATTACCGACACCTGATATAGAATTGCGCTACGAGGTAATCAACGCGCTGGGAATATTAAGAGCTGAACAGGTAATTCCATTTTTACTCTCAGCCATAACTGATACGGCAAAAACATATTCGGATTATCTGGTAAAGTGTGTTGCTATCAAAGCCTTAGGGCAATTAAAGTCTAAAGACGCCGTAAAAAAACTTATCGCTATGCTTTCTGATACGGAAGTAGAGCCGGCGTCGGACACCCCGGTTATTCATTATGCCATTAAAGCTCTGGAAAAAATAACCGATGCTTCATTTGGGCAGATTTTATTCAACGACAAAAAGAAGGAAAAGGAAATCGTAAAACAATGGCAGGATTGGTGGGAAAAGAATAAATACTCCTATGGAGAGATTCCCCCTCCTCCGCCGGAACCGCCAAAACAACCGGAACCACCCAAGCCACCGGAAAATCCTCCGGCGCCACCGCCTCAAAATAACCAGGATAAACCGGAAGAGAAAAAAGATACTCCGGAACCGCCTAAAAACCAATAGCGTTAAGAAAGGATAAAAACATGGCTCAGCAAGAACCGGAAGCTAAAAGGGATGTCCGGGTAGAAGTCAAAGAAGGCAAGGTACAATTCAAAAACACCGGAGGCTTATTCACTTTCCTTAAAGGCATGTCCGGCGAATACCAAATAATCAACATAAGCCACCGCGGATTAAAATTCCTTAGCAAGCAACGGCTGGGACAGGGAGATAAGTTATCGTTTAACATAGGAATTACCCTCTTGGGCAACGACCCTTTAAAAGCCGACGGCAAAGTGGTTTGGGTGGAAAAATCCAAACGCTACGGCGGTTATCTTGTCGGAGTCCGCTTTACATCCATGACCCGCGATTCGGTCAGCCGTTTAAACAATCTGATAAACTTCCTGGGTAGCCGTATCCCGATAAAGCAAAGAGTCAAGGTAACCTTTGACGAGGGACAACGCAGCCAGCCAACCCTTTGGGCAATCGCGCGTGATTTCGATGTCACCGTCAATATCAAGGAAGGCTTGGTGACCGACCGCGCCGGATGGCTCGTATTAGAAATAGAAGGCGAGCGGGAAGAAATCAGAAGAGTCTTGGAATATCTTAAAACTCAGGGAGCTAAATTGGCCTTTCCCAAAAAAGTTACCACGTAAACCAGAAATATAAAAAATATGGCGTGGGGCGGATCAGAAAGAAGAGAAAACAAAAGATTTGGTGTTAAAGGATGCTCTGTCCAATATAAACTCACCAAATTATTTGGCCTACTGGGCTCGTTTTCTAATCGCTATATCGTATTGAACATAAGCCCGACGGGCTTATCTTTTATTTCCAAGAAAGAAATCCGCCTGGGCGATAAAATATCCCTGTTGATTGCCGCGCCGCTTTTGGAAAACGGCGAAATCAACTTAAAAGGAGAAGTCGTCTGGGTGAAAAAATCAGAACAGCATCAGGCTTACCGAAACGGAGTAAAGTTTATCAGCCCGTCAAAGAAGATAAAATTAAAGCTTAGGCTTATTCTGGATAACGCCCTTCTTGACCAAATCGATATTTCAACCAGAGTGTATTTGAAAGAAGTCAATAAGTTATGACGTCCGAAAAAGCTACGTGCCCTAACCAGCGTAATAATATCGAGGAATGTAATTGCACCTACGGCGGCTGCTCCAGAAAAGGCATCTGCTGCGAATGTATTTCTTACCACCGGTTAAATAAAGAACTGCCTGCCTGTTTCTTTACGGCAGAAGACGAGAAAACCTACGACCGCTCTATGCGTAAATTCATCAACCGCTACCGCTGAATAAGAAAGGGTTTATGCCAGAAGGAAGAAAATTACTCGGGCAAATCCTCAAGGAAATGGAATTGGTCAAGGAATCCCAAATCCAGGAAGCACTGAAAGTCCAGCGCGGGAAAGGCGGCGCCATAGGACAAATCCTAATCCAACTTGGCTATGTATCGGAAGAAGAGGTCCTCCTGGCATTAGGCGCACAGGTTGGCATGGAAGTGGTCAACCTGGATGAAACAGAAATACCTCCGGAAATCATCGCCAAGATTCCGCTCTCCCTTGCCAAATTGTACAAAATAATACCTATAAAATACGAAAACAATATCCTTACCGTAGCCATGGCGAACCCGTTGAATATAAATGTTCTTGATGACTTGCGCTTTACCATAAACTGTGAAGTGCAGGGTGCGGTCAGCGATGAAACCGCGGTCACTAAAGCCCTGGCAAAATATTACGCCGAAGTAACCGACGGGCTGGACAAGCTTTTCAAGGATATGGATACCGGAGCAGATGTTCAGATCGGCGAAAAGAAAAGCGACTCAATCGATATATCGAACATCGAAGCGGCCGCCGACCAGGCGCCCGTAAGAAAACTCCTTACCCTGATATTAAACCACGCCATCAAAGACCGCGCCGCGGATATCCATTTTGAACCGTTTGAAAAGGAATTCAAGGTCCGTTACCGGGTGGATGGCGTTTTGTATGAAATGTCCCCGCCGCCGTTGACTCTGGCGCCGTCAATTATCTCGCGTATCAAGGTAATGGCAAACCTTAATATTTCGGAAACCAGAATGCCCCAGGACGGCAGAATTCCTCTTTTAGTCGCCGGAAGAGCTATTGACATCCGCGTTTCTACCCTGCCGACCATGTTCGGCGAAAGCGTGGTCTTGCGTGTCCTGGATAAAAGCGTCGTCGCGCTGGATATTGATAACCTCGGCATGCGCCCGGACGACAGCAAGCTTATTAAAAACCTCTTAAATCTCCCTAATGGAATTCTTGTCGTTACCGGTCCGACCGGTTCTGGCAAGACCACCACTCTTTATTCCGCGCTTAATTTCCTGAATGATGTCAAGTGGAAAATAATCACCACCGAAGATCCGGTTGAATACGACCTGCCCGGAATAGTCCAGTGCCCCATTCATGAAGATATCGGCGTCACCTATGGAGCCTGTTTAAGAAGCATCCTAAGGCAAGACCCGGATGTAATACTCGTCGGAGAAATTCGCGACCAGGAAACCGCCCGCATGAGCATTGAAGCCGCCCTCACCGGCCACCTGGTATTAACCACCCTGCATACTAATGACGCGCCGTCTTCTATTACCAGATTGCTTGATCTTGGAATAGAACCGTTCCTCTTAACCGCCACGGTTGAAGCCGTCCTCGCCCAGAGACTGATCCGCCGCATCTGCCCCCATTGCAAAGATGAATACGAGCCGTCGCCTGAATTGCTGGCTGAACTTAATCTTACTCAGGAAGAAACAAAAGGTAAAAAATTCTATTACGGCAAAGGATGTAACCAGTGCAATAATATCGGCTACCTGGGTCGGGTCGCGATTTATGAAGTTATGCTTGTAACCGATAAAATAGAAAATCTTATCAACGAACATGCTTCCACGGAAAAAGTCAGAATCACCGCGCGCGAGGAAGGTATGCGTACCCTGCGCGAAAGCGGCGTCCTTGCCATATACGACGGTATCACGACTATTGAAGAGGTCATCAAGGAAACCCTCTTTAATTAATTAAACTTACGCCCTTAAAAAATAAAGTATATCTCCCTCTCCCCTTGTGGGAGAGGCAAGGTGAGGGGTAAAATATTTGTCACCCTCCCCCATTCCCTCCCATCCAGGGCGGGGAAAAATTAACTATATGTTATCATCCGTATTCAACGACGAATTCCTGCAAAAACTATCCTCACTCAAGCTAATCGTTAAAAAGATACTCCTTTCCGGCGCCATCGGTGAAAAAAGCATCCGGCAAAAAGGCGGAAAAGTGGAATTCAGCGAATACCGCGATTACTCCCCCGGCGATGAGACCAAGCATATCGATTGGAACGTCTTCGGCAGGACCGAAAAACTCTTTGTCAAGGAATTCGCCCGCGAGGAATCGGTCAATGTCTATCTTGTCCTGGATTTAACCAAATCAATGGACTATAACCCGCACTCGAATAAACTGGCGTTTGCCAAGCAGTTATCCGCCGCGCTTTCTTATATCGCGCTGATTGCCGGACACAAGGTAAAAACCATCGGCTTCAGCAATGAAACCATTACGGTCTCTCCTGAATTCCACCGTGAGCAGGATATCTTCGAACTCATGAAGCATATTGACCCATTGAAAGCGGATGGCAGGACTAATTTCGACCGCATACTCGCTGAGATAGACAAGCAAACCGCCTCTAAAGGAATAATCATTTTTATATCTGACCTAATGCCGCAATCTAACTTGCCGCCTGAAAAAGAGGGCGCCCCCGACGTTGTCGGGGGACTCCCTATCGTCCCGCGGAGCATAGCGGAGCGGGGGTTTATCCGTTTTATCAACCGCGGGTTTGAGGTTAATCTCCTGAATATCCTCTCGCCTGAAGAAACGGATATTCCGTTGAACGGCTGGATAAAATTCAGGGATTCTGAAACGAATGAGATTAAGCCGGTCTTTGTCAGCCGTGCAATCAAAGACAGTTATTCACAGGAACTCAATAAATTCACTGAAGAATGGAGCTCATTCTGTTTACAGCACAATATCCGCTATTTCTATATCAAAACCGATACACCATTAGAAACGATAGTTCTCGATTTCCTCAGAAAAGGCGGTTTAGTGAGGTAAACCGGACGATAAAATATCTTAAACTACCGGCTGAGAGCTTACTCACTTCCTTGACAAAATAATATACTTATATATAATAATTCTATGCAGCATAAGGATAGGACACAGAGTATCCAGAGCATCATTAAGGATGTCATCCGGACATTGGGCGGAAAAAGAAGGATGAAACAGCAAAAGGAACTCTCTGAAATCTGGACTGAAATCTCCGGCAAGAAACTTTCCTCCCATACCCAATTGATGGGCGTAAGGAAAAAAGTCATCCAGGTAAAAGTGGATTCCGTCACGCTTATGTCCGAACTCTCCAACTTTAAAAGGCAGGAACTCCTGGCAAAAATACGCGAAAAGACCCCCGGAAAATATTATCTTGATATAAAATTTATCTTATAACTCGAGGATTTATATGAGCAAAAAAGAAGCTAAAAGCAAAGTTAAAGAACTACCGGCTAAAACCAAGCAATCGGAGAAGCCAGCCTCTACTGCCCCATCAGGCAAATATGATGCCACGCACATCAAGGTCCTTGGCGGCATAGAAGCCGTCCGCACCAGGCCGGCCATGTATATCGGCGATACGGGCAACCGCGGGCTCCACCACCTTATTTACGAAGTGGTTGATAACAGCGTTGACGAAGCGCTTGCCGGGCACTGCAAGAATATATCCGTAAAACTCAACCGCGAAGGAAGCATCACGGTCATAGACGACGGCCGCGGCATCCCGGTTGATATGCATAAAGAGCAAAAACGCCCCGCCCTGGAAGTGGTCATGACCATGCTCCACGCCGGCGGCAAATTCGACCAGAAATCATACAAAGTCTCCGGCGGACTTCATGGAGTGGGCGTTTCGGTTGTCAATGCTTTAAGCGAATGGCTGGAGGTAACAGTCTGGCGCGATGGTATCGAACATTTCCAGAAATACGAGCGCGGCCGGCCGGTAACCAAGGTGGAAAAACGCGGCAAGACCAACAAGCAAGGCACTAAAGTTGATTTCATGCCGGATATAAAGATATTCCCGGAAATCAAATTCAAGTATGATCTCGCGGTAAGCCGCCTGCGCGAGCTGGCGTTCCTTAATAAGGGACTTACCATCATTGCCTCTGACGAGCGCTCGGCAAAAACCGAAACATTCAAATACGACGGCGGTATCAGGGCTTTTATCGACCATCTTAACCAGTCCAAAAAGAAAATCCATAACGACATCATTTACTTCGAAAGGCAGGAGGGCAGCGTCCACGCGGAAATCGCCCTGCAATACCAGGATGGCTACACTGAAAATATATTCTCTTTCGCAAACAACATAAACACGATAGAAGGCGGCACTCATTTAAGCGGATTCCGCACGGCTCTGACCAGGACTTTTAATACTTACGCGAAAAAGCACGGATTGCTTAAAGAAAGCGAAGCCACCCCTTCGGGTGATGATTACCGCGAAGGATTAACGGCGATAGTCAATGTAAAACTGACTAATCCGCAGTTTGAAGGACAAACCAAAACCAAGCTCGGCAACAGCGAAATAGAAGGCATTGTCCAGACATTGGTAAATAGCGGCTTGGAAGCTTATCTTGAAGAACACCCGGCAACCAGCAAAGCGGTTGTCAATAAAGTAATACTTGCCTCCCGTGCGCGTGAAGCCGCCCGAAAGGCGCGCGATTTAACGCGCCGTAAAGGCGCCCTGACCTCCGGAGACCTGCCTGGAAAACTGGCTGATTGCTCCTCGCGCGATGTCGCCTCGACAGAAATATACATCGTGGAAGGCGATTCAGCCGGCGGCTCCGCCAAACAAGGGCGCGACCGCTCTTTCCAGGCGATATTGCCCATAAAAGGTAAAATCCTTAACGTGGAAAAAGCGAGGCTGGAAAAAATGCTCGCCCATGAGGAAATCCGCACTATCATTACAGCCCTGGGAACGGGCATCGGACAGGATGAGTTTGATATCTCCAAAATCCGCTACGGAAAAGTTATTATCATGACCGATGCCGATGTTGACGGCTCGCATATCAGAACGCTCCTTTTGACATTCTTCTTCCGCCATATGCCCAAGATAATCGAAAACGGAAATCTCTATATCGCGCAACCGCCACTTTTTAAGATTAAAAGGAAGGGCAAGGAAGAATATATCCTGAGCGAAAAGGAAATGCACCACGCCCTTGTAAAACTCGGGATGGACGGCACTACCCTGGAAGTGCTGGGTAAAAAAGGCAAGGTCGAAGATAAGATACAGGAAAACCGCCTGAAAAAGCTTACCGAACTTATTACCGCCATGGAAGATAACATCGTATCGCTCCAGAAAAAAGGCGTATCTGCGGAAGCGTTCCTTTCACACCGCGATGAAAAATCCGGGCGGCTTCCCCTTTACTGGGGAAAATTAAACGGACAGGAACTTTTCTTCCATACGGATAAACAGTTTAATAAATACGTGGAGCAGCAAAGGAAGATTTCTAACAAGGAAATAATCCTGATTGACCGCGCCGGCGATATCATAGAAGAAACCGGAAAAGCCAGGGAAATAGAAACAGACGAAATCGCCCTGGAATACATAGAATTCCACCAGACCAAAGAACTCGAATCGCTTATCAAGGATATAGAAAAGATGGGCTTCAGCATCACGGATTACTTCTCCTGCGCGAACGTCACGGATAATATCCAGAAATTCTGCCTGCTCGGCGAAGATGAAAACGGCGGCGGTAAACCGGAATCCATCCAGGTCGCCTGCCTGCGCGATATATTGAAAGGCATCCGTAAAATCGGGCAGAAAGGGCTTGATATCCAGCGCTATAAAGGCTTGGGCGAAATGAACCCTATACAGCTCTGGGATACCACCATGGATCCAAAAACCCGCTTGCTCCTTAGAGTAAAACAGGAAGACCAGGTAAAAGCAGACCGGATATTCACCATCCTTATGGGCGAAGAAGTCGAGCCCAGGCGCGACTTTATCGAACGCCACGCCCTTGAAGTCAAATACCTGGATATTTAACCGGATGAAGCGGACAGAATTTGAAAAGCTGGTCAGGGAAGCCTTGGAAGACCTTCCGGAATTCTTCCGCATGAAAATGGAAAACGTCGGCGTAGTAATAGAAAACTCCCCAACCCGTAAACAGCTGAAAGAACTTTCCGACGAAAGAGGCGAAATAATCATCGGGTTATACGAAGGGGTACCATTAAGCGAGCGCACCCACCTTTACGGAATGGTCCTGCCTGATAAAATAACGCTATTCAAAAAGAATATAGAAAAGACATGCCGCTCAAAGGCCGAGATAAAAAAAACGGTCATTCAAACCGTTAAGCACGAAATCGCCCACCACTTCGGCATTTCCGATAAAAGGCTGGAAGAATTAGGGGCTTATTAAACCCACCTCTAATGATTATTCTTTGACTTTTTAGTTATGATTTGTATACTACCGCCTTATGTATAACGTCCAGAGCAGTTACAAGCGGCTGAGAAAAGTCCTGATGCACCGGCCGGGCACGGAGATTGAGCTGATCAGCAAATCCAACGCTCATCGTTTCAACTACAGCAGTCCGGTAAACACTAAACTTTGCCGCAGCGATTACGATATCTTCCTTAAAAAGCTCCGGGAAAACGGCACCGAACCGATTCTCGTTACGGACGTCCTGAAAAACGATAAGGAAGCCATTAACTATATCAGCCGCCGCCCGAATATGGTCTACACGCGCGATATCGCGGTGGTGGCAGGCAAGGGAATGATTCTCTTAAACATGCTTTTCAAAGGCAGGAAATTCGACGAGCTGATAATAGAAAAAGCCGCCAAGAAGCTCGGGCTTCCCATCTTGGGCAGGATAGAATCACCAGGACTGGTCGAAGGCGGCGGCGTAATGTTCTTTGACGAGCATACCGTGCTGGCAAGCCTGTGCGACCGCGCCAATGAACAGGGGTTAAAACAGTTAAGGGAAATCCTCTTTACCAAAACGCCGGTCGACCGCTTTATCATGACCATACCGCCCGAGGGAAGAATCCATATAGATGGCGAGTTCATGCTCATAGATGAAAAGCTGGCGCTTATCAGCCGTCCGGATTTCGAGCTTTATCCTTCAATGCTTTTCAACAAACGCCAAGCGCCCAAGCCAATCTGGTTCATGGATTTCCTGGAATCCAACAAAGTTGAACTCATAGAAATATCCCAGCAGGAACATGACAATCTCGGCGCCAATTACATTGCCACACGCCCGCGCGAGGTGGTCGGATACAACCTCAACCCGCGGGTGGATAAGGAAATCGCCAAACATGGCGGAAAAGTCAGCACTTTCCCGGCGCGCGAGCTGGTAAAAGGCCGCGGCGGTCCGCACTGTATGACCTGCCCCTTGTGGCGGGAATAAATCTCTAATAACTATCATCTAACATCTGCAACCTATATTATTCGCTTGACATTTAAACCGGGATTGGTATACTCTACCCTTAAAGATAACAAGGAGGATTAACCAATGGAACATGCCGAAAAGTTCTTAAAGACGTTGCCTTTATTCAAAAGCTTCTCCGAAGCGGACTTAGAAAAGCTCATGGGGAAAAGCCGGATTAAAACCTTTGCCACCGGCGAGGCGATAATAAAATTCAGCCAGCCCGGCACATTCATGGGAGTAATCCTTTCCGGCGAAGCAGAGGCCGTGGTCTCAGGCAAATCAGGCAAACCCCACCGCATCGGCCTTCTAAAACAAGGCGATTTCATGGGCGAAATATCCCTGCTGACAGGAGAACCGACCATTGCCGATGTCGTCGCCCTGTCCGAAACAGAAGTTCTGCTCATTCCGCAGGAGGTTTTTTCCTCTTTATTGGCGGTTAATCCGGATGCCTTAAGGCTTATCGCGAAATCATTATCCGAAAGGCTGAAAATCCGCCAGCAGGACGAAGAAAGCCAATCACGGCTGGAAAAAGCCTGGAAAAATATACCCGACCCATACGGGCTGGATTTATCCACGACCACCCCGATGAAAATACTGGTGATTAACTGCGGCAGCTCTTCTTTGAAATACAGTTATTTCGATACCGCCCGGCCGGAAAACAACCTTGACGGAATCGTCGAAAGAATCGGATTAAAACCTGCCCGACTTACCCCTCAGCCAGGCGGGGACGCGCGCCTCATTTCCTCCACCAAAAAAGGCAAACTTAATAAAGAACTCGGCGCGATAAACCATGGCGGCGCTCTTAAGGCAATCATCAGCCTCCTGACCGACCCGGCTGAAGGAGTAATCAGGGATTTAAAGGAAATAACCGCCATCGGGCACCGTGTGGCGCACGGAGGCGATAAATACAACAGTCCGGTTGTCATTACCGCTGAAGTAATCGCGGAAATAGACAGCTGTTCCAAACTGGCACCGCTCCATAATCCGTTAAACCTGATGGGCATAAAAGAATGCATGAAGCTGATGCCGGATATTCCACAGGTGGCTGTTTTTGATACCGGCTTCCACCAGCAAATGCCGCCCCAGGCATACATTTACGGAATCCCTTACGAATATTACGAAAACGACCGCATCCGCAAATACGGATTCCACGGCACTTCGCACCATTACGTCGCCTTGCAGGCGGCCGCCCATTTGAAACGCAATTTCCGCAAGCTGAAAATAATCACCTGCCATCTGGGGAGCGGCGCTTCCATCTGCGCGATTGACCACGGCCGTTCCGTGGATACGACCATGGGATTCACTCCGTTGGAAGGACTGATTATGGGCACCCGCTGCGGCGATATTGATCCATCCATAATCCTCTACCTCCTAAGGGAAAAAGGATTATCCGCCGACCAGATAGACACCATGCTTAACAAAGAAAGCGGATTGAAAGGGATTTCCGGCATATCAAATGATTTCCGCGAACTGGTTAAAGCCGCCGAAGAAGTCGAGCCCAGGGCTGTCCTGGCTATCCACAGTTTTGCGTACCGCATCCGCAAATACATCGGCGCGTATATCGCATCGCTGGAAGGGCTGGATGTGCTGGTCTTCACCGGAGGAGTCGGCGAAGGCAGCGCCTGGTTGAGAAGCCTCGCCTGCCAGGGATTATCTTATATGGGCATCTCCATAGACGAGACCCTTAACAAAAAAGTCTCGCTGGATAATAACGATGTCTTTGATATTTCAAGCGAGCAATCCAAAGTTAAAGTGCTGGTTATCGCCACCGATGAGGAGAAAATGATTGCCCGCGAAACTATCCGCACCCTGGGTTACCAGAATGTCGCCGAGGGAATCCAGCACCAAAGGGAAAAGCCCATCCCGATAGAGGTCTCCGCGCACCATGTCCATTTATCGCGACAGGAAGTGGATGCCTTATTCGGAAACGGCTACGCATTAACCCATCGCGCGGAACTTTCACAGCCCGGGCAGTTTGCCTGCAACGAAACGGTAAACCTTATCGGGCCCAAAGGGCGGGTGGAAAAGGTCAGGATTCTCGCCCCGTTACGCAAGGAATGCCAGGTGGAAATCTCCATGACCGAGGAATTCAAATTAGGAATCAAGTCGCCGGTCCGCGCGTCAGGCGACGTCCAGGGCTCGCCCGGGCTGAAACTGGAAGGTACGAAAGGCTCTTATGAAATAAAGCAAGGGACAATCTGCGCCCTGCGCCATATACATATGTCGCCGGAAGACGCGCTCTCTTTCGGTTTAAAAGACAGGGATGTTGTCATGGTCACGGAAAAAGGCGAACGCTCTTTGACCTTCGGCGATGTCCTGGTCAGGATACATCCTGATTTCCGCCTGGCCATGCACATTGATACGGATGAAGCCAACGCGGCAAGCATCAAAACCGGAATGAACGGCTTTATCGTAAGCGTCCAGGACAGGCGCTAATGCACCTGAACAATGTTTTTCTAACGGTAAATTCCGATAATATATTAAAGAAAAGCGCCTATTATTACGATGATATATACTAATAGGGGACATTCCCCGAAAATATTATAACAAAAAGGAGGACTTGCATGGGCAAGAAAATAGGCACGGAAAAGATTACCAGGGAAAAGGGATACCTGTACTATTTGGGCAAAGACGGCTATGCATGGAGAGCCCCAATGACCACCAATAAAAAAGGCAGCAAGAAAAGAGTCGGCACGGAAAAAATAACCAGGGAAAAAGGCTTTATGTATTATCTGGATAAAGCCGGTTACGTTGCCGAAGCCAAGATGGCTCGTAAGTAATTACCAAACACCTAAATAACATTAAATCCGGACGCATTAAACCTTAGAAATAAGGCCTGCGTCCGGATTTTCATTTTATACTGAGCGAAGTCGATGTATTATTCATACAACAACTAACACCTATCCCCCTATCTACTCGCTACTCAATACTCGCTACTATTTTACAATTTCGCTTGACATTCCTGTTATGGGTGGTATACTACCTCTAAAATAACTACGTTAACAGGGACTTTTAAGAGACTTAAACGAGACTAAAGTTCTGAATAAATAAGCCTCTTATAAGTCTCGTCCAAGTCACTGTTGATATAATAAAGGAATTAGGTAATGACTGAAGGGATGTTTGCATTCTTATTGATAGCAGGCATATTATTCATTGCCTTTATCATCGCCCCGCCCAAGAGAAAGGATGAGGAAGAGGATAATCCCGCTTCACTGCGTTCCGGGGACGTCGCTTCGCTCCGGGACGGTGAGGAATTGGTCACGTTAACCGACAACCTGCATCCGGGGCAGGCTGAATCAATCCAAACCTATCTTAAAGCAGAAGGAATCGAAACATATCGTTATGATAAAAAACCATCCTTAAAAAACCCATTAGTAATTACCGAGATTGCTCTTAAGATAAAGAAAAGCGACATAGAAAAGGTATTGGGATTGATGAACAAGAAAGAAGAACTTGCTCCTGCTTCTGATGCAACAATTGGATGCCAAATGCAGCCGCCACCAGAAGACGCCATAGTAGTCGACCAGAACTATATCGAATTCAACTGCCCCTTATGCAGCGAAAAGGTATCATTTCCTGAGAATTACAAAGGGAATGAAGAACAATGCCCGTTCTGTTTAAAGAATATTGTTGTTTCGTGAATTAGATATGCCACAGAGGCACTGAGCACTCAGAGGAAAACTATGCGGAAAAGTCGGTCTAATCCGGCATATAAAAACCTGAATTCACCACAAAGGCGCAAAGAGAGAAATAAGATGGAAAAGATAATATTGTTACTAATTACTTTTGCGCTTGCTTGGGGGGTGGGGTGCACTACTGCCGCGACTAAGGAACAAAAGCCTGAAATCAATAAACCTGCCCAAGAAAAGCCAATCAAAACGACATCAACCCCGCCGGAGCAGAAAACCGATGGAGTCGCTTTTATGGGTGGTTTAGACATGCTGACTCAGATGCATATTGCTAATTTGCTATCCCAAAACGGAATTGCTCCTTATATAGAAGGCTCAACAATCTATGGATTAGACGTCCCTGCCGGCCAGGGGGATAAAGCAAAAAAGTTAATCGAAGAATCCGTAAATAAAATTCCTAATTCAATTGTCGTATCGCATACGGATTCCGGGGTGCTTGGCATATGGGGCAATCGCTCAAATATGTATATGCTGTCCTTTAATAAAAGCTGTAAGGAAGTCCTTGAAGACTCCAAACAAAAATATTATAGCATAATTTCGGCGATGCTTAATCATCCGGATATTAAGGGGAAAATCAAGACGTTTAAATATATCGAGAAAATGCAGGTGGTCGAACGCAACTATGCGGATAAAGACGGGTCTATTGCCATAGGCTATGAAGTTGAATTATATTTGTCTGTTGATTTGAATATGGAAGTAGCCGGCTTCAAGCAATATGCACAGGTTTGGGATGACGGTAAAAATGGAGCACTACATGGCAGCAATGAATGGTGGCACGGCACCCCTGAAACAGTGGAAAGGAACAAGAGAAAATATGAGGCACACCAAAACGAAGACAGAAAGTAATCATCTCGTCGTCTTCCTCTGCGACCTCAGCGCCTTAGCGGTAAAATCAGCTAAATCTGCTGTCCCCTACAATAATTATAGCATCGGGAGTCCCCGAATCCCGCCTTGCGGGATGAGCGGGGCTTAATCAGCTTACAAAATCTATTAACAAGAAAAGGAGGGAAAGGATATGAAAAACGGAAAATGGGTACCCGGGGTATTAATCGGGATTGCTCTGGGAGCGATTCTGGTAAGCGGGTTGGGTAAGGTTATCGGCGCGCCGACAGGGACTGACCCCGAAAGCATTCGGGGCAGGTTCCAGCTCTTCCAGGGCACGGTCAACCTGAATAACGAGGTTGATAAGAAGACTGAACCACAATCTTTGATATTCCTTCTGGACTCTAATACCGGAGAAGTAAAATATTATTATATGATGCTGAGCAAAAACGACATGATGGTCGGCGAGTGGATGCCCACGCGGTATAACGTCCAGATGGTGCGCCCGGCAACCTCATCAATTCCCGTGCCGGCATCGAAATAGCTAATAACTGAACTCTTGCAAAAACGCTCTCTCGTCATTGCGAGCGACCCCGCCTTGGCGGGGAAGCGTGGCAATCTTTGTGTTATGCAGGGAATACGAGATTGCTTCGTCGTTACGCTCCTCGCAATGACACCTTTTGGGCTGTCTGTTCCTCATTTCGCAAGAGTTCAGTTATTATCCGAAGTTAAACATATCCGAATCCGCTATGCGCTGGTAAATCCCGGTCCATTCAAGGAATCCTATAAACAGAAAGAACATCATCCCGAACATGTGTATATTGTCGGAACTCCCCCAGTTACTGACGATTTCCGGCATGCCGCTTGTCCCCATCGAGACCACATAGGCGATAAAGGTGAAAATCCATCTTGCCACGAGCTGGACTGTCAGCCGGATTGAATTCAGCCGGAGCAGTAATCCGATATAAGTCACAATGGTAATGGCGATAAACGAAACCAATCCGCGCATCCCGTACTGATAATGCGCCATCCAGAAATAAAGCGCCAGCAATCCCCAAAAACCAAGCCATCTCATTATTTTCCATTTAATCGCTGTAGGCTTGGCAATAGCAATTAAAAAGATAAAAGCAAATGAATGTATCACAATAAACTCTATGCCCATAACCAGGCACAATTCGTCTCCTTCCATCCCGGCCAGGCGGTTTAGCCAGCCAATCCAACCCGAATATAATAGAAACATCACGAAACACGGAAAAGCCGAAAGCAGGTTTTTCCAGTATATAAACGGGCGCAAAATGGAAATCAGCATCTTCATTTATCTTATATTATAAATTATCAGCCGCATTTTCCATTATTTTCAACTTCTCTATGTATTTGATTTAATTATTGGACTCAAAAGTTATAAAAATGCATTGGGCTTCACTATTTCGAAGAAAGAGCTGGTCATTTCGTAACGAGTAGAGGGAATTTATCACAGAAGAACCGGGAGTATATCACACCTTAGGCAGGTCCGCCTCTGGCGGAAAGGGTGGGGGGATACCCTGTTTTGTGAGGGAATCTTTTTAGGGGGTGGAGGGTATGGTATCCACCATGGAGGGGTATGGTATCCACTATGGATGGGTAGGGTATCCATCATGGACGGGTATGGTATCCACCATGGAGGGGTAGGGTATCCACTATGGGGGGGTATGGTATCCACTATGGGTAG
>JAGVQN010000114.1 GCA_020051675.1 Candidatus Brocadiia bacterium
AAATAGATATCCAGAAAATCCCGCTCAATGACAAAGAAGCGTTCCGCTTGTTAAGCCGCGGAGAAACCAAAGGCGTCTTCCAGCTGGAATCGGCCGGCATGCGCGATTTGGAACAGAAACTGAAACCGGATACCTTTGAAGACATCATCGCCCTGATTGCCTTATACCGGCCGGGACCCTTAAAAAGCCATATGGTGGACGACTATATCCTCAGGAAGCACGGGGAAAGCCCGACAACATATCTCCATCCATCGCTTGAACCAATCTTAAAAGAGACTAACGGCGTCATTCTCTACCAGGAGCAGGTCATGCGGGTGGCCAACCGGCTGGGCGGACTGACCCTTTCCGACGCCGACGCCCTGAGGAAATCCATGGGCAAAAAGATGGTCGACCTGGTAAAGCAATACCGCGACCAATTCATCGCCGGCGCAATCAAAAACGGCATCAAGCAGAATATCGCCAATGAAATCTACGACCTCCTGGAATTCTTCGCCGGATACGGATTCAACAAATCCCATTCGGCGGCATATGCAATGACCTCTTACCGGACGGCTTACCTTAAAGCGCATTATCCGGTTGAGTATATGGCGGCGTTACTCACCACCCACCGGCACGTAACCGATAAAATCGTGGAATACTTCGGGGAATGCAAGCGGATGGAAATAGAAATCGCCCCGCCCGACGTTAACGAAAGCGAATCCATCTTCACCGTGGAAGGGAAGAAAATACGCTTCGGGCTTTCGGCGGTGAAAAACGTCGGCGAGGCCGGAGTAAAAGTAATCATTAACGCGCGCGCGAAAGGCGGCAAATTCCGTTCCTTCTTCGAGTTCTGCGAGCGGGTGGATTTATCCACGGTCGATAAGCAGGTCATGGAAAGTTTTATTAAATGCGGCGCGTTCGATTCGCTCGGTGCGCACCGGGCGCAGTTGATGGCAATCGCCGATAAAGCCATCAGAATCGCCTCCCAGAAACAATCGGATAAGCAGGCCGGACAGCTTAATCTCCTCGCCCCAAAGGCCGGTTCGGACAGCGAAACCAACTATTCCGCGTATTTCGATATCAATAAAATCCCTCCCTGGAGCCAGGAGGAACTGCTCAAGATGGAAAAAGAAGCGACCGGGCTTTATATCACCGGCCACCCGCTGGTCAAGTATGAAAAAGTCATCAAAGAGCTTTCTTCCCATACCACCGAGACTTTGAATTCACTGGACGAGGAAGTCGATGTTAAAATAGGCGGCATCGTCTCGGATGTTCAATCCAATCTGCGCCGGGGCGGAAACGGTAAAAGCGAAAAACGGCTCATCTTCAAACTGCGCGACTTGACCGGCATGATTGACGCGATTGTCTATCCGGACGAGCTGAAACGCCATCAAGACCTTATCCAGGAAGATAAAATCATATTCATTAAAGGGAAGTTAAGCATCCGCCAGGGCGCCGCCATGCTAAAAGTGAGGGAAGTCGCGCCGCTCGAGCACGCTTACGAGGAACTCGCCCGGAGCGTTACCATCAACCTTTCCGTTACCGGGCTGGAAGAACGGATTATCCAGGGAGTGAAAGACATCCTCCAGACCCATCCGGGCAACTGCCCGGTCTTTATTTATATCACCACGCCGGAAAACCAGAAAATACTCATGAAAACCGGCACGGATTTTATCGTCTCTCCTTCGCAAAGATTCATCGAAGATATCGAGGAAATTTTAGGAGCGGGACATTTGAAGTTTAATCATTAATAATATATAGAAAGATATTTATGAAAGTCGAGACACTGATTGTCGGTCCGATCCAGGCATGCTGTTACGTGGTGAGCTTCCCGCCGGATTCTGAAGCGCTGGTCATTGACCCGGGCGGCGACGGAGAGGAAATCGTCAGCTACCTTAAGAAAAAGAAACTAAAGCCGGTGTATCTGGTTAATACCCACGGGCATATCGACCATATCGGGGCGAATGCGGAATTGAAAAAGGCTTTTCCTGACGCCCTGCTCTGCATCCATCCTGAGGATAAACCGATGCTGGGCGCCTCCGGTAAAAACCTCTCTACGGAGCTGGGTTTTTCCTATACCTCGCCTGAGCCTGATAAACTCCTTAAAGAAAACGAGTCACTGAAGCTAGGGAAACACGAGTTTAAAATACTACATACTCCGGGTCATACTTTAGGGGGAATATCTTTATTATATCAGTCAAAAGATAAATCTTCGAGTGTCTTTACCGGCGATACCCTTTTCCAGATGGGCGTCGGGAGGACGGATTTCCCCGGCGGGTCGATGCAGGAACTGGTGCGGAGCATCAAGGAAAAGATATTATCCTTGCCTGACGATACGGTAGTCTATCCCGGGCACGGACCGGCAACGACCGTCGGCGCGGAAAAGCATGGGAATCCATTTTTGTAAGAGTCCAAGTACACAGATTAAGCGGATTAAACTGATATGAAAAGGATATAAGGTATGCGGAACGACGTGACGTCCCGACCAATAGTGTCGGGAAAGAAACTGATATTCTTAGCTCTGCTCTTGAGCCTCCTCGGCGCATATTTGTGGATGGGATACCGTCCCGAAACGACGAAGGGCGGGGAAGAAATATGGAAAACTGATAGGCTTCCTATCGAAAAAAGATTTACTTGTTTGGGCAAGTTTGAATCATGTTGGTGGCAATCCGGGGCATTAGGAAAAGATTCCGGCAGGGTTCCCGGTCCTTCTGTTTATTTTCTTACTGGTTTTGTTTTATTACAAGCCTTAGATGCGGAAAAAATATTCAAGAAATATGAATGGGAAGAGTCTGCTTATAAAGTTAGCGTTCCTAAAGAAATAATGCCTGTCTTTTCAGGAAAATGGTTAATTTCGGAGACTTTTCGGAACACTATTAAATCAGAGCCAAATAGTGAATTCCGTAAAGGAGAAGTCTATTATCTTCCCGAAAAAGGTCTTGTGTTTCTTAATCTCACAGACGAATAATCTTAAATCGTAATTTGATGGACAGTATACCAGATTGGGAATTAAGGAATTTGCTAAATCGGCTAAATCAGCTGAATCCGTGTACATACTGAATTTAATATGAAATATCTCTCCCGTAGCCAAATGCAGGAATTGGACCGCCGGACCATCGAGGAATACGGCATCCCCGGCATGGTCCTCATGGAAAATGCCGGACACGCTGTCGCCCTTGAAGCCCTTAAAATGCTTAAACAACCCGCTAAAAGTGTCGTTTCTGTTATTTGCGGGACAGGCAATAACGGAGGCGACGGATTTGTCGTGGCGCGCCATCTCTTTAATTCCGGCGTAAAGGTTAAAATATTGTATCTGGGTAATATCAAAGAATCCCTGAAGAAAACCGGAGATGCCGTTACCAACCTGAAAATCGCCTTAAAGATGCAAATCCCGATTACGGAATTGGATTATTCCGCATTCCCCATTCCGCATTCGTCATTGGTAATTGACGCCATCTTCGGTATCGGTTTAACCCGTCCGATTGAAGGCGGAATAAAAGAGCTGATAGAATCTATCAACCAATCTAAAATACCGGTTATTGCGGCGGACGTCCCTTCCGGGCTGGATTGCGACAAAGGCATTCCTCTTGGCGTGGCGATTAAGGCAACCAAAACCATCACCTTCGGCGCGGCCAAGATAGGATTCCGTAACCTGATAGCAAAGAAATATCTGGGCAAACTTATTGTCGCGGGTATAAGCATGCCTAAGTTTTTACTTTAACCATTAACCGCCTCCCTTCCCAAACAAAACGAGTTTTATTTGACATTATCCGCCGGGCATTATAAATTAGAATGAGGTTATGAAGCAAACTAAAGATTCGCCTAAAAACAAGACCAAAACCACGGCGACCAAAGTCCCTAAAGGGGAAATCGTCACGATACGGGAACGCTGCAAAGGATGCGAGTATTGCGTCGCTTTCTGCCCTAAAAATGTGCTGGCAATGGCTTTGGAATATAACAGTAAAGGCTATCATTTTCCGCTGGTAAAATCGGCGGAACAATGCACGGGTTGTAATCAATGCGGGTTATTATGCCCTGATTTTGCCATATATTTCAAAAAATCCGAGACCGCAAAATCAGAAAATACCGAAGAAGAAACGTCTTCATAACTATATCCATTAGCCCGCAAGCCTTTTACCCGGCGATAAAGATAAAACTATGTCGGAAAAAGAACCAGTCTTAACCGGGACCCATTTCATTAACGGCGATGTTGCCTGCGCCGAAGGCGCGCTGGCCGCCGGATGCCAGTTCTTTGCCGGTTACCCCATCACCCCGGCAACCGAAATCGCCGAAAGAATATCAGAGCGACTGCCTATCCTGGGCGGTGTCTTTATCCAGATGGAAGATGAAATCGCCTCCATGGCGGCGATTCTGGGCGCATCATGGGGCGGCAAGAAATCCATGACCTCCACTTCCGGACCGGGCTTCAGCCTGATGATGGAAAATATCGGGCTAGGGCTTATGACCGAAACCCCCTGCGTGGTGGTGAATGTCCAGAGAGGAGGCCCTTCCACGGGATTGCCGACATTGGTTGCCCAGGGCGACATGATGCAGGCAAGATGGGGCTCGCACGGAACTTATGAAATCATCGTTTTATGCCCGAATTCACCACAGGAGATGTTTGACCTGACCATCCAGGCGTTTAACTTCTCGGAAAAATACCGCCTGCCGGTAATCGTCATGGCAGATGAAGTGATTGCCCATATGACCGGCAAGGTCGTCATCCCGCCGGCTTCCCAGATAAAACTTTTCCCGCGGCGCCACACAAAACTCCCGCCGGGCGAATACCTTCCGTATAAGGCGGAAAAAGACCTCGTTCCGGATATGGTCAATGCCGGCGAGGGTTATTATATGCATATTACCGGATTGACCCACGAGGAAAACGGCTATCCGAAAACCGATGCGCCAACCCATGAAAAACTGGTGCGGCGGCTGGTTGATAAAATAAGGGTTAATAAAAAAGATATTATTTTATATGAGGAAAAATTCACCGGCGACGCGGAAATAATAGTTTTTGCCTACGGGATAACATCCCGAATTGCCATGCGCCCGATTGAACAGGCGCGCAAAGAAGGCATAAAAGTAGGGATGTTCCGCCTGATTACCGCCTGGCCGTTCCCGGATGATGAGATAAGAAAACTGGCTGAAAAGACAAAGGCGTTTATCGTCCCGGAGCTTAATGCCGGCCAGATGTCCAGGGAAGTGGAAAGGGCTTCTGGCGGAAAATCAAAGGTTATTTTATTGGACCATATGGGGGGCGAACCGCATAATCCAGATGAAATACTCGAAGCGATAAAGAAAGCGGCACGATGAACGAAGAAAAGATGGGATGCCAATTAAATCCGTCTGCAGGCGCAGACCAGGCAGATATGCTACATCCGCTGGATGAATATGTCCGGGAGGAAAGGATGCCGCACATCTGGTGCTCCGGATGCGGGCTGGGAATTTCACTGAATACATTCCTTCATGCGCTTGTCAATACCGGCATCCCTAAGAATAAAATCGCCATCGTTTCCGGAATCGGCTGTACCGGGCGAATCGCCGGGTACACCGAATTCGATTCTTTCCACACCACGCACGGCCGGGCGATTCCTTTTGCCACCGGTCTTAAACTGGCGCGTCCCGATTTAAAAGTAATCGTCTTTTCGGGAGAAGGCGATTTGGTTGCCATCGGAGGCAATCATTTTATCCACGCGGCACGCCGGAATGTTGATATAAAAGTAATCTGCGTGAATAACTCCAATTACGGGATGACCGGCGGACAGGCAAGCCCGACGACCCCGCTTAACGCGATAACCTCAAGCACGCCTTACGGTAATTTCGCGTTTCCGGTAAGCATCCCTTACCTGGCGGCGGCGGCCGGCGCGGTTTATGTCGCCCGATGGACCGTTTACCACGCGCGGCAAATGGAATTATCCATGCGTAAAGCCATATTAAAGCAGGGGTTCAGTTTCCTGGAAATAATTTCTCCCTGCCCGACCCTTTACGCGCGTAATAATAAAATCGGCAGCGGGCTCGATATGCTCAAGTTCTACAAAGAAAATACCGTGGTTGACCATAAAGCGCATCTTAAGGATATCAATATCGTGCGCAAGGCTAAAATCGTAGTGGGCAATTTTGTGGATATTAAACGGGCAACCTATGTCGATTTGATAACCGAACGTTTGAGCAAACCCATGGAAAAAGGGCATGTCTATAAAATGACCGAAGAGGAAAAAGAAAACCGGTAATATGAAAAACACGGAGATTGTATTCAGCGGTTTGGGCGGACAGGG
>JAGVQN010000001.1 GCA_020051675.1 Candidatus Brocadiia bacterium
AGGAGTTTCTGGGTGATTTCCTTGAGATATATGGCGTCCTTTTCCCTATCGCCCGAATCAAAGAGTTTAGGGTTATTCTTGAAAATGTCCTTGGCTAATATTTCGCGCCAATGCTTGAGGTCTTTGAGGATGGCCTTATCAACCGGCAGTTTTTCCAGGTCGGCTTTCTTGAGCAGGAGTTTATCCAGTTCGCCGTTCAGTGCTGATTCCTTTGAGAGTAACCAGAGTTCATCAAAGTAATCAAGGTATTGGTCATATTTGACATAAGCCTTTCTTCCTTTGAGCGGATTTTTCAGGTTAGGCTTAATGGTAACGTCAAAGAGCCAGGTATCCTCAAAGTTAGTCAGTAAAACAAATGGAACGCTCTTTTTGTTATAACCATATTTCAGGGCCTGGTCGGTATGCGCAATAAGCGCGTCTTTGGGCGTTTTTGCTTCTACGAATATCTTAATCTTACCGTCTAATTTCAGGCCATAATCAACCCTGCCGCGGGAAACCGATTCTTCGGGGCTGACCTCGTCGCGGTCGTTGACATCCCAGCCCAGGACGTCTTTCAGGAGCGGGTTTATAAACCCCAGTTTGGTGGCTTCTTCGTTATATGACTCTATCTTGCCGGCGGATTTCTCCTGCTCAAACCTGGCTATCAGTTTGGCGAGATTCTCTTTGGCTTTTTGTTTGGTCAAAGGCATATATTTATTAGTGTAGCCATCCCAAGACTAAAATCAACAAATATCCGTTTTTTGGATAGGGTAGGGGAATGGTGGACACCAACACTCCAAGCCCTGCGTTATATATCAGGGTGTGCTCTGGAGGGTTGGTGTTTTATATACGTTGTATATCAGCCGCAGGCACGCAGTATTTTTGACAAGTCATCTTATGCCGCCCCATCCCAGAAGAAACGCCATATCCTGAAGGATTAGTTTTAATTCCGTATCCGTCAAACCTGCCCGTCCGGTCAGGCGGGCGTTCAGGCGGGTGTCCATCGGGGCAGACAAGCGGATATCCCTATCGGGAGGCCGTCTCCCCTATTAGCCGGGGTCCCGTCCGAGGGAGAGGCGCTGGGATTATTTATCCACCTTTCCGTGCAGGAGCACATCCGGGCCGATTTGTTTGACGGTCATATCCCTGAGGTTGATGGCGTTTCGCATCAGTTTGATGCCGGGGCCTTCTACCGGCGTTTTAGCATCTCTACCACCTGTTATCTTGGGAGCGATAAATATATAAACCTCGTCCGCCAGGTTACCCGCAAAGATACTACCCAATATTTCACCGCCGCCCTCTACGAGTATCTTGTTTATTCCGAACGCTGCCAGTTGCCGGAACAGGTCTTTGAGATCAACGGTGTTCTTGGATTTAGTCTTAATTATAATACAGCCTTTTTCAGTCAGAACTTGTAATTTCTTAGCTGGCGCTGATTTGGATACGGCTATATAGGTCGTGATGTGGTTGGCGGTCTTGACTATCTGTGAGTTCAGAGGGATGCGGGCGAATGAATCAATAATAATTCTGGATGGCAGAGGGCGCGCCCCGTTAGAGATAGCGGTCATCCTGGACGACCTATCTCTAACGGGGTGGGGTATCAGCATCGGGTTATCCTTAAGCACGGTGTTGATGCCGACCAGGATGCCGCTGACCTTACTTCTGATTTCCTGGACGAGTTCCCTAGATTGTTCGGACGATATCCATTTTGAGTCGCCGGTAACGGTGGCGAGTTTGCCGTCCGCGGTCATCGCCCATTTGGCAATGACGTAGGGCAGTCCGGTCTTCTGGAGTTTGAAGAAAGTTGCGTTCATCTGTTCTGCCTCCTTGGCAATCGTGCCTTTTAGTAATTCAACCGTTATACCGGCATCCCGGAGCATTTGGATGCCTTTGCCGCTGACCAGGGGGTTAGGGTCCTGTTTAGCAATCACGACCTTTTTGATGCCGCTCTGAATTACAGCCGGGGCGCAGGGGGGCGTTTTGCCGAAGTGCGCGCAGGGTTCTAAATTAATGTAAAGGGTGGCGCCTTTAAGGTCGGCGTGGTTTCGGACGGAGTTAATGGCATTTATCTCCGCATGCGGCCCGCCGAAATACTGGTGATAACCCTTGCCGATGATTTTACCATCTTTAACGATGACGGCACCGACCAGCGGGTTGGGTTCCACCTTGCCCTCGCCTCGCTTGGCAATTTCAACA
The DNA here is from genome assembly GCA_020051675.1 of Candidatus Brocadiia bacterium. Taxonomy (GTDB): domain Bacteria; phylum Planctomycetota; class MHYJ01; order JACQXL01; family JACQZI01; genus JACQZI01. Next base: position 2,176 of record JAGVQN010000001.1, read on the forward strand.
GCCAGTCTTATATACTTGTTACTTATCATTTACTCTTTGTGCTCCCTGCCCCATTAGTCCGCTTAAGGCGGGCTAACGGGTTGAATGTCTTAATGGCGAATTATATTGTTCCTTCTGTATCTGGAGAAGCAAGTTATTCCGTTCTTTCTTGGTTGCCATCGGTACGTCGTCCGGCATCTTGGCGGCGGCGGTGCCGGGCCGGGGCGAATATTTGAACACGAATATCTTGGCAAACCGGCCGGCCTTGACCAGGTCAACCGTAGACCGGAAATCGTTATCGGTTTCGGCGGGGAAGCCGACTATAAAATCGCTGATAATCTTTATATCCGGCATCAGGCGATTGGCCCGGTTGACGATATTGAGGTAATCCTTGGCGGTATAGCCGCGGTTCATCAGCTTGAGGATGCGGTCCGAGCCGGACTGGGCCGGGATGTGGAGCTCGCGCCGGATTTTGGGGAGCGATGCCATCGTTCCCAGGAGTTCATCGGTGACAAAGGCCGGATGTCCGGTGATGAAGCCGATGTGCTTCAGTTCTGTAATATTATGTAAGGCCTTAAGAAGCGCCGGCAGTGAATGCTGGTAACGGGTGATGTTCTGGCCGAGCAGTGTGATGTCCTTGACGCCCTGGTTTGCCAGGGTTTGGGCTTCGGCGATGATGTCCTTTATCGGGCGGCTGGTTTCCCTGCCCCGGACATAAGGCACGATACAGTAACTGCAGTAGGTATCGCATCCGCGCATTGCCTGGATGTAGGCGTGCTGGCCATCGGTTGCCCCCGACATTCGTCGGGACTCCGCTCCGCTTCGCCGGTCGGGGCTCTCATCGGAAAGCAGGCCATCGGTATCGGTGCAGTTTATGTTCTTGTGCTTGGTTCGGGCATCTTCAATTAGTTTAACCAGGGTTTTGTAACGGTGCGGGCCGCAGACGATGTCCAGATGCGGGATACGCTTGAAGGCGGATTCTTTGTCCTTCTGTGCCATACAGCCGACCAAGCCGATAATCAGGTCGGGGTTGGCGGCCTTATATTTCTTGAGGAGGTTAAGACGGTTGTAAACGCGTTCCTCGGCGTGCTGCCGGACACTGCAGGCGTTAAGCAGGATGACGCCGGCGGATTGCTCGGTGTCAACCATCTTGCATCCCGCCTGGACCAGGGCGTCGGCAATAAGCTCGGAATCCAGCTTGTTCATCTGACAGCCGAAGGTCTGGATATAAACCGAGTTTTTCATATGTGAACGGATTCCCGCCTAAGGCGGGTCAGCCTCTGGCTGAAAACTGATTAAGCGGATAGTTAATAATTTAATTCTCAGTTAAATCCGCTCAATCCGTTTACTATAAAATCTTACGGCAGTCAAGATATATTTTTATTGACATTAGTTTATCCGGAGGTAGGATAGCCGGATAAAAAGTATATAATGTAAGAGGGGGCACAAGGTGAAAGTATTAATTCTGGGCGCGGGCTACGGGGTCAGGCTTTATCCGCTGACCAAGAACACGCCGAAACCGCTTTTGAACATCGGCGGCAAGGCCGTGGTGGAATGGACGCTGGAGCTGCTGAACCAGGTCAAGGGGGTAGATGAAGTCATCATCGTTGTGAACCAGCGGTTTTATGAGAATTACCAGCAATGGCTGCCCGAGGCGCAGAAGCGGTTGAATAAAAAGCTTACTGTCATCAACGATGAAACAACCAGCAATGAGGGCAAGTTGGGCGCGGTCGGCGATATCCAGTTCGCCATTGACCGGTGCCGGATAAAGGATGATTTGCTGGTTATCGCCGGGGATAACCTTTTCGGGGCGGATATCAGGGATATCGTCAAATATTATAAAAAATACGGGTCGACTATCGTCCTGAAAAATATGTCCGCCAAAGGCGGATCCGTCTATGGCGGAAAAGATAAAAATATTGACAGGAAATTAATCAGCCAGTATAGTGTGGTGACGTTAGACCGTGAAAATCGGGTGATAGATTTTGAGGAGAAACCGCCTGACCCCAAGAGCACGCTGATAGCGGTTTGCCTGTATGTATTCCCGGCCGGCGATTTGGGGCTGGTAAAGGAATACCTGGACAGCGGGCTGAATCCCGATGCGCCGGGTTATTATATCCAGTGGCTTTACAAGCGCAGGGATGTGTTCGGCTATATTATGAAAGGGCACTGGTTTGATATCGGAGATATTGATTCTTACAACGGGGCGAATGATTATTATATCCGGCTTCAGGCAAAGCCGGTAAGGAAGAAAACAAACCGGGCCGTGAAGCGCCGGACGAAATGTCTGCCGGCCAATAAGTAATTATATATGGCGAAAATAAAAAGCACTAAATCTATTGTGGGGCTGGATATCGGCACCAATTCCATCAAGGCGATAGAGCTGACCCCGGCATCAGGTTCCGAGGGTTATGTGGTGACGGCCTACGGCTATAAAGAGGTTTCTTCACAACAGCCTCTAAAAGACCAGATAAAAGAATTATTTGCCTCCGCCGGCCTGCATACTAAAAAGATAATTACTGCGGTTTCGGGCAAATCGGTGGTGGTGCGTTACATTATGATGCCCAAGATGCCGGACGAAGAGCTGAAGAGCGCCATTAAATACGAAGCGAGCAAATACATTCCGTTTGAAATAGACGAGGTGATGATTGACTGCGTGCCGTTGCCGCCGATGGAGGAGGAAAAACCCGAACAGGTCGAGAAGGAAATGCGGGTCCTGCTGGTGGCGGCCAAGAAGCAGACGATAGAAGAGCATATCCAGCTGATAGAAGAAACCCATTTATTTCCGCTGGTTATTGACGTGGATTGTTTTGCGCTGGGGAATGCCTTTGAATTGAATCAGAAATTCAGCGCCTCGGCCGGCAACATGGACAAAAGGGTGTCTGCAATGATTGACGTGGGCGCGGCCAAGACCAATGTCAATATTTTATACGGGGTAAATTCCTATTTTACGCGCGAGATTCATATCGCGGGCAATGATTTCACCGAGGCGATTGTCAAACGAATCGGGTTACAGCCGGCCCAGGCCGAAACCCTTAAACGCGACCCGGGCATGAAGCTGGAAGAGGTCAAAGAGGTGGTGTCTTCCATCATAGAAGACCTTTGCCACGAGATAGGCTTGTCATTTGACTATTTTGAACATCAGTTTGACAAGAAGGTGGAGCATATATACATATCCGGCGGCGGTTCGCAGGTAGTCGGCCTGGAGGACGCTTTAGAAACCACGTTTGAGAAGAAACCCATCCGCTGGGACCCGTGCGAGTCCTTGGAGATTAATATTGAGGGCGTTGACCCGGTTGATTTCAAGAGGCAGTGCTCGCAATACGCCATCGCGACGGGATTGGCGGCGCGGATTATGAAGTAAGCGGGGTATTTGAAATATGATATCAATGATTACGATTAACTTACTGCCCGAGGAGAAGCGATACCGGGAAAGGACGCCGCTGCCGAGGTTCTTGCTTCTCAATGCCGCAATAATAATGCTGTTACTGTTGCTGTTCTGGAACGGCTATATGTGGATGACTTTCCGTGACAAAGAGGCTTCGTTAAAAATTGAGCGGGAGGCGCTGGCTGCGCTCCAGGCAAAAACGACTGATTTTGACAAGAAGGTGGCGGAGGAGCAGGAGCTTTCCGGGTGGGGCAAGTCAGTAAACGACGTGATAGTGACAAGGCCGTTTGTCTGGTGGGAAGCGATAGATTATTTGTGGGATTTGGTTACGGGCACCCAGAGCATCTGGGTTACATCATTACGTGGCGAGGAAGGCAGCGGGAGCGGAAGCAAACAGAGCCTGGCGCAAGTGGGATATAATATGAATTTTGGGGCGCTGTCGGCTACGGATGATGTGGAAAAAATGAATGATTTCAGGATTAAGCTGAGGCACTCCCCCGAATTGATAAAGATATTTGATCTGGGGTTCCAGGAAAAGCCCAATAAGATTAAGCAGGCGATGCCGGATTATAAGGAAGAATACGCGCTTAAGTTTGATATTGAACTCCAGCGGGCAAAACCGGTGCCTAAGCCTTGAGGAATAACTGAAATTATGAAACTTACGGAACGAAAATTACTGATTCTGACGATTATTATCCCGGGCGTTATTGCTATTGCCCTGGCCATTTACGGGTATTTTATACAACACAAAAACCTGAATAAAATCCAGCAGGATATAGCAGATGTAAAAAACCAGATTAAAGACGCCCAGGCAAAAGTGGAACAGATGAATAAATTAGAAGAAAAGCTGGAGGGGTTGCGGAAGGAAAGAGAAGGGATGAAAGACCGCCTGCCAGCAAAAACTGCCGAGTCGTTTGAGGATTTCCTGAACTCGTTAGCCCAGATAGGCGAGGATACCCAGGTACTAATTAATTCCGCAACAGTCGCCGACGACGTGAAAAAATCAGGTCCGCCGACTGCCGGCGGGCCGGCGCAGATGTTTGATAAAATAAGCTATAATGTCAGGGTGGACGGCGATTTCTACCAATGCGTGAATTTTATGTTTATGCTGGAGACCAATAAACGGTTCATCAAGATAGATAAGTTTACCATACGCCCGACTAATCTTTCGGATGTGGATAAAAAAGAGGACCTTGCAATAAAACATACTTTGGACCTAAAAATAACGACATTTTGTTATAATGCCCCTGTTTCTGCGGCGCCCAAGTAAATATGCGAATAACATCAAACTGGCTTAAGGATGCGGCAACGGGCTTAATAATCGCCGGTTGCTTCTTATCGGCGTTAAGCGTCTATGGCGAGACGGAGCCGGCCACGCCGACGAATCTGACGGAGGTGTGGTACAATGTCACCCAGAAAATACCGGGCAAGGACGCCAGCGGCAAGGAAATAACGACTAAAGAAAAGAAAATAGGCTATTACAAACTTATCATAGAACTGCTTCCGCAGTCAACTCCCGGGCAGAATAAAGAGTATAGGATTAAAGTAGAGGGAGAGATAAATAAAACCAATAAAGTGATCCCCTGCTGCACACTTCTTGAAGAACGCCTTTTTGAGGTGCAATCAATTACAAGCACGCCGGGAGTTTATTTGCGGGCGAATAAAATAGAGGGCCGTATTATAGTCGCAGAAACAAAGCAGGTGACGCTTCTGTATCGGGCTACAGCGGAGGGCGATAAAATACACATCATTACCGCGCTTGACCCCGCCGGAAAAGATTTTGAACATACTGCAAAAGAACCGATAATCGGCGGGTGCGAAGATATCGGCTTGTATTTTATCCAGCAGGAACTGGAGCCGAACCAAACCTACCCAATAAGATTAATTAGCGGGGCAAAATATCTTTCCCCGGCTTTATTAATGATAAAAGAAAAAATACTACCTGAAACGGAAAAGGATATCATAAAATACCGATGCAATATCATTATGTCCGACCCTGAGGCCGCTGGAATCAGGGAAATAGAATGTTTGATAGACGCAAATGGCATTATGTTACACCAGCGTTCCGCGATAATCAAACCCGAAGTGGAAATAAATATTGTTAAAACCACCAAGGAGGATGCGTTAACGGAAGAGAAGGCGGTATTTGAGCGTAAAGGGCGCGATGACCCGTTCAAACATAAGATGACTAAAAATAAGCTCAGCCTTGGCGGCGGTGGTCGTCAGGTGGAGCAAGGCCCTTCTCCGGCAGAGATAGCAGCTTGGATTAAAGAAGCGGAAGAGCATTTGGCAAAGATGAAAGATATCGCAGATAAACTGCCGCCTGGAGAAGAAAAGAATAATGCATTATCAGATTTGTACACCAAAATATTAAATATAAACGACCGGGTAATGAAATACGGAGCGCCCGGCGACAAGAACCAGATGATGATTATCAGTGATGAAGCAGAAAGGTTATTCGGGAACGAGGTTGAAATCCAACTGTATTTGCAGGCGGTTTATATCAGGAATGAGGCGCTGAAATTATTTGAGGCCGGCAAATACGCTGAGGTTATTTCGAAACCACCGCTTATTACGGCGATTAGATCACGCAAGGAAATAAAAGAAGAATACGCCGCAAAAATAGATGCACTAATAGAGGAAGTGAAAAATCTTGCTGACAGGGCGGGCAAAGTACTTGAATTCAGGCCGCCGAAGATTTCCGGAATTGTATATTACCGCAAAGCCACTGAAGTCAGTTTGCCGCCGGTGAAGATGTCTCTATTGGGAAACCAGATGGTTTTGCCTGTTATTTATGTGGAGTATATGCCGCATTCCAGTGCCCTTATCAACAATGTGGCTTGTGTCGAAGGCGGGAGGGTAGATGCCAATACAACAATTAAATCTATATCACCCAAGGAAGTGGTGTTTATATATAAGGGAGAAACCATAAAAGTTCAGGTAGAGACGAAGAAATAAAGGAGAAAAATAT
>JAGVQN010000046.1 GCA_020051675.1 Candidatus Brocadiia bacterium
TCATTGGTTTGTTTTTCTACCCAGGCATTGATGGTCTGGCGCGCGTTTTCCGTATCTTTCATATAATCAACTTCCATTAGTCCCGCGCCGTAATATTTCTGGGAATCGGCCAGGAATTCCTTAAGCCACGGAAACCCCTTCTGCCCCCAGAGCGCGTTGGCGACAGAAAGTTGGTAGCCGGAATCTTTGCCGGGTTTTGTCTGGTTTAATAATTCGGAAAAAGCCGTGTGCAATTTCTCCTGCGCCCAGGCGGTTTTGCCTTCTTTGGGGAAGCAGAGCGTGGATTGCATTTCTTCCTCGGTTTTGTTCCTGGCGCCCGCGTAGGTCATTGCCAAGGCGGTTGAGATGCTGTAAGGTGAAAAGAAGATGTTACCTTTTTTCTCGTCTTTGAGTTTGCCGTAGAGGTTTAAAGCAAATTCGGTATTGCCTTTGACCAGCGCTTTTGTATCGTCGCTTTTCGCCGGGTTTTCTTTCTTCTCGGCAATGGCAAAACCGATTGCTAGAGCCAGCACTAACACCGTCAGTATTATTGCTTTTTTCATATGCTTTATTCCTTTCTATAGGATGATGCCATTTTAACCCTATTCCCTGCTAAAAGAAATAAAAAAGAGATATATTTAGAATCTTAATTTCCTGATTGCTTTTGCCCGGTGGCTAATACGGTTCTTTATCCTTTCCGCCAGCTCCCCGAAGGTTTTATTATATCCATCCGGTATAAACAAAGGGTCATAGCCGAACCCCTTTTCCCCTTTCGGTGTTAAGGCAATCGTTCCTTTACAGATGCCCTCGGTGATTTTTATCCCGCCATCTTTTGCGATAAATACAGCAACGCATCGGTATAACGCCTGGCGCCGTTTTAAAGGGACTCCTTCAAGCGCCTTTAAAAGCTTTATATTATTCAGTTTACTGTCAGCATTAGGCCCGGCATAACGCGCCGAATAAATGCCCGGTCTCCCTTTTAGCGCCCTGACCTCCAGCCCGGAATCCTCTGCGAACGTTGGTAAGCCGGTTTTCTTGAATATTGTCCGTGCCTTTTTTAAGGCGTTGGCTTTGTATGTCTTCCCGGTTTCTTTTATCTTGGGGGCGTTCTGGATTTTATCGAGTGATATCAGGGCAATGGTTTTTCCCAGAATCGACTTGATTTCTCTCAGCTTTTCCTTATTCCTTGTGGAAACTATTATAACTGTCACGTTTTTAATTTATTAAGCCGTTGAATTGTTTTAGCCAGTATCACCTCGGAAACAGTCAATGACATCCTAAAATAGCCTTCCCCGTATTTGCCGAATCCGATTCCCGGCGTTACTAGAATTTCGGTCCGTTTCAGGAGTCCCTTGGAAAACGCCATAGAATCTTTATTATTATCCGGTACCGGCACCCAAAGATAAAAAGTCGCTTCCGGCATTTTCGCTTCCCATCCGATTGATCGCAGTGTTTCGGAAAGCAGGCGACAGCGTTTTTCGTAGATGTTGCGCAGTCGCTCAACATCTCCCATGCCTTTTGTGAGCGCCGCGATAGACGCCCTCTGGAACGCCACAAAAAGACCGGAATCAACATTGGTTTTAAGCTGTCCCACAGCCTTTACGATACGCGCGTTTCCGGCGAGCCATCCGATGCGCCAGCCGGCTACGTTAAACATCTTGGTAAACGATCGTGTTTCCACTCCCACTTCCTTGGCGCCCGGCATTTCCAAAAATGATACGGGTTTTTCCTTAAAATAAATATCGTTATAGGCCGCGTCCTGGCAGATGGCGATTCCGTGTTTGCCGGCAAAATGGATTGCCTCCCGGTAAAATTCCCTGGTCGCCATCGCCGTGGTCGGGTTATTCGGATAATTTAAAAGCATCAGCTTGGCTTTACGCAATGCCGCCGGTTTGATTGACGCCAAATCAGGCAGGAAGTTATTTTCTTTTAGCAGGGGCATAAAATACGGCTTTCCGCCGGCTAATATAACGGATGAAACATACATCGGGAAGCACGGATTGGGCAAAAGCACTGTATCGCCCGGATTGACCAGCGCCATCACCAGGTGCGAAATTCCCTCCTTGCTCCCTATCAAAGACCAGACCTCGCTTGCCGGGTTAATAGTCACTTTTAGTTCTTTTTTATACCAGTCGCTTATTCCCCGGCAGAAATCCCTGGTTCCCTGGTAGGGCGGGTAGCGGTAGACATTCTGGTCGTTCAAATGTTTTTTAAATTCGTTAATGATAAACCGTGAGGGCATGAGGTCCGGGTCGCCGACCGAAAGGTCAATCAAATCTTTCCCCAGGGAAATAAGTTTATGCTTAACCTGGTCCAGTTCGTCAAATATGTAAGGAGGAAGATTTTTAACCCTTTGTGCCCTCAAGTCTTTAACAAGCATAAAAACAGCATATCAAACCGGAATTGAAAAGTCAAGTCAAACCGAAAAACTAAAACAGTGTGTTTAAAATGATTATGAGGCGGTTAAGGAAAAGGGGGAAACAGCGCAGGTGTAAACGCATGGTGTCTCGTCAAGGCTGTATTCTTCTTTGGTGCTTAATCGGGCCGTTTCCCCCCTTTGTCAAAGAACAAGCTATTTATATAATAAAATGGTAGATTTGTCAAAAAATGCGGTTTGGGTAAAAATGGGCTAATATTGGGTATATTATATACCCTGTATATGCCTTTAAATCAATATATTTGATTTACTGTTGCAGGGTTTGGAGATATGTATGAAGGTTCACTTCTTTGTTTTTGATGCGGAGCTTCCGGCGGATGCTTTTACGGATGGTTTCTACGGTCTTGGCGGAAAGATAGAGCTCCTCGGCGATATCCTTGTTTTTGTAGCCGTCTTTAATCAGGGAGCATATTTCCAACTCGCGGCGCGAAAGGGCGATGTGCTTGCCGGATATTTTTATCCCGAAGCCCGAAGCGACGTTTTTGATGTCTTTTTCTATGCTTTCGCAAAGTGTCTTTTGTGTTTCCGATGCCCTTGATTTCAGCCGGCGCAGTTTGGGCATTATGATATTTTCCAGGTTGGACGTTATCTTTTTGGCTTGTTCGCTCTTTTCCACGCTGATTTGCTCCATGACTTCTTTCAGGGCGATATTCTTTTGCTCGAGCGCCTTGCTTTGCTCCAGCAAGGCTTTTTCCTTTTCCTTGCGTTCGGTGACATCCTCGTAAATAGCCACGACCTCGCCCGAGGAAAGTTTAAATATATGGTTTTCCCTCCAGCCAACGATACGCTCGTCTTTATACATTGAAACGGGGTAGTGCTCCGGTTTTCCCGTATGCCAGACTTTTTGGAAGACCTTGAAAATACCAAAATCCTTTACGCCCGGAAAAACCTCGGTTACTTTGCGCCCGATGACCATGTGCCTTTTGATTTTCTCCGCTCTTTCGGCGGCCCGGTTAAATCCTGTAATGATGAAGTTCCGCCCGTTTTCAACCGCCCGATAAACCGCAACGGCATTGGACATGGAATCGAATATCGCCCGGAAACTGTGTTCGCTTCCGTACAGTGCCGCAGGTATTATCCGTTTGCGTTTCATGTTTGGATTTATTTTGTTGATTGCCGCTATTATACCAGAGGCGGAATAATTTGCAAGGTCTTTTGCCTATTATTCTTTAAAACCCAAGCCCTATTTTTATTGTCGCCGGGCTGATATTTTTGCTTGACAAAAACACTTTATCATTCTAACATAGAGTCATTATTCTTACACGGAAAGGAAAAGTGTATGAAAGGATTAAACAAACGCCCAATCCTAAGCATGCTTCTTTTGATCAGCGTTGGCTTCCTTTACCTGGCCATTCCAGTAGTAAAAAGCGAAGACGCCATAACCATTGATAACCTGCAATATAATGATCTTATCTGGGGGGAAGACATTTCCAAGGAAGACCTTAAAGACCATGTCGTCGGCATAAAATTCTGGGGTAAATGGTGACCCCAGTGCAAAACTTCCATGCCCCATTCAGTTGAATGGGCAAAGAAATACGAAGCTAAAGGCCTTATTCTCATCGGTTATCACAGCTCCAAGCAGGAAACCCGCGACGATGTTATTGCCGCTTGCAAGGCATATAAACTGCCGTATCCTAATTATTTAAGCCTTAATATCAGCGGAGTGCAGGTAAGCGGATTCCCTTGTTTTGTCCTTTTCGACCACAAAGGCAAGATGATTTTTAAAGGTCATCCCATGGAAGCGGACGGGAAACTGGCTGATGCAATGAAGGCTGCGCCTGACCCGTTGGTAGGCGAAGGCCCTTATAAAAAACTCGAGGCGGTGGCAAAGAAAATAATCGACCATAAGGATTTTGGAAAAATACTGGAAACGCTTAAGACCAAGCACCTCAATTCGGAAAATGCGGATGAAAAGGCAGAGGCGGAAAAACTAGTTGAGCGCCTGACTAAATTCGGCAACCGGATGCTTTCCAAAGCCGAGGCGAAAAAGCCAACAGAACCGACCGCGTCTTTTAATATGTATAATGAGATTGCCACGCTATTCAAAGGCGATGAAATCGGCGACAAGGCAAAAGCGGTTGTGGAAGAGCTTAAAAAAGACAAAGACTTCCAGGAAAACATGAAGGCGGATAAGGAATTTGAATCAATCAAGGACGAAGTGGAAAAATTAAAGCCTTGCAACAAATGCACCGGGGGAGCGTTTAACAAAACCTGCGAAGGGTGCCAGAAAAAGAACCAGAACTATTCCGGACTTGTCGCTCGAGCAAAGGCGTTGGTAAAAAAGTATCCTAATTCACCGGCTGCGGCAAAGGTTAAGGAGCTTGTCCCGGTTGAATGACCTGCCTGGTTCATGGGGCGGGTTGTTGTGTTCTCGGAATCCTTGTTTTGTACTCTACAGGTCGGGCACCCGTGAATAGCGCACGGTATTTGGCAGGGAAGATAAACAGTTTTATTTACACCCTTTCTTTTTCTTAATCAATTACAAAAACCCCGGAGCGTAGTGACGTCCCGATACATCCCATTCTGTGTAATATTAATTGGGAGTTCCCGTAGTGTAGTGGGGCATCTTATCGGGATATTCCGGAATCCCGCTTTACCCTCTTCAAGGGTTCCCAATAATTAGGGTCCCGTGGAACGGGGCGGGACGACGTCCCGATACGGCGTATCGGGATATATCTTAATGTTAATGTAAAAGACTTTACATACTGCGTTTTTTTTGTTATTGTTATTAATTATGCCAGAAAACAATAATGCTTCCCAGCCAAAATCTGGCGGCGCTTCTTCCGGAGCCTCCATACCGGGTTACCAGATACTGGGCAAGCTCGGCTCCGGCGGGATGGGCATTGTCTTTAAGGCGCACGATACCAAAAACAACCGCACGGTCGCCCTGAAACTCCTTTACCCAAAGACGGTCCGGAATAAAACCTTCCTCGACCGCTTCGCTCGCGAGGCAAAGCTCCTCATGAAGTTCGAACACCCCAATATCGTCAAGGGTTACCAGGTGGCGAATTACAAAGGGCTTTACTTCCTCGCCATGGAATATATCGAAGGCAAATCCGCCCAGCAACTGCTCGATGAAAAAGGCCCCTTCAAGGAAGAGTTTGCCACCTACACCATCCTCCAGGCCGCCAAGGCATTGGAGTATATGCAGAAACAGGGCATCATCCATCGCGATGTCAAACCGGATAACCTCCTGATTACACCGGATAATAAAGTAAAGCTCTGCGATCTAGGTTTTGCACAACCCATAGGCGGAGTTGCTCAGGAAACATCCACAGATACAACCTGCGGAACTCCTCAATATATGTCACCGGAACAGGCAAAGGGGAAAGCGGATATCGATATCAGGAGTGACATTTACTCGCTCGGCGCGACCTTTTACCATCTCGTTATCGGCAAGACCCCGTTCCAGGGGACTGATAATATGGAAATCATGGCAAAACAGGTTTTGGACAGCCTGCAATCCGACGAGGTGAAAAACAGGCGGCTTTCCCCACTGACGCTTTATTTCATAGAAAAGATGATGGCAAAGGAAAAGGAAATCCGCTACCAAAATCCAAGCGAGGTCATCGAGGATATAGAGGCGCAAACCGCCGGCTTCAAAAGCCTGTTTTATGAGAAAAAAGAAGATGTATCATCAAAGGCTGCCAATAAGACAGAAACGCCCACTCCTACACGTCTAAGCCGCCTGGATGAAATACGCAAGAAATACGGAAAGAAAAACTAACCACAAATAAGCCACAGATTACACAGAAAAATACTTGCGTTCTTTGCGCCTTTGCGGTGAGCCTTGTCCGCTTGTTTTTATTTGACCTCACCGCCTGATATTTGATATAACTTTAATACTTTATCAGGATAGATTACCTATGAAAACCGATACGCTTGACAGCGTGCGCAGGAAATTCCTCTCGTTCTTCGAGAGTAAAGGGCATACGACCATGCCTTCAGCGCCCCTGGTCCCGGAAAATGACCAGACGCTCCTTTTCACGGGCGCCGGCATGAATCCTTTTAAGGAATATTACATGGGAAAGACAAAACCGCCTTTCCCCAGAATTACCACCGTCCAGAAATGCATGCGCACCGTGGATATAGAAAAAGTCGGCCGGACAGCCGCGCACCATACATTCTTTGAAATGCTCGGTAATTTCACTTTCGGCGATTATTTCAAGAGGGAAACTATCGCCTGGGCATGGGAATTCCTGCTTAAAGAATTAAAAATCCCGGAAAGCAAACTTATCGTTTCCGTATATAAAGATGACCAGGAATCCTATGATATCTGGCTCAAGGAAATAATGCTACCGCCGGAAAAGATATTCAAGCTCGGCGCCAAGGATAATTTCTGGCCTTCCAACGCACCACTTGAAGGACCTAACGGACCCTGCGGGCCCTGCTCGGAAATATTCTACGATTTCGGCAAAGAGCACGGCTGCGGACTTCCCACCTGCAGTATTGAATGCGATTGTAACCGCTTTGTTGAAATATGGAACCTAGTCTTCACCCAGTTCGACCGGCAGGAAGACGGCTCTTTGAATCCGCTCCCCCAGAAAAATATCGATACCGGAATGGGCTTGGAACGCCTCGCCGCCGTAATGCAGAACGTCATCAGCAATTTTGAGATAGATATCTTCAAGCCCATCATAAAGGAAACTGCCTTGCTCCTTAAAGTGGAATACGATTCGGACCAAGAGGAAGGCGCGCGGATAAAAAGGATTGCCGACCACGCCCGCGCACTGGTCTTCACCTCTTCCGAAGGATTATTGCCCTCCAACGAAGGACGCGGATATGTCGTACGGAGAATCCTTCGCCGCGCCGCGCGAGACGGCCGGACGCTCGGCATGAAAGAGCCTTTCATCTATAAGCTCGTCCCCACTGTCATCTCCGTCATGAAAGAGGGCTACCCGGATTTGGTCGATAAAGAAAACCATATTACGCGCATCATCAAGTCGGAGGAATCGAAGTTCCTGGAAACCGTCGAGCAGGGAATGGCATTACTGGATGAAATCATAAATAAATTATTGCCCCAGAATATCAAGCTCTTCCCGGGCGATGAGGCGTTCAAGCTCTACGATACCTACGGCTTTCCCATGGACCTGACCGAATCCATCCTGCGCGAAAGGGGCTTCAAGCTGGATTTACAGGGCTACGAAAACGCCATGAAAAACCAGCGGACGCGCTCGCGGGCCTCTTCCCAAATCGCCCAGAAGATATTCGCGGAAACGCCCATATCAGAGGTGAAAAGCTTTCTCAAGGAAACCAAGTTCGTCGGCTATGAAGTGACCGAGTCACCCGTTAAAATCGTCGCCATCCTCTCCGGCGGCAAACTGGTTCCCGATGCGGCAAAGGGAACGGAAGTATCCCTCATCACGGAAAAGACGCCCTTTTACGGCGAAAGCGGCGGGCAGGCGGGCGATACCGGCATCATAAAAAGCGATACGGTGGAAATATCCGTCACCGATACCCAGCATATAGAGGATTACATCATCCACATCGGCAAGGTCAAGAAGGGCACGGTTAAAGCGGGCGAAGTCCTAACCGCTGTTGTTAACTCGGCACGACGTAAATCCATCGCGCGTAACCACACGGCAACGCACATCTTACAGAACGCACTGCGGACTATTGCCGGAGAGCATATCGAGCAATCTGGCTCGCTTGTCGAACCGGAACGCCTGCGCTTTGACTTCGCACATTTTAACCCGCTCTCTCCCGACGAGCTGAAGCTTATCGAAGATCGGGTGAACGATAAAATAATGGAAGGCCTTTCGGTAAATACCCGGCTCCTTACATTAGATGAAGCGAAGAAGCAAGGCGCTTTAGCCTTCTTCGGCGATAAATACGGGGAAAACGTCCGCATGGTCGAGGTCTCCGGATTGAGCAAGGAACTCTGCGGCGGCACCCACGTCTCCAATACCGGCGAAATCGGCATGTTTAAAATCATAAGCGAGGCATCCATCGCCTCCGGCACGCGCCGTATCGAGGCGGTCACCGGCACCGGAGCCATCAAACTCTTCCGCGAGGAGGAACAGGTTCTTAAGGATATTACCGGGCTTTTGGAAACCGTCCCGTCAAAGGCAATCGCCAAGACCAAAACGATGCTCGCGGAAATAAAAACCTTAAGGCAGGAAACCTCCAAATACTGCCAGCAGAATAATCAGGAGCTCGCCAAAGAATTCCTCGCCCGTGCGCAGGACGTCAAAGGCGTAAAAATAGTCGCGGAAATACTGCCTGATAAAACCGTAGATGATATGCGCCTGATGAGCGATTCTTTGATGAACAATCCCAGCCCAGTTATTGCGTTTATCGGGACAGAGGCGAATAAGCGCGCGACCATTATACTGGCAATCTCGCCGAAACTGGCGGAAAAGGGGCTGGATGCGGTCGGCATAATCAAGGAAGTGGCGGTAACGATAGGAGGCAGCGGCGGCGGGCGCAAAGACTTCGCGCAGGCAGGCGGCAAAGAGCCGGGGAAACTGAAGGATGCCCGCGACCAGTTCCTGAAAATTATCCAAACGAAATTATAATCGAATACAAACCTTTTAGCCACAGATAAACACAGAATGGCACAGAGCAACATTATTAACAATGAAATCTCAAGGAAACTAATTTGGGCTAATTACTTGATACTGGTTTTTCTGGCAATCCAATGCATAGCATTACCTTTTACGGTATCAAACTCTATCAACGATTTCAAGGAGGTCGCGACTCAATCAAAACTAGAATTATTTACATGGCCATTACTTACGCAACTTTTTCTGTCAACCCCCCTATGGGTATATTTTGTTTTTTCATATTGTATTTTAGTCTTGTCTATTTTAAAAGAGTTCTTATGCAAAATCAACACGAGATTATTTTTCAATGCGATTGGCTTAATTATTATCCAAGGGGCTTTATTATTGTATCTGTTAGGCATAGTTAGAGTGTTTTTCATAATGGTAAGAATGAAAGTGCTAAGAAACTAAATAATCCGTGTAATCTGTGGCTATGAATTTAATAATAAATGGTCAGCAAAAGGAAATGCCTGACAATCTCACCGTCTCGGCATTATTGGAGGAGCTCCGGATAAACCCGCTGGGCGTGGCGGTGGAGCTGAACCTGAAAATCATCCCCAAAACCGATTACGCCAAGACGCAGTTAAAAGAAAACGACAAGCTGGAAATTATTTCCTTTGTCGGTGGAGGGTAAACAAGCCAACCATAGATTAACAGTGAAAAACCTCCCGTAGGGAGGATTAAATCACTCACGCAGAGACGCCGAGAACGCAAAGGATTTGATTCCATTCCTTTTCTGGATGCTGAATCAAGTTCAGCATAACAGTTTCTTCTCAGTATCCTTTGCGCCTTTGCGGTGAGAAAAAGGTAGAAATTTTAAAAATACGCCCCCAGGATTCCAGACCGCGGTCTACCAGTCTCCAGACTACGGACGACCAATCCAGAGTATGGGTGTTGAGAATACTGAAGATACGGTCTACCGGATTACAGGCTACGGACTGCTAACCTAGAGCATGGGTGTTGAGAATACTAAAGATACGGTCTACCGGATTACAGACTACGGACTGCTAACCCAGAGTATGGGTGTTGAGGATACTAAAGATACGGTCTACCGGATTACAGACTACGGACTGCTAACCCAGAGCATGGGTGTTGAGAATACTAAAGATACAGTCCACCATTTCACAGCCGGGGCGGGGGTGGGGTAGTGGAGGGGGGTAGGGTCGGTCTGGGATTGCCCTAATGGCTTAATTTATAAGGAGGTATAAAAAATGCCTGTTAACGTGTTTAAAGCGCTTCTGGTTGCCCCTCTTTTTACCAAGGCGCCGCCTGAATTCGTGGTAAAATGGGCGAAACGTGTAAAGCAATCGCGCCGGAAGACCCTGTCCGGGTTGAAAAATGCCATTAAGACCGAGCAGGATTTCCAGGAGAAGATTGCCCGTCCGACCGAAAAGACAATAGATTCACTCTTCCTGCGGGGGGTGTATGCGACTAAAGAAGAGATTATGGATATGGCCCGGAAGAAACTCAAGCGTGCCGGCAAGGTCTACCTTCGGAAAGTCAGGCATGCCTTTCAAAAAGAAAACTATGAACAGATGGTCGAATCAGGTAAAGCGAACTATGAGGAAAATTGGGTGAGAATCGAAGGACCCCTCCAGGGATATAACAAAGGAGGCATTAAAGGGTTAGGTGTTTTAGGAGCGCTCGCCCTCACCGGCCCGACCCGTGATTTACGGGCTTCCCTGCTCTGTTGAATAATTTTTATAAGTTTCCTCTTTCGGTTTATTAGCTGTTTTACCTCTACGCTATGGCTTTTTCTTTCCGATAACCTCTGCTAA
>JAGVQN010000081.1 GCA_020051675.1 Candidatus Brocadiia bacterium
GATGACCAACGATGTCGGCAGGGCGTTTGTCAGGGTTTACTACAAATACGGGCCGTCCGCGGCGCGCGTCATCGCCAAAGACGAATCCTTGAAATCCATCACCCGGATATTCTTGAAACCGATTATCTGGGGTGCGGAAACTTTTACCAAGCGGGATTAGTACTATCTAAAGCTCCCTTTACTGCCTGAGACAATTGCATTTCATTGTTTGACTTATCGCGCTGCCTTTGGTATTATATTCCTTAATGCATTAATAAGGAGTAAGTTAAATGTCCAACAGCGGCGTTTTAAGGGATGATTTAATCGCTAAATACCAGAAAGCTTTCCGCAGCCAGCCTGCCAACCGCGTGGCTCTGAACGCGGTCACCCGGACTGCCATTCCGGATATCGCGATGAACCGCGAAGTTATTGCCAAAACCGATTTTACCTTCTCCCACGATATCAAAACCGGACTTATCACCAACCAGGAAAAAAGCGGCCGTTGCTGGATGTTCGCCGGTCTTAATACCCTGCGGCTTGCCGCCATGAAGAAAATGAACTTGGATACCTTTGAGCTTTCCCAGAGCTATTCCTTTTTTTGGGATAAGCTGGAGCGCGCCAATTACTTCCTGGAAACCGTCATAGAAACACGCACTGAGGATATCTACAGCCGTATCGTCATGTGGCTTCTTTCCGGTCCAATGGGCGATGGGGGACAGTGGGATATGTTCGCTAATCTCATCCGCCGTTACGGGGTCGTCCCGAAATCCGTCATGCCGGAAACCTTTAACAGCAGTAATTCACAGTATCTCAATTATTTCCTGACCCTTAAACTGCGTGAGGATGCCATGCTTCTGCGTAATATGCATAAAAAGGGCAATGGTATTGGAGAACTGCGGCACACCAAGGAAGAGATGATGGCGGATATCTATCGCCTGCTCGCTATTTACATGGGCGAGCCTCCAAAAGAATTCAGCTGGCAATACCGCGATAAGAAGCGCAGATTCCACCGCGAGCCGAATACATTGACGCCCCAGTCGTTCTTTAAGAAATACGTTGATTATCCGCTGGATGAGATGGTCAGCCTGATAAACTGCCCGACCAAGGATAAGCCGTATCAGCGGATGTATACCCTGCAATATCTCGACAATGTCGTTGGCGGGGAGATTGTCCGGTATCTTAATATTGATATCAAAATATTGAAAGGAATTGCCGTGAAAGTCCTTAAGGATGACCAGCCGGTCTGGTTCGGCTGTGATGTGGGCAAGATGCTTTACCGCGATGGCGGTATCATGGATACGAAGATGTTCGAGTATGATAAGCTTTTAGGCACCGGTTTTAACCTGGATAAAGCCGGCAGGGTGGATTACGGGGAAAGCCGGATGACCCATGCCATGGTATTTACCGGCGTTAACCTGGTCAATAACAAGCCGACTAAATGGAAGGTGGAAAACAGCTGGGGTGATAAGGGCGGCGATAAGGGTTTTTACGTGATGAGCGATGGATGGTTTGATGAATATATGTATCAGGTGGTCGTGCCTCGGAAATACCTGCCGCCGAAGCTGAAAAGTATTCTTAAAGAGAAGCCGGTGGTGCTCAAGCCGTGGGACCCGATGGGCTCGCTGGCGATGATGTATTAAGTAAGAGCCTATAAAAAATAAGATTGCCACTCTCCCCCGACACGTTGTGTCAGGGTCGCTCGCAATGACGGTCATTGCGAGAACTCCGACCCGTAAGGGTGGAGGACAAAGCAATCTTGTGACTCATTTTGTTATTCACTTTAAGGAGGCGTTTATGAGCAAGATAAGATGGGTAATAATCATTGCGCTTATAATGTTAGCCGCCGGTTGGTCGGTTCATTCACAGGATAAATTACCTTCCCTTAAAGAGCAGATAAAAGAGTGCCGCGAGGTGAAGAAAGATATCAAGAAGTCATTGGAGAAAGAGATAAATGAGATAAAGTTTATAATCAAGAGGGGCGAAGACAGCGCTAAAGAGTTTGAAGAGATTTCCAAGCGCTACTCGGATTTGCGCAAGGCCGGCGGCACGGATAATAAAATGGAGGACCGGGTAAAAGCGCTTAATAAATTACAGCTGGAAAAAGAGCGTGCGAACGGAGTGTTGGCCCATTACAATGATTTATTGAAGAAAACGGATGAAGAATTGCAAGCGCTCGAGAAAAAAGAAGCGGATTTAACCGAAAAGGCTGTCCGGACAAACGAGATAAAAGGCATCGGGGTGATCACCTTGCGCGATGATTATCTGCCGCTTGATATGGGCATGATTATCTCCGCCACTAAATATACCGTGATTGCCGGCAAGAAGCTCTTGATAGATTACCAGAAGGAAAAGCATGCCTTCAGGGAGTATAAAGTTTATAAAATATCCCGGAACTGCAAATGCGAAGCGGAACATGTCTATATTGATGAGGTCAAGAAAGCCGACCTGCCGGATAAATACGAGAAAAAAGAGGTAATGGGTTTCCTGGCGCCTTATACTTTGGATAAAAGGGTTTTTGAAATAGAGCATTATGTCGGCGCCATGCCGACCAGCGGGGCAGAGGTCTTTATCGTCCTGGACAGTAAAAACGGCTTAACTGCTTTAAGGAATTCGGAATACGTCTGGCGGAAGTTTACGCTGGGCTTGATTATTAGCGATAAAAGCCTTTGGGGCGCGACGACTTATTACTGTTACGCGTTAAAAATAGATAGCGGTGGTTCATCCAAGGAAATCGAGGAGGCGATTAAACTGCGCAAGGAAATGGATGAAAAAGGACCGCCTAAATAGCGTTTATCGCCTATTGCTTTGTCACGCCTTGGCGGGATGAATAATATTTACACTTCCATTCGTCATTCCTGCCCCGCTCCGCTTCCCCGTCCCGCCTTGCGGGACGAAGCAACCACATTGACAAAGTCAAAGTTTATGAATAATGTAGTTATTGCAGTTCTTTTATCAGTTTTTCCACCAGCAGGCGGCTTATCGGCGGATTTAAGTTGCTCGCCGGCACTAAAGCCAGATAGCGCTGGTAATACTCAATCGCCTTTGCCTTGTTGTCCAGTTTTTTGTGGTAAACCGAGCCGATGTTATAGACAGTCTGCGGGTCATTCGGTTTCGACCTCAGGAGAAGTTCGAACTGGCGCAAAGCGTCATACGGCGTATTGGTTTCCAGGTAAACTGACGCCAGTTTTTCCCGCAACTCGGTTTCCAGCGAAAGCATTTGCTGTTTTATGGGGCCTGTCTGGTCGCGCGATTCCAGCTCGCTTATCCGGATGCGCAGGCTCATTTCCAACTTGTTGAAGTTGTCCGATTTATCTTTCAGTTCGGCAAGTTGGAGTTTCAGGATATTTCTTTCGCCGTCTGATTTTACGATTTGCTCTTTCAGCTCCGCCTCGCGCACCTTTGCCGAGCGGCCGCTTTCACTCTGCTCATCTTTCATGGCAAGGTTGGTTTTCCTCAGCTCCGATATTTCCTTTTCCAGTATTTTCATATTGTTCCGGGCGGTCTCTTCCACCTGCGCGCGGTATTTATTGTTTTCTTCCAGCTCGGTTTTAATGCCTTTGTTGTCCTTATTAAGGTCGTCAATGGCGCTGTTTAACGACATGATTTTCTCGCTTAACCTGTTAACTTCTTTGCTGAGCGCCGCGGATGTGTTTTCTAATTCGGTTATTTTTATCCGGGCGGTTTTAAGCTCGCCTGAATACCTGTTCTTTTCTTCCAGGTTGCGGCTGTTTTCCTGCTTCACGCCGGAGAGCTCGTTTTCTAGGAGTGTGCATTTGGCCAGAAGGTCTTGTGTTTGCGAAGTAAGCGTTGAGGCATTCGCTTGGGCGCCGGTCAGCTGTTCGCGGAACGCTGATTTCTCCTTTTCCGCCTGTTGCAGCCTCTTTTTAAAATCCTCCGTCTCACTTAGGGCGCTGGTTTTAAGAGTGGCGTTTTCCGCGGTCAGGGTTGCCAAATCGTTCTGCAGGATAGCGATTTGCCGTTCAAAACCATGCGCGTTAATTATCGCGTGCTCTTTATCACCGATTTCCTGCCGTAATTGGATGGTCAGTTCGGTATTCTTCTTTTCCAGCTCTGTTTTCATGCCGGAAAGCCGGTTGACCTGGTCGGCCAATGATTCATTGGCGTCTTTAAGTGTTTTGGCTTGCTCGCTATAAAATGTTTTGTCCTTAGTTTCCTTGGAAAGCGTATCGGATAGCGTGGCCTTTTCCTGCGAAAGCTGGTTAACCTGCGAATTGGCGTCTTTGAGCTGGTTAAAATACTGGTTTTTATCGCTGGTTTGTTTGGTTAGGTCTTCATGTGTGGCTTTGAGTTCGTTTTCCGCGGTTTTATTGCGCGCCTCAAGCCGGTTTACTTCGTTATAGAGCGAGTTCACGCGGTCGTTGGAAAGCTTGAGCTGGTTTATGAAATCCTGTTTTTCCTGGCCGAGTTTCTGGGTGGTGTTATTCAATTCGGAAATCTTGCGGTTAAGCTGGTTAAGCGTATCGTTTTCGCCGGAAGCCAGGCGGGCGTTTTCTTCTTTTAACTGGCTTGCGGTTTGGGAGAGCGTCCTTATTTCCCTGGTTAGGACGGTCACCTGCTTTTCATATTCCGAAAGCGCCTGGATATCGACGGCGATTTTATCTTCGTTCTGCTTGAGTATTTTTTTCAAGCTGTCGTTATCTGTTTTTAATGAAGTGTTTTCCTTGGTCAGCACGGTTATTTGCGCATTTGCTTCATTCAGTTTTTCGGTTTCCTGCAATCTTTCGGAGGTTTCTTTGGAAAGCATTTCCTTTATGCCGGACAGTTCTTTGGAAATCGAGGCGTATTTTATTTTTAGCTCGGTATTTTCCACGGTCAGGGCGTTAAGCTTATCGCCGGATAGCTTCAGCTGTTTGGCATATTCAGATTTATCGTTGATTTCCTTGCGGAGGCTTTGTTGCAATTCGTCTATTTTGGCATCGTAAACGGTTTTCTCCGCAAAGAATGACTGGATGGTCGCCTGCATCTGGGCGTTCCGCCGGCTGATTTCATCATTGGCTTCCTTAAGCGATTTTGCCTCATCCAGCAGCACGATGACATCCTTGTTTGAAAGTTTCAGCTCGTTTAGCTCTTTTTGAAGGGATGAAATCTTGCTTGCCAGGTTGGATTTTTCCGCGTTAAACATATTGGCCTGGTTCTTGGCTTCTTTAAGCTGGATTTCAATCAGGTTTTTCTCTATGGTTTCTTTGATAAGGGCGTTGTTAAGCTCGGACACCCGCTGGTCCAGCCCGTTTTCCTGGCGGATGGTCACGGTCAGATTTTCCTTGATTAATGCCTGCAGTTTATCAATCAGCTGTTTCAGTTGCTCAGACTCGTCTCCTTTTGCCGGTTCGCGGTTAAGAATCTTGATTTCCATTTCCATTACCTTCTGTTCCAGGGCCTCGTTTTGCTTTTTCAGGACATCCCTCTCTTTTTTGAGTGTTTCAATATCATTGCTCTGGGCATCCAGGCCGTAAACGCCCCAGCCCAGCGCCAGGCATGCCATGGCAAGAAAACAGAGTATCTTACTTTGAATTTGTTTTTGAATCATATTGCACCTCTTAATTATGCGGTTGCTATAGTTTCTTTATATATATGTAGTTATCGGTATAAAAAAGAACAATCATAAAGCAAATCAACCCCGGCGGAATCTTTTATCGGAGGCGTGTTTTCCGAGGGAAAGGGCGGTTTTTGATCCGGGCAACAGTTTCTCCTCGGAATGTTTACGGAGAAATCCGGGGACGCAAATCCGGATGGCGGTTAGTGTGTATTAGTCCAGGTCGCTTGCCTGAACGGTTTTTTTGCCTGAGGCCTTGGCTTTTTCCATCCCGGCTTTTACTTTATCCGCGACCATCTGGCTTAGTTTTTCAATGGCATCCGCGCCTGTGCGCATGCCCGCTTCTTTTGCCATTTTCTTTACCTTGCTGACGACGACTAATGTTTCTGCCATGATCATCTCCTTTTATTAAACTATTGATTACCCCATAAATTTTATGCTAAAATAATTCGCATGTCAAGAATATTTCAAGTATAACGTAAATATCATGAAACGGAAGCATTTATTTATTTATTTAATATCGGCATGTTTGGCGGGTTTAGTGGTCTATATGCTGTGCGCGGGGAGGAATTATTTCGACTTCGTTTCGCAGAAGGCGGTTTTACCGATTGTTGAGGAGCTTAAAATATTTTTAATCCTGATAGTTTTTCCGCTTTTCTTGTCCGAAACCGGGGACAAGAGCGGTTTTAGCGTTTCTGCCGTTTTAAACCGGCTTGCCGGGTTTGCCTTGCTTGCCGTTATATTCATGCCGCTGAGCGTGGCCGGCGCCTTACTCGGCGCCTATCCTTTTGGCACGGTGCTTATTGTGCATTTACTGATGCTTTTTATCTGGCTCGTGATGATGGCGGTAGTTAACGGCGATTCCTCGGGAAACCGCATCCGGCGGTATTACCTGGCGGTTTTTGCGGTGTGCGGTGGATTTCCGTTGAGTTATTATTTGCTCGCCGAGTTTTACGGGGTCGGCCCGGCCGTTTTATTGTATTTAAATCCGTTCTGGCTTGTCGCCAGGATTTTGGGGTAACGCGATGCGTAATATTTTGTGCATGTGTTTTGTGCTGCTGGGCTTGCAGGTTTATTGCGGTTCAGCGCAGGCGGAAGCTTTGGAAGTAACCGGGATAGATGCCGGGCTGGATGGATATTACCGTCCCGGTTCCTGGTGTCCGGTAAAGCTTAAAATTAGCTCCGGCGATAATCCATTCAACGGTTATCTGGAAATTGACACCGGGCAGGCGGTTTATAAAATTCCGCTTGAAATACCCGCCCGCGCGCAAAAGGATGTCTCGGTTCCCGTACTCATTTATTCATCACCGGTGGGCATAAAATACCGCCTGGTAATTTCCGGAGGCGAAACGCCGGCTAAAGAAGGGCTGATTCCCGTAACGCCTGTCAAGCCGGGTAAATTTCTCATCGGGGTGGAAAAAAGATTGTTTAATGTTTTTATGGCGGAATTCAGCCGTTATACGGAAGCGGCCCGCCATTCGGAATTTTTCACCTTTTCCCCTGATGAGTTGCCTGATGAGTGTAATTATTTCGAGCCGGTTGATTTGCTTGTGATTTCTTACGGCACCTACTGCGATAAGCGGTTAAAACCGGTCTTTGACCTGTGGCAGGGCGGGCTAAAAGGAAATCTCATGGTAATAAAAGATTCTGATATCGATTTAAGCATAATCGCCCGTTTCTCCCAGAAATACAATCGTCCTCCTTTGATTGCGCCTGAAATACACGGTATTTACGAAAAGCCGCGCTGGTTCCCCGCGTCCGGTCCGGCTCTTCTTAAGTTTATCATACTCTACATCCTTTTTATCCTTATAATCGGGTTGGTCGGCGCATGGTCTTACCAAAGGGAAAAGTATTA
>JAGVQN010000003.1 GCA_020051675.1 Candidatus Brocadiia bacterium
ATCGATTAAAGTTGGTAGGGGCGGGCTGGGTTCTGTAAAAGTTACCCCGCCTTGCGGGGTTACACCGCGGGTTACAGGAGGTTACAATGAGGTTACGGTGGAGGCGGGACGACCCCGCTACAAATGTTTTCGGGGTCGGGGCGGATCTAGGGAGAGTGGGGCTTTATATACATTAATATACTACCACTGCCAAAGACGTAACGAAGTAATTCTTGACACCTCACACGGCATTGTGTTACATTTTGAAGCTCTTTCATATATATGTAGGCGGATTGAGCGGATTGAACGGATGACTTAAATAAGAGTTTCATCGGCAAAATCGGCTAAATCAGCTTACTTAAGAAGTATTTATGAAACCAATCATTATAGATAAGGATAATCTGTTTGACCTGTCCTTTTCCATCCATAAGGCGATGCTGGAGGACTACCGTTTGGATGTCTACATCACCAAGCGCCTGAAAGAGTATTCCAGGAACCTCGTCCAGCGTTTTATCAAGGATGGATTAGTCAGGGTGAACGGCAAGACCTCCAAGCCTTCTTACGAGCTCCATGTGGGTGATAACATCACGCTTTCCGTCCCGCGCCTGATAAAGCCCCAGATGGTGGCGGAGTCAATCCCGCTTACCATTATCCACGAGGATAATGATATGATTATCGTCAACAAGCCGCCCAATATGGTCGTTCATCCGGCAGGCGGCCATTGGTCGGGAACACTCGCCAACGCGTTGCTGGGGCATTGCGGGGTATTGCCTTCTGCCGCGGATTTCGAGAGAATCGTCGGAGGCAAGGAAAAGGCAAGCGATGAATCTATTTACCGTCCGGGCATCGTCCACCGGCTGGATAAGAATACGAGCGGCATCATGCTGGCGGCCAAGACCGCGCGGGCGCATATGTCGCTCGGGAAACAATTCGCCAAGCGGACTATCAGCAAGGAATACCTGGCAATCGTGGAAGGGGAGATAGAAATGGATTCGGATATCATAGATAAACCCATGTCGCGCCATAAATTCCATAAGGAGAAAATGGCCGTTGCCAAGAAAGGCGAAGGGCGTGAAGCCATTTCCCATTACGAGGTCCAGGAGCGCTTTAAGGGATATACCTTTGTCAAGGTCGCGCCCAAAACAGGCCGGACACATCAGATACGAGTTCATCTGGCATCAATCGGGCATCCGATAGCGGGTGATGATAAATACGGGGGTAAAGCTACCCTTTCCATAGGCGATTTAATGGCGGATGAACACAAAAAGGAAATCGATGAGAATTTATTAAATGAGATAATACTTGACCGGCAGGCGCTCCATGCTTATAAGATAATGTTCCAGCACCCGCTAAGCGGCAATATAATGTCGTTCTGCGCTGATTTGCCCGATGATATGAAACTGGTTCTGGATGCTTTGAGGAAGTATAGGAAGTAATTAGGAGATTGCTTCGTCCCGATAAATCGGGACTCGCAATGACCCCGCTCCTCTTTCCCGAAGGCTTTCGGGAGGACGACAGGGAGTCCCTGCCTGGAAGGCAGGGCGCAGTCATTGCGAGGAGTGCCCCCTACGGGGATTCCCTATTATTGGGTGTCCCCGAAATGAAATGGAGCGGGATAACGACGAAGCAATCAATGATAGAGTGTTATCGTTGTAAAAAAGGTCTTCTGATTATGGAGATGAATGTCAGTTATAAAGGCGGGATGAGGTTCGATGTGGATATCCGCGGGCATAATATCATCGTTGACCTGCCTAAGGAAGACAGGGGAAATGATGAGGGCCCGACCCCTCCGGAGCTATTTGTCGCTTCTCTGGGCGCGTGCATCGGCGTTTATGCCGTCTGGTATTGCCAGAAGCACAAGATTCCTTATGAAGGGATGAAGGTATCCATGACCTGGGCGAAATCTACCAACCCGCCGGTCAGGATTGATATGATTGACGCGACGATATCTTTTCCCGGAGGCTGTCCGGAAAACCACAAGAAACCCTTGCATGAGCAGGTGGAAAAGTGTATGGTTCATAATACGATAAAACAGGCTCCGGAGATTAATATAATAATATGAAGAAAAGCAGCAAAAAGAAATCATTGGTTATCGTCGAATCACCCGCCAAGGTGAAAACGCTTTCCAAGATATTGGGCGATAGTTTTGAAATCAAGGCTTCCTATGGCCATATTCGCGACCTGCCTAAGAAGGGTTTAGGGATAAATATAAAAAAGGATTTCAAGCCGAAATACCAGCTGATGGAATCACGTGATAAGGTAATCAGCGAATTAAGAAGTTCGTTGAACGAGGTTGATAAGGTTTATCTGGCGACCGACCCGGACCGCGAAGGCGAGGCGATTGCCTGGCATTTGATGGAAGGTTTGGAATTAGCGCCGGAACGGGTGGTGCGTGTTACCTTTAACGAGATTACGCCTCAGGCAGTGCTCGATGCTTTTAAGAAACCGCGCCAGATTTCCATGAGCCTGGTTAATGCCCAGCAGGCAAGGCGTTTTCTGGACAGGATTGTCGGCTATAAGCTTTCCCCGCTTCTTTGGCGCAAGGTTGCCCGCGGGCTTTCCGCCGGCCGCGTCCAATCCGTGGCGGTGAGATTACTGGTCGAGCGGGAAAAGGAAATCGGTGATTTTAAAGCGCAGGAATACTGGAAAATCAGCGGTGATTTTAAGGTAAAAGCAGATGATGAAAAGCCTTTCGAGGCGGTTCTTAATAAAATAGATGATAAACAGATAGGCAGTCCCTCTGACGATTCAACCGAGGTCTTCATTCCGAACGAAGCCGGCGCGAGGAGTTTGGTCGGTGTATTGGAAACGACAGATTTCAAGGTGGCGAATATCAGAGAGCGGGAAAATAACCAGCAGCCGCCTCCGCCTTTTATCACGAGCACCCTGCAGCAGCAGGCTTCGACGCAAATGGGATTTTCCACCAAGAAAACGATGATAGTCGCCCAGCAGCTTTATGAAGGGATAGATATCGGGGGCGAGCCGGTGGCGCTGATTACTTATATGAGGACGGATGCGGTCAGGGTCAGCGAG
>JAGVQN010000082.1 GCA_020051675.1 Candidatus Brocadiia bacterium
TCAGTCAGCAGCCTTTCTTCTAACTTACGGCTGGCACGGACTCCATTGGCGTAACCCCACACCCCGATGGACATCGGGGAACATCATCCGGGTATCAAACCTGGGACGTCCTTCTAATAACAGCGGGAGTTCCCCGCCTGTAAAGGCGGGGGTGAGAGCAATTTCCTGTGTCTTCCGGTAGTTTTATGATAGACTAACTGGATGAGGTTGATTAAATCATCGCATTCGGTATATCGGACGCAGTATCATATTGTTTGGGTAACAAGATTTAGACGAAAAATCCTGAATGAAGGGATTGTAAATTATTTGAAAACGAAACTTCAGGAGGCAAGAAAATACTATCCGGATTGGGAATATGTTGCGATTGGAATTTATGTTGACCATGTTCATTTGCATATGGTAATTCCTCCCAAATATGCAGTGAGTATGGTTGTTGAAACGCTGAAAAAGAATACGAGCAGGCATTTAAGCCAGAAGTTTCGTTTTCTTAATCAGGTGTATTGGGATAACGAAGGGATATGGTCAAAAGGATTTTTCGTCTCAACGATTGGCATTAATGAGGCGATAATTAAGAGATATATTCAAATGCAAGAAAAGGAAGACACAGGACAAGCGAAGCTTGAATTCCACTAAGAACCACGCCTGTAAAGGCGTGGGTATCTATTTTAATTTCCTGAAACGCTGAAATATCTATGCGGTCAACGATATCAGAGAAAACCCGTGCCGGATGGCTTTTCTTTACCCATTCATTCAAGCTCGGAGGTAAAAGGAATTGTTGATTTTGGTCATAAGGGCGGACAGGCATGTTTTCATCCTCCTTTTATAACGAGTGTTAAGAATTATTCTTGACCCTATTATATCGGAAATGTACGATTTGTATATAAATACGGTTAGTTTTTAGACAAGCTCCGTATCCCGTCCCGCAAAGCGGGGTCGGGGCGGGATGGGTGATTTGAAGTATCTTTTGCCGTCCCGTGACATTCGCCCCCTACCTGTTGGCGGGGACTCCCGATTATCGGGTGCCCCCGAAGCAAAAGCGGAGTGGGGTCACGGGATGCCTGAATCATTATAGGCAGTAGAGGCAGGACGTCGCAAGCTCCGGAGTCAGCCCCGACATCCGTCGGGACGCCCGATTGATTATTCTTGTGGGGGCGGATTTTTCTTGACGATATTTGTTCTGAAAGATACTATAAACGACTCAATTATTGACAGGGTTAAACGCAATATATAACTTTTAAATGGTATAGGACTATAGTCCTAACCACTGAAAATCACATTGAAGTTATTATGTAATGATTTTCTTGAAAGGAGGAAATAATATGCGAAGCGAAGCGAAACAAAGCAGAGTCCCGACCGAAACGTCGGGGAGAAACCAATTGAGGATAATTGGTTTGGCACTGGTTTTAGTGTGCGCCCTGGTTATGGTCGGCTGCGTTTCCGGCATGCAGTATCGGAAGGAAAACGAAATGCTGAAGATGGAGATTAACCGTGTAAACAGGGAAAATGACGGCCTTAAGCAAGAGGTAAACACTCTCCACAAACATAACGAGAAATTATACCAGCAAATACGGAATAAGAGCGATTATTCTTCCATGATTCCGAGCCAGAAGGATTTGACCCCTCTGACAAACAAGCTCAAGGAAAAAGGGCTGGAAGTGGTTATTCGCGACGGTTCTCCCGCGGTGATTGTTTCAAACGTGTTTGACCCGGGCGCGGAAACATTGTCCAAGGACGGAAAAGCCGTGCTGAAGAAAGTCGCCCTGGCAATCCTGGCGGAAATACCGATTTGCCCCTTAAGGGTCGATGGCTATACCGACAACGAACCGATCGTCAAGCACAAGGATAAATATAAAAATAACGAGGAGCTTTCCTCGGCGCGCGCCAAATACGTGGCAAATTTCCTGGTGAATGAATGCGGGTTTGATAAGAACAACGTCGAATCACGAGGGCTGGGCGCGGCTAATCCGATTGCCGATAATAAAACCGCGGCCGGACGCGATAAAAACAGGCGGGTTGAATTGGTAATCCTTATAAAGTAAAGCAACTTTTAAATGGCTAATTTCAGGAATATTGCCTTTGTCGGGCACGGAGATTCCGGTAAAACATCTTTTACCGAACAGATTCTCTTTAAGACCGGCGCCACCAACCGCTTGGGCGAGGTCGAAAGCGGGTCTTCGGTTTGCGATGCCGAACCTGATGAAAAAGAACGCAAAAACTCCATAGATTGCGCCATCGTCCACGCCCAGGCAAAAGATTGTTTGTTCAATATCTTTGATGCGCCGGGCTACCCGGATTTCATCGCGGAAGCCATCTCCGCACTCTGCGCGGCGGATAGCGCCGTCCTTTTCATCAACGCCGCTTCCGGCATCATGATTAATACCCGCAAGATGTGGGATAAAATAAAGCATTACAATCTTCCCTGCGCCATCGTCATCAATAAGATTGACATGGAAAACCTGAAACTGCCGGAGGTATTCGCCTCTGTCCGCGAAACGTTCGGGGAAAATTGCATTCCGGTAATACTCCCTAACGCCACCGGTTCCGCATTAAAGGAAACGGTTAATATTATGGATGCCGAGCCGGATAAGCTGAGCGCGGAGCTCAAACAGCAGAGGGATAAAATGGTCGAAGCCTCGGTCGAAGTGGATGACCAGCTTCTTAATAAATATCTTGACGGCAAGGAAATCACCAAGGATGAATTAGCCTCCGCTTTAAGGAAGGCTTTCTTAAAGGGGAAGGTTATCCCGATCTTCTGCGTTTCCGCCAAAAAAGGAATCGGCATTGACGAATTCCTGGGTTTCGCCGCCAAGTATTTCCCATCGCCAAATGATTTAGAGGCGAAAACGGGGGTTAACCCGTCAAAACCGGAAGAGCTGCTTGAACGTAAATCAGGCGACAGCGAGCCTTTCAGTTCCTTTGTCTTTAAATGCGTCAGCGACCCGTTTGTCGGCAAGATAGTTTATATGCGCATCCTTTCCGGAGTATTAACCCCGGATCTGGCGCTCTTTAACAGCCGGACACAGAAGACCCAGAAACTGCCCAAGCTTTTTAAGCCGTTCGGCAAGGACCTTCGGGCCGTTGATAAGGTGGGTTCCGGCGATATCGTCGCGGTCACCAAGATAGAAGAGATGTCCATATCGGATACTTTCTCTTTGCCCGCTAACCCGATTAAATATCCGGTTATCGAGTTTCCGCACCCGATGGCCTCGCTGGCAATCGAGCCGAAAAGCAAGAGCGATGAACAGCGCTTAAGCGTCTCTCTGGCAAAGATGACGGATTCCGACCCGACTTTCAAAATCCTGCGCGACAGGCAGACCAATGAGCTGGTTATAAGCGGCATTTCCACTTTGCACCTGGATGTTGTGATGGGCAGGTTGAAACAGCGCTATGACGTGCATGTTACCACCAAACAGCCCAAGATTGCTTATAAAGAAACGATTAATATAAAAGCCGAAGGCCAGTATAAACACAAGAAACAGACCGGCGGCCGCGGCCAATACGGCGAGGTTTACTTAAGGATAGAGCCCACGCCGCGCGGAGAAGGCTTTAAGTTTAATAATGAAATATTCGGCGGTTCCATTCCAAACCAGTATGTCCCGGCAATAGAAAAGGGCGTGCGCGGAATACTGGAACGGGGCGTTATCGCCGGCTACCCGGTCGTTGATGTCTGCGTCACGGTTTATGACGGCTCTTTCCACGTGGTCGATTCCTCCGAAGCCGCTTTTAAGATTGCCGGTTCCAAGGCGTTCCAGATTGCATTTAAGAATGCCAGGCCCACCCTCATCGAACCGGTCGTTAATATTGAAATAACCATTCCCTCCAAATTCATGGGCGATATTACCGGCGACCTCACTTCGCGCCGGGGCAGGATTACCGGGATGGATACGATTGCCGGACAGCAGGTTATCAAGGCGACCGTTCCCCTGGCGGAGGTTTCAAAGTATTCGACCGAACTGCGCTCGATAACCGGCGGCGAAGGGCACTACGCCATGGAATTCTCGCATTATGATATCGTGCCGGGCAAGACACAGGAAACGATCGTCGCCAACGCCAAAATCGCCGCGGAAGAAGAAGAGTAAATCATTCCGTTTCTTTTATGGTATCAGACTATCCTAACCACCCCCTCGGCGGTCAGCCCCGTCCCTTCCCGATGTCCATCGGGGCGGAATCTCAGGACAAAGCGGGGACGTACCGTGAAAATCACATGGAAGCCATCATGTAATGATATTTTCTGGTTAAAGCATCTCAAGAGGCGAGAATCTTTTACGGCTTGGACAGCCCAATCAGCACGATGAAGTTCTTTATATCGGCGTCGTTATATGAGAAGCATGCCCCGCCCATGAATTCAACGTCGTTATTAAAGAGCCTGTTGGCGCCGGCATACAGTTTGAAGTGTTCCCAAATATTCGCCGTGGCGTAAATGCGGAACATCCCTCCGCGGACGTTTTCATCAATATTTTCGTCAGCCACGCTGTTATAGGCATCCCGGCCTTCGAAGGTAATGTGCAAAGGAACTATTCCGGTCGCCTCTTTCGGGATATCCCAATCTATTCCGAGGCCGCCTTTGCCTTCGATCAATCCCGGGCGGAAGGTAAAAACGTGTTTATCCCAATTGTATTTGTAAGCCAGCTGTATTTCCGGTTTAATGAAAGTCTGGTCTTCGCCTTTGTTTATCTTGTCTTCAAAATCCACCACGCCGTCTTTATCCAGCGCCATAAAAGCGCCGCCGACCAGGAAATACCGCTGTTCGTGCGGGTGGATGGTCAGGTTTAGCTTGGAGACGAGCGCCTCTGATTCGGAAAAGTATTTTGATTCCACATTAAGGAAAACCTGTGTTTTCATTACCGGCGCGATGACTTTTTCCACGCCGTCCCCGACCTGCGAAAGCTGTCCGGCAAGCTTTTCGTCAAAGAGCAGTTTACCCAAAGTGCCTTTGCCTCCCGCAAGCTGTTTGGTTATCTTTTTAACGTCTTCCAAGGCAATGTTTATGGATTCCGAAGCATCCTTAAGATTATTATAAAGCGTATCATCGGTGATAAGCTTGCCGAGGGTTCCTTTCCCGGCGCTGATATTATTTATCATTTCTTTTATCTTTCGAAGGGCATCCTTGACCTCATCCTTGTTTTCCTCGACGAATTCGCCCATCTTATTAATGCCGGAAGGCGTTATCGTGCCGCGCAAGCCCTTGTATTCTTCCTTGGAGATTTCGCCCAGCCCCGGCGTGCCCTGTTTAATGGAAATCAGGTTGCCGCCTAAACTGCTGGCTTCTTCTATGGCTATTTTATAGTCTTTATATAAGGGTATTGCCACATTGGCTTTAAGTATTACTTTGATTTCGGTATTGTGCAGGAGTTTCAGGGATTCGACCGTGCCGATTTCCATCCCGGAAACGCGCACCGGGTCGCCGGTCTTTAATCCGCCGATGGATTTGAAGAAGACCATATAATTATAAGTAGGATTAAAGATTTTCAGCTTGGATATGGTAATGGTGAAGACAAACAGTAGAATCAACCCGACGATAAAGAGCACCCCGATTTGCAGTTCTTTTTTAACGCTCATGATTATATATTAGTTTATAATGTTTTGAATATCAAGATAATTTATCCGAAGCTTTCTTCAACTTTTCCTCATCCTCATCCTTAAAGGGGCCGTCACTCGCGCCATCGACAAACTGTTTGATATAGGGGTCGGCGCTTGCCTGGAATTCCTGCGGGGTGCCGGTGCGGAATATTTTGCCTTCGTATAAAAGGACTATCCGGTCGGCCACCTTAAAGGTGCTTTTCATATCGTGGGTGACCACCACGGAGGTAACGTTAAAGGTTTTCTTCATCTGGATAATCAGGTCGTTAATGACATTGGACATAATCGGGTCAAGCCCGGTGGTCGGTTCGTCATAAAGTATTATTTCCGGCCGCGCGATAATGGCGCGCGCCAGCGCGACCCGCTTCTTCATCCCGCCGGAAAGCTCCGCCGGCATCACCTTTTCCAGCTGCTTTAAGCCGAGCATGGTGAGCGCTTCGCTCACCCTTAAGGGCACTTCGGATTCCGGTATCAGCTTGTGCTCCCTTAAAGGCAGGGCGATGTTATCCGATACATTCAATGAATTAAGGAGCGCCCCGGATTGGAAAAGGAATCCGAATTTCAGGCGTATTTTATCCATGGTCCCGGAATCCGCGCTTGGCACATCATCCCCGTCCACAATCACGGTGCCTTTGTCCGGCGCCAAAAGGCCGACCATGTGTTTTAAAGTGACGCTTTTGCCGCAGCCGCTCCGGCCGATAATGGCAAAGGTCTCGCCCCGCTCTATCCGGAAGTTTATTCCGTCAAGGACAGGGTGCTTGCCGAATGATTTATGCACGTCAATAAATTCTATCATAGATAATCTTCAGTACACTGATTTAGCAGATTAAACAGATTTTCCTAATTAATTCAAACAAAACCCTCAGCTTAATCAGCTCAATCCGTGTACGAGTCGAAATTTAACTTCCTATCGCCCAGTAGAAGAACCAGGTCAATATATAATCAAATATCAATATAGCGATAAAGGAGATAACGACCGCGCGCATGGTTGCCCGGCCGACCCCGGCGGCGCCGTTCTGGGCGCGCAGGCCCTGGGCGCAGCCGACTAAAGCTATGGTAATCCCGAATATAAACGACTTGAAAAGGCCGCTGTAGATATCCTTTAAATCCAGCGTTTCCTGCGCGTAGCGGAAATACAGGTTGAAATTAACGTTAAGGATAAGGTTGCCGACCAGCGCGCCGCCCAGGATACCGATTAGATTTGTGTAGATGGTCAGAAGCGGGCAAACCAAAGCCATCGCCACGACGCGCGGCATGACCAGATAATTCACCGGGTTTATGGACATCACTTCCAGCGCGTCTATTTCCTCGGAGACCTTCATGGTGCCCAGTTCCGCGGCCATGGTCGAGCCGATTAAGCCCGCCAGTATATAGCCGGTCATGACCGGTCCCATTTCGCGGCACATGGAAGCGGCTACCAGCGCGCCGATATTTTCCTCCTGGCCGAACCGGGCAAGTTCTATGCCCGCCTGCAAGGCCAGCACCATGCCGGTAAAAACGCCCACAATCAGCGCGACCGGGAACCCGCCGAAGGCGCTCAGTTCCACCTGATGCACTAAATCCTTCATGCGCTTGGGGAGATAGCGCAGGTTGGCAATGGTTTGGATTAAAAGCAGGACGTTATACCCGAGCCCGCTTATGGCCAGTTCTCCCCGGGCGTAGAATCCGCCCGCGATATCATACAGCACTTTCATAATATACAAGCAAAATGTCATTCTGACCCCGCCGAAGCGGTGGAAGAATGATCGGTTAAGTTTATCTTGTCAGTGTTTCTAAGTCGTCTCGCGCAAAAATGCCGAGGCGCTTTCCGGAGACATCGGATTAATATAAAAGCCGGTTCCCCATTCGAATCCGGCCATCCGCGTGATGCGCGGTATTATTTCTATGTGCCAGTGGTAATGCTCGGAGGAATCCATGTTGAAAGGCGTGGTGTGTATCAGCATATTATAAGGCGGATTATGCAAAACCTTTTCCAGCCGCACGAAGATATCCTTCATGATCCGCGCCAGCCCGGGAATCAGGCTCTGCGAAATATTCTCAAAGTGCGTTAGGTGCTGCTTGGGCATAATCCAGGTCTCGAATGGGAAGCGCGAGGCAAAAGGATTGATGGCGACAAAGAGCTCGTCGTTTATCACCAGCCGCTCTTTTTCCTCCAGTTCCTGCGCGATGATATCGCAGAAGATGCACCGGCCGCGGTAATCGTAGAAGTTCTTACTGCCGGTCATTTCCTGGTTTATCCGGATGGGGACAATCGGCGTGGCGACAATCTGCGAATGCGTGTGTTCCAGCGACGCCCCGGCGGTGTTCCCCACGTTCTTGAAGATGAGCCCGTAATTAAAGCGCGGGTCTTTCTTGAGGTCGAGTAATCGCTCGCGGTAGACCAGAAGGATATCCCGTAGATGCTCTTCGGAAAGCGGCGCCATGGAGGCGATATGCTGGGGCGTTTCTATGATGACCTCATGCGCGCCGATGCCGTTCATTTTATCGTAGATGCCCTTGCCGCGCTTATCGGGATTGCCTTCGATGCGCAATGCCGGGAATTTATTGGGGACGACGCGGACTCTCCAGCCCGGACCGTTGGGCTTGGAGGCGGGGTCCCTGAGTGCCAGTATTTCCGGCGGAGTGCCGGATTCCTTGCCTTCGCACAGCGGGCAGTTAGTGGGATTCGACTGCACTTCCGGATGCTTGAAATCATCCGGCCTCTGGGCGCGCTCGGTGGCGATGATTACCCACCGGCCTAAAATCGGGTCTTTTCTCAGTTCTGACATAAGCGGTATATTATAGTTATCGGTAGAATATCATCAAGAAAATCAATAATAGTATTACGAGGGCGGTCGCGATGAGCCAGGGATTGAGGAGGAAAGGATGGCCGAATTCTTTCTTGACGAAGTCATCATAATCAGAATCGGTGAATTCGGTCGGGATATCCGCGCTAGCGCCAGCATCTTCGGCATCTTCAGCCCAGCCGGTGGATTTATCCGAGCCGCATTCCTTGCAGGACGTGGCATTGGCGGGCAGATTATTTCCGCAGTGGGGGCAGGGGAAAGTATTTTCTGTATCGCTCATAGCATTCTTGTCCAATGTTGTAAGTGTTTACTAGAGCATATTCCGAGGGAAAAGTAAAAGAAAAGCGTTTGATTAATAGAAAACAGAAGTATTGTTGTTTAGTCCGTTTGGATAAAAGCCTTCAGGATTGGAGGGACAGGTTTTTATTGACAAAACGCCCTGTCTTTTATTATAATAAGCCGTTTGTTTTGGACTGCCTTATGCGGATAGATGTCGTTACTTTGTTCCCGAATATGTTTAAGGGCTTTCTTAAGGAAAGCATCGTTAAACGGGCGCAAACCAAGCGGCTGGTAACGATTAAACTGCATAACCTCCGGGATTATACCCTGGATAAGCACAGGAAGGTTGATGACCGCCCTTTCGGCGGCGGGCCCGGAATGGTACTGATGGTTGAACCAATCGTCCGGGCGATAGAGGCGATAGAAAAGACCATTAAGGGTAAGGCGCATAAGATTTTGTTCTCGCCTTCGGGCAGGGTTTTTTCCCAGGCGCGCGCCAAAGCGCTTGCCAAAAGGGAAAACCTGATTTTGCTCTGCGGGCATTATGAAGGATTTGACGAGCGGATAAAAGAGCTCATAGATTTCGAAGAGCTTTCGATAGGTAAATACGTTCTTTCAGGTGGCGAAATACCGGCGGCAGTGGTGATTGATTCCGTAATCAGGCTGGTTCCGAATGTCCTGGGAAATCCGAACTCGGCCGTGGAGGAATCTTTCAGCAAGGGGGAT
Organism: Candidatus Brocadiia bacterium; assembly: GCA_020051675.1. Taxonomy (GTDB): domain Bacteria; phylum Planctomycetota; class MHYJ01; order JACQXL01; family JACQZI01; genus JACQZI01. The sequence continues at coordinate 9,372 of JAGVQN010000082.1, forward strand.
AAAATAGATTTCCCCAATTATACCAGGCCGCGGATTTATAAGGGAATCGCGGTTCCGGAAGTGCTTCTTTCCGGCAACCATAAAGAGATAAATAAATGGCGCAACTTAAGGGTAAATAAAAAGAGCGCCTGCTTAAAATAGAATTAGTAATATAGAAAGGCAGTAACATGAATATCATGGAGAAAATCTCAAAAGAATATCAGAGGGAAAAGGCTTTTAAGTTCACCATAGGCGATACGGTTGATGTCCACGTAAAGGTGATGGAAGGCGACAAGGAAAGAATCCAGATATTTAACGGAATCGTCATCGCCCGGAAAGGCGGCGGCGTAAACGAGACTTTCATCGTCCGGCGCATTGTCCAGGGCGAAGGCGTGGAAAGGATTTTCCCGGTCCATTCACCCAATATCGCGAAAATCGCAGTGAAGCGCAGCGGAGAAGGCACCCGTAGAGCCAAGCTTTATTATCTGAGGGATAGGGTCGGCAAGGCCGCCAAGCTCAAGGACACCATCGTGCCCGGAGCGGAAGAGGAAGTACCGGAAGAAATAAAGGAAAAGCTTGAGGAGAAGGCCGAAGCGAAAGCGGAGGTGAAGGCTGAGGTTAAGACAGAAGCCAAAAAGTAAAATAAATATCCCTAGACAACTTTAGAATGTAATCTGTCCCGGAGGCTACGCACTGGCTATCATGAATAAACCCCAGAGTTTTAAGCCCAAAATAGTTTCAAGCGTCGGGAACGAAGACGATTTACGGCTTGACCAGACCTTAAGGCCGCAGAGCTTCGACGAGTTCGTCGGACAATCCAAGATAGTCAATAACGTCAAGATATACATCACGGCCGCGCAGAAACGCGGCGAGGCGCTCGACCATATCCTTTTTACCGGATTGCCCGGATTAGGCAAGACCACGCTGGCGCACCTGGTCGCCAAGCGATGCCAGGCGGAAATCAAAGTGACTTCCGGCCCGGCGATGGAGCGCCCCGCGGACCTGGTGGGCATTCTGACCAATCTCCAGCCCAAGGATATCCTCTTTATAGACGAAATCCACCGACTGCCCAAGACCGTTGAGGAATACCTTTATTCCGCGATGGAGGATTATACCGTAAATATCATGATAGACCAGGGCCCGCACGCCCGGAGCGTCAATATCGATGTCCCGAAATTCACGCTTATCGGCGCGACCACACGGGAGGGACTGCTGAGCGACCCGTTCCGCGCGCGCTTCGGGATTCTCGAAAAGCTGGAATTATATCCGACAGATGATTTATTAAAGATTACCGTGCGCTCAGCCAAGCTTTTGAACGTGAAGTTGGAGGATGATGCAGGGCAGCTTATCAGCCAGCGCGCCCGCGGCACGCCCCGCGTTGCCAACCGGCTCCTCAAAAGAATCCGGGATCTGGCGCAGGTTAAATCCAATAATGTAATCAATTTAAAAATAGCCCTTGAAGGGCTGGAGATGCTCGGGATAGATAATGCCGGTCTCGAAGAGACGGACCGTAAGATTCTGAGGACTATCATCAACCACGGCGGAGGGCCGATCGGATTAAAGACTATTGCCGTTTCCGTGGGCGAGGAAGAGGATACGATAGAAGAGGTTTACGAGCCGTTTTTGATACAATGCTGTTTCCTGGAAAAAACCCCGCGCGGTCGGAAGGTGACAAAATCCGCCTGCGAACATCTCAAGGAAAAAATACCCATTAATCTTATCCAGAAGGACATATTCTGATGGAAGAGCGGCTACATAAAGTGATGGCGCATGCCGGAATCGCTTCCAGGCGCAAGTGCGAAGAATTCATCAGGCAGGGATTGGTCAGCGTTAACAATATGCTTGTCCGTGAAGTCGGCGTCAAGGTGGATATTGAGCGTGATGTTATTTATTATCAGGGCAAGCGCGTAAAAACACAGTCCAAGTGCTATTTCCTGGTCTACAAGCCCAAGGGCTATATCTGTTCCAGCAAAGATGAACGCGGACGCCGCACGGTCTTGAACCTTTTTAAGAATATTCCGTACCGTCTTTATACGGTGGGAAGGCTGGATGCGGATTCCGAAGGATTGATAATCGTAACCAATGACGGGGAGCTTTGCAACATGCTGGCGCATCCGCGCTACGAAGTTCCCAAGACATACCGCATTGTGGTCAAAGGCGTGCTCGCCGACGAGGTTGCGGACAAGGTGCAAAAAGGCGTCTGGCTTTCCGAAGGTAAAACCGGCTCATCCACCTTGAAAATAATAAAGAAACTCGGCAATATCACGGTATTGGAAATGACCCTTTCCGAAGGCAAGAAACGGGAGATAAGGCGTATCTTTGCCAAGTTCGGCTGCCCGGTAAAATCGCTTATGAGGATAAGCATCGGTAAATTGCAACTAAAGGGGTTAGGATCCGGCGATATGAAACAGGTCAGCAAAGAATTTATAATTAGTGGAATTAAACCGGAAACATGCTATAATAAAACGAAGTGACTATGAAACGCGGTATTATAATTTTAAGCCTGGTTATTATTTTTGCCGGATGCGCCAACCGCCAGATGACAATCCGTTCCCAGCCGGAAGGCGCCAAGGTAATTATCGATTCGCAGGAAATGGGCGTGACGCCTTACACATTCCCTTTTACATATTACGGGACCAGGCAGATAATCCTGCAAAAAGAAGGTTACCAAACGCAAACAAACATGGCGCCAGTAAAACCGCCTTTTATCCATATTTTCCCCTTTGACCTTCTGATATTCCTGATACCTTATCCGATTGAAAACCATTATGTTTTTTCTTATATACTTTCTCCCAAAAAAGAGATTAATGTCGATGATATCTTGAAGCACGGGGAAGAATTGAAAGCATACTTAAAAGAAGAATTACGCTGATTAATACGGAGAATATTTATGACGCCATCCGACCAGATGAAGCCGGTTTTTATCGAAGCATTTAACCTGGACGATGCCTGGTTCCAGTGCATAGATAAAATACTCGATTATGGGCATGTTTATACCATTGACCGGGGAAGCTTTGCCGGGCAGCGAAGACTGGAGTTTGATTATGTCGTAATCCAGGTCAGAAAGCCCAATCACCGCCCGATAATTCCTTTAATGCCGGAAGGGGTATCTATCCCGCCGCCGACTTCAATGGAATATGTCGAGCAATATATGAATTACCTTCTTACCGGCACCAAGCAGGAGGGCGAGGATTATACCTACGGCGAGCGGCTGGTCGACCCGCGCATCAAGGTTCCGGAAGTGGGCGCCCTGCCTGAAAGGCAGGGACTCCCTATCGTTCCCCCGAAAGCTTTCGGGGAAGTGGAGCGGGGGCAGATGTTTAAAGATATGCCGCTTAATGTCAACCAGATAGAGGAAGCGGTAAAAATATATAAGACAAACGGTTACGGGACAAACCAGGCGACCATGGAAATAGGCATGCCTTCCGATATCAAACTCCTTGACCCGCCGTGCCTGCGCATTATCGATACGCGGATCCGTTACGGCAAGCTGCATTTTATGCTGTATTTCCGCTCCTGGGATTTGTGGGCGGGATTTCCTTCCAACCTGGCAGGATTGCAGCTCCTGAAGGAATATATGGCTTCCGAAATCGGCGTGGAAGACGGCGAGATTTTTGCCGCCAGCAAGGGCTTGCACCTGTATGAATACACCTGGGAATACGCAAAGCTGAGGACCAAGAAGGAAGGCAAAAGCCTGGCGTCCCAGGCGGCTAAAAAGACTTAACCTGGATTTTCCGCTTTTTAAGCATATGGGCGAAAACTCCGTCTCCTTTGGCTAATTTCACCGCGCCCGTTTTCGTGTTTCGGTTATAGACAAATCCGCTTCCACAGGAAGGGCTGCGCGCTTTAAGGAACGCCGCTTTTATTTTAACTGCTTTCAATACGCACTCGATTCTTTTACAGCCTTTAAGGAAAGCCCCTGTAAAATCTTTACCTTTTGCGGAAGTCAAGCGCGCCTTATTTTCCCAGACAGATTTTCCGTCGCAGGATTTGGCGTTGTTTTTAGCGGCGGAACTGCGTCCCGTCCCGACGAACGTCGGGGCGTGGGTAATCTGGACCGGCAGCCTGGGAACGGATAATCCTCCGGATACCTCGGGACAGACAATCAGCAGTGGTTTATTTTTAAAGCGGGAATAAAGAGACCTGTTTAAGGCGGAAGAGCCATCGTAGCGCGAATTTATGCCTGCCAGGCAGGCGCTTACCAGATAATAACGAGGGCGCATTATATTGGAGATTATTTCCCCGTTAAAGTCTTGATGGCTGATTCCAGATTATTGGTAATGGTAAAAATCTGTGAAAGGCCCAAAAGGTCGAACACTTCCTTTACGCCCGGTTTGGGCCGGATGATGATAATATTGCCGTTGTTTTCCTGCGCCAGTCCAATGGCGCCGATAAAGACACCCGCTCCGGCGCTGCTGATATAATCCACGTTTGACATATCAACAACCAACTTATACTGTTTCTGGTTAAAAAGATTATTAATGGTTTGCTCGAATTCGCTGTAGGTGTAAGCGTCCAGAAACCCCTTGATTGAAATAGATGTGACTCCCTCTGATAGTTTTTGAGTGTTAATCTGAAAGTCGCCCATATTATGCCTCCTTTTACAAAGTTAAATACTTTACTAAATACAAATGATTTTGTCCACTTTTAAAAGTATATTTTACCTCATCCATTATTTGTTTCATCAGGAAGATACCGAGCCCTCCCTTGGTCCCGGACTTGATAGATTTTGCTATATCAGGCTTTTTGACTTTGTTGGGATTAAACGGTTTCCCCCAGTCCGTAATGCTGAAAGAAATCTGCTTTTTGTCCCTGGTTATTTGTATATCGATATAGCCGTCTGCTTTTGATTCGTAAGCGTGTTCGATGATATTGCTGACAGCCTCATCAACTGCCAAGACGATCCGGTTTTCGTAATCGGCGGGCAGGGCTATCTGGCGCATAAAATTGACGACAAATTGCCTGACCAGGTAAAGCAGTTTTAAATCGCTGGAGATTGTCAGCCTGTCATGATGTTTATTTTTATCAGGCTCCTGTTTCCTTAATGTGTTTTCTCTTGAGTCATCGCCCATAATTCAAGCTCTCCTTTTCAATCTTATCCGCTGAATTTACAAGAGATAAGTGTGATATCGTCATGTTGGGGGGCATCGCCCTTATGCGCATCTATTTCCTCGATGACTTTATTTATAAACAAGCGGGATTCCGTTTCTCCCAGCTGGTTAACCAGGTTATAGAAGCGTTCCGCACCGAATTCCTCATCGTTTTGGTTCATCGATTCCACCACGCCGTCGGTATAGCCGACCAGCCGGTCGCCCCAGTTCAGGTTAATCGAGACTTCCTTGATGGTCCGTTCAAAAACCGGGCCTCGGTCAAAGCCGAGCGCGATCCCGTTCGGGTTAACCAATTCATGTGCGTTTAGTTTTTTGCGCCAGATTATCAATGGGTTATGTCCGGCACTGCTTATCAGCGCGGTATGGTTTTTTATATTTAAGACAATATAAAGAGCCGTTACAAACATGCCCCGCCTTATATCGGTTGCCATAATGCGGTTTACTTTTATCAGGGTATCGGCTGCGGAAAGATTGCGTGCCGCTTCCATGCGCACCAGGCTGCGCGCCATGGTCATGACCATAGAGCCGGGAATTCCTTTGCCGGAAACATCCGCCACGATTATTCCGATGTTAGACTCGTCAATGTTGATGATATCGTAATAATCGCCGCCCACTTCCTTGCTTGCCCGGTAGTAGGTGGCGATATCATAACCCGGTATTTCCGGTATTTTTTTCGGTAAAAGGTTTGCCTGTATTTCATGGGCAATATTTAATTCGTGTTCCAGCGCCTTTGCTTCAAGTTCCTTATCATGCGCTGTTTTCAGGCTGTTGGTCATCCGGTTAAAAACCTTAGTCAGGACGCCGATTTCATCATTAGAGGTTATCGCGGATTGGTGTTCCAGATTGCCCTCGCTGACTTCTTCCATATCATCAATAAGATTTTTAATCGGCTTGGTCACCTGCGATGCCATCCACAATCCGATTCCGGCGCCGATGGCGATTGCCAGGAATGCCGGCAATAAAAACACTATAAACAGGCTGTTTAAAACCTCGTCAATTTTCCGCGCCGAAATAAATAGTGTGATATAATGGTTCGTTCCTTTTCCGTTTTTATCCAAAATCTCTTTGCGATAAGCGCGCGTTCTTATCAGGTTAGCTGCGCCTATTTGTTCGGAATAGTAGGACTCCTTGATTTCTATATCGTCGTCTGTCATACTTAAAAATCGTTCATTTGCCAGGCTGATGGGCTGCTGGGGTTTTAAGGATGCGATCAAATACTCCTTTTTATCTTTTTCTTCCGTCACAAGCAGATTAATGATATTAGTTGCCGTAATCTGTTCGATTTTATTGTTTTTTTGGACGCTTTTCCAGAATTCCACATCAAAGCCGGATAACACGTTGGTCAGCATGATACCGGATTCGTTTATCTGGTTTTCCACCTCGCTCCTGATAGAAACATAGGAAATAATGACGACAATAAGTATGGCGATGGTGATTGCCAGCGCAGTCAGAAGGGCGTATTTTAAGCCTAAAGGCAATCCCTTTGGTTTCAATGAAATATGCATTAGTTGTTCGTCGCCGCCTTCGCTTGCCCGCTGCGGTAAAACAACTGTTTTGGCGCGGCGGATGGTTGATTTCGGCTGGCCTTTATAAATGCCGCTTTTAAATTTACGTGATTCACCTGTTGCCATAGTGTTTAAGATTACAAAATATATGAAGAGGGGTCAAGTTTTATAAACCATGGCATTGCCAGCAATATCCTGGTTAAAATATTGGCGTAAAGTCCGGCGATTAAATCGTCCGCGACAATGCCCATTCCTCCGTTTAATCTTTCCGCCTGTTTTGCCGGGAACGGCTTAAGGATATCGAAGAACCTGAAAAGTATAAAGGAGGTAATGATAACCAGTGCCGGCGTTTGCGAGAGGCTTATCATGAATACCGAAAGGAAATAACCGGCGAATTCATCCAGCACGAACGGATTTGGGTCTTTTCTTCCGTAATATCTTTCCGCCCATTTCCCGGTTAAAAGGCAGATGGCGGAGAAAATCAATGCGCCGGCGCCGCTTATGCAATATTCTTTATACGGAATATTAATGAATCCGTAACAGATAAGGTAGAGATCAACCGCAAAAATCGTTCCGACAGTGCCGCCGATCCATGGGAAATAACCTGTGTAACCGGCGCTGACCAGCCCTTTTAAAATGAAATTCTTCATTGATTGGGTTAATTCCGTTTCACCTGGCGTGATAATTTATAGAAATCTAATATATATGAAAGTCCGGAAATAATGGTTGTAATCAGGGTCAGCCAGACAAAGGCTCTTAATATAACCGCCGGCCAGATAGCCGCCCCGATAGCCAGATATCCCCAATAAATTAATGCCCAAAGTATTGTCAGGCTTTGGGTGGTCATTTTATGCTGGCCCCACAAAGAGCTGCCGAAAGCGATGCCTTTTGATTCGGCAAAAGCCCTTAAAGCGCTGACTAGGAATTCACGCCCTAAAATCACCACCAGCATCCAGGCGGGCATAAAATATTGCATGGGAGCCCAGCTGACGAAAAATACGAAAGTCCCGCAGACGAGCACCTTATCTATAAAGGGGTCGGCAAGCCTCCCGAAATTGGTCACCATTTTATAGCGCCGCGCAATGTAGCCGTCCAATATGTCAGTCAGGATCGCAATTGCAAAAAGGCCCAGGGCGCAGTCTATAAATGCCGTGTGGAAAATGCGGTCTTTATAGGAAAAGAACAGCATCACGAAATAAATGATTGAAATAAACAGGCGGCTTAACGTCAAACGGTTAGCAAGATTCATAAAGTTCTCCTGTCAAATCGTATCCCTTAGCTCCTGTGACCAGTATATTATATATGGCGCCGATTCTCAAGCTTTTCCCTCCTTGTTTTGTTTGGCGTATAAAGATATTGCCGTCCACTTCCGGAGCGTCACCGTAAATCCGCCCGATAAAACAATTGCCTTTCTTTTCGTCTATAATGGCAGGGACAACTTGGCCTTTCAGGCGTCTGTTAAAGCCAAAGGCTATTTTCTGCTGGGCGCGCATGACCGTATCGAGGCGTTTTACCTTGGCCTTTTCCGGGACCTGTTTATCAAAGCCGAAAGCCGGGGTGCTTTCTTCCGGCGAATATATAAAAGCGCCCAGCCGCTCGAATTTGGTTTCCGCCAGGAAATTCATAAGCTCGTTAAAATCTTTTTCCGTCTCTCCAGGAAATCCGACGATTATGGATGTCCTTAGGAATAGTCCTTTTATCCTGCGGCGCAGTTTAGCGATAAGTTCAACCGCATCTTTGCCTTTTATTCCTCGGCCCATCTTGCGCAGGATATTATCGCTGATATGCTGGATAGGGATATCGATATATTTAACCACCTTTTTATTCGCGGCTATTTCGTTTATTAAATCTTCCGTAAAATAGCGCGGGTTGGTGTAAAGGACTCTTATCCATTGGATGCCTTTAACGCCCGCCAGTTTCCCCAATAATTCGGCTAATTTGGACTTTCCGCCGTAAAGGTCCTTTCCGTAACAAGTGGTGTCCTGCGCGATAAGATTGATTTCTTTGGCGCCGTCTTTAGTTAGTTGCTCGGCTTCTTTGATGATTGCCGGGATTGGCTTGCTCCGGTAACGCCCGTGGAAGCGGGGGATTACGCAATAAGTGCAGCGGTTGTTGCATCCTTCGGCAATGCGTAAATAGGCGAAATGCTTTGGGGTAAAGCGCCAGCGTTGGTTATCAATTCTTGCCGCCTCCGGAACGCGAGGGACGGTCTTAACCGGTTTTTCCTCCACGGAAAGTTTGGGCAACAGTTTAACTATCTCATCCCTGCCGAAAGAGCCGAGCCACGCGTCCGCCTTGTATTTATCTTTCAGTTTGTCACCCACGCGTTGGGGCAGGCATCCGGCGACCACAACCTTTTTGTATTTGCCTTCCTTTTTGAGAGATAACGCCTGCCTGATGATGCTTTCCGATTCTTCGGTCGCTTCCCTGATAAAACAACATGTGTTAATTATGAAAACATCCGCCGGCTGGCCGTCAGATACTATTTTATAGCCGGCTTTTCCCAAAGCTCCCAGCATCACTTCAGAATCCACCAGGTTTTTAGGGCATCCCAGGCTGATAAAGCCGACTGTTTTCATAGGAGGAATCATATCATTTTAGGCATGCTTTGTAAATATTCTCTTGGATTTTCCGGTTGAAAGTTTCAGAATACCGATGGTGTAAAAGAGCCGTTTTGATAAATCAGGTAATGGCCGCCTTCCCCGAAAGAGCCTAATGTATAAAGCGTCTTGCCGTTCGGATGGTTTTCCACACCGTTACGGTGGACGTGTCCGCATATGATAATATCATACCCTTTTTTAAAGGTTGCCTCGACTGCCTTTGGCGTGATATTCCTTTCCGGGTCGGGCTTTTGTTTTACCAGGTGCGTGGAAAGCCCGCGCAGGGATTTGCCGATTCCATAACTTGCCTTCTGCGGAATGCTTTTATAAGCGGATTTAATCAGTTCGCTCCTCGCTAGCCGGCGGTAGCTCCGGTACCCCTTATCAAGGGTGCATAACAAATCGCCGTGCGTTAGCCATACTTTTTTATCATCCAGTTGTAAATCAGCGCTGTCGCCCAAAATCTTTACTCCGGTTGCTTTGGCAAAGGATTTATCCACCAGGAAGTCTCGGTTGCCGTAGATAAAATTAATTTGCTGTCCGTTTTGGGTGCGCCTTTTAAGTGAGGAAATGATATCCTGATAATCCGTGAGCTCGATATGTTTGGGTCCTATCCAGAAATCGAAAAGGTCGCCCAGGATATAGACGGCGGAAGCCGAGCGGAATTCCGGTGAAAGCATAAAATCCAGCATCTTCGCCATTCGCTGCGGGTAGCCGATAGAAAGGTGCGCATCGCTCAAAAAGATAACATGCTTATCCATATTCATATATGTAAGGTAGGATAATCTATTTAAATGCTTTACTCA
>JAGVQN010000002.1 GCA_020051675.1 Candidatus Brocadiia bacterium
CGGCGGAAAAGATTCAGCATGCTTTGTCAGCAATAAAAGACGGGCTAAACGGGATATTGGAATATTATATCCGTGATGATACATTCAAGGCGCTAAAATTACTGGACAATGCCCTGCCTAAAATGGAAGAAGCCACAAAAAGCGAAGGACAATCTTCGCCCCGCCTGACCGGACTTCCATTCGGGCAGGTCCGATTCTTCCGAGATTTGGCAAGAATTCTCCCTGATTTCCGGATTATCCTTAACCTGTTTAAAGGATTCCGTGAAAACCGCAAGCGCCGTCCGTATGAGCCTGATGCGGATGAATCATGGTCAGTTGACCGCTGGCTGAATTATTACCGCGAGCAGGCGCGCCTGGAAGAACCGATAATGGCTATCGTTGAAGATGAAGGACTTACCGACGAAGCCCTTGAAAGAGGCATGCAACAGATGATGGAAGATTCAGAGGAACAGGACCGCCGCGCCCAGGAAACCATGGCCTGTTACAGCTTTATGCGGAATCGGGACGCCGTCTTTAACAATCATGAACCCGAACGCTTTTTAGACCTTAAAGAAATCCCTGAAATAAAAGACGATAACGACGATGACTACAAAATCAGAAAAGTAGAATTCCATGATGATGAAGATGAACCGTCTGAACCGTGGTCGAATTTGTTGCCAGAATTAGCGGGCTGGAATGACAGTGATTCCGGAGAGAAGTTTGATGACGATGAACTTTCTCGTCCTGATTTCACCAAAGACCCGGTTTACCAGCTCCTTAGGCCGTTTGTCCACCGGGTAATGAAATTCCTGAAGGACGACTATGTCCAGAGAGTAAAGAAAATCCCCGTTGATAAACGCCCGATGCATTCAGCGCTGGACCATTATATTATACTGGTGGCGCTAAAATCACAAATAAGGCTTTCCTCATGCGAAGTCTGGGAGGAAGAAGTCGGGCATAACGCTCCGCGCAAAGGCGCTTACATGTTTGCTATGGATTGCCTGCAAAAAATCATAGATGCAATCAGTAAATTCGCACCACAAAAACTCTCCCATCTGGCAGATGAAGCTAAAACCATCAAAGAACGGATTGCCCAGCTACTCTAAAAACGATTTCCAAGAAACACGGAATATAAAATCATTCTTAATTGTTTAGTATATTAACTCCGCATAAGTATAATGGTTCTACACTAACAGGAGGGTAAAAACATGGTTCTCTTCTTATCCGGCAATAAAAATAAAGCGCTACTGGCCGGTCTTGCCTTCCTCTGCCTCTCTCTCATCGGCATATGTATTGCCGCGGGTTCTAACGAGGACGTTTACCAGGAAAAACTTTCCAAGCTCAAGGATAATGACGTTGCCGGCAATTACCAGTTAGGCTTGTGGTGCCTGCAAAACAAGATGCCGGAAAAAGCCAATGCCCATTTTGAGAAGGTAATCCAGTTAGCCCCGGACCATGCCAACGCCCGCAAGCAACTGGGCTATGTCAAATATAACAACCAATGGGTGAAAGAAGAGGAAAAGAACCAGCTGGAATATAAAGACAAATTAAGCCAGTTAGCCGAAGACGATGCGGATGGCCATTATAAATTAGGCGCCTGGTGCGAGCAAAAAAAGCTGTGGAAAGAGGCGCAGGACGAATTCGAGAAAACACTCAAGCTGAAACCGGATGATGCCAATGCCCAGAAAGAATTAAAGAAAATCATTCCGGAACTGATTACGCAAAGCATCGCCAAATACATCTCATCTGACGAAACAACCCGCAACAGCATCCTGGAAGAACTCAAGCCTTACGACGAAATCAGCCCGGATGAAGCCTCCAAATGGGCCGATATCATCAAGAAACGGCTGGCAGAACAGCCTAAAAGCGAAGGCAAACCTGTCTCTGTTTTACACCATAAGAATTATCCCATCAAATACAAGCTTCTGGGAAAAACCAGCGGGAGTAAACTCTCGCTTTTCATAATGCTACACGGAGGAGGAAATGCAGACTCAAATACCAGGCAATGGGAAACCATCGCGGGAACATGGTGGGGTTCGGCAACATCATCATTTGATATCGTGGTAATTCCCAGGGTCTGGGATGACAGCAGTTTAGTCGGCTGGACAGAAAAGAGCGGGATTGAATCCATCCTCGCCCTGATGAACGAAATCAAGCGGAGCTATAATATCGATACCAACCGTATTTACCTTGGAGGTTATTCGATGGGCGGCTGGGGAACTTCCGGCATCACGACGATGGCAGGCGAAGACGACCATTTCGCGGCGGTGGCGGTAGTTGCCGGCGGCTTCTCAAAATCGCCGGCCGTATTTGACAACCTGTTAAATACGCCGATGACCATCCATATCGGCGACCAGGATACGCAATACGACCGGCTTGCCTCTTCACGCTTTTCCAATGAAACGCTCACCGCCTTGCATGAGAAGAATAAGGACGGCTATAAATTCGCTTACAAGGAATATCCGGGCGCCGGGCATCAACTGCCCACTTCTGCCGCGACGGACGCCAACAAATGGCTGATACAATATACCCGCAACCCATTCCCCCCGCGTTTAGTCTGGGTAATATCCTCCAATCCGGCGAAACGATACTTCTATTGGGTTAAAATAGACCGGCCTGCCGCCGGCATGAAAATAGAAGCCAAGGCAGATAAGAATAAGTTTGTCGTAACGACACAGAGGGTGGGCAAATTTACCATCAGATCGGAAGAGCCGTCGTGTAGGGAAAGAGTGTAGA
>JAGVQN010000103.1 GCA_020051675.1 Candidatus Brocadiia bacterium
AAACGTCTATTTGTTAGGATGGGTTATTTAAAGCAATAACTAAGGTTCACCCCGTAAGAAAGTGCCCTTAAGGACACTTCTTACGGGGTGAATGTGTATTTGCTCGGCTGGGTTCTGTAAAAGTTACCCCGCCTTGCGGGGTTACACCGCGGGTTACGTTAGGTTACAATGAGGTTACGGTGGCGGCCCCGGTATTCGGCAGGACGGCTGATTAATAAAAAATGGAACGGCGAATTCTTTGACGACAGGTTTTTCTAATGGTTTAATAAGCCTTCTATGTTCATGCTGATTTTCCTCATCATCGGCGGGTTTTTAATCGGGCTGTCTTACCCATTGGGCTTTGAACCACTTTACTTTAAGCCCGCGCTTACTCTGATAGCCTGCCCTGCCCTGACCCTTTTATACGTCCTTGCCGGCGGGTTTCTGGTGAGATTCTACCTTAAAAGAATTAAGTCAGCTCAACCATCCAGCGCGGAATTCCATTCCATAATCAGGAAATACGCGAAACGGGTCCTCTTCTACCGCATTTCGTTACTGCTTGTTTACGCCGCCCAGATTTATCTCCTCCACTGGCCGCTTATCATCACTCACTGGCTCGGGATTGGAGACGTGGTCTTTGTAACCTTGCTTTTAGTCCTGGCGCCGTTTTTCGTTACTTACACCTTAAGCCTGCTCCCGTTTTACCGGATGGATTGTTTCATCAGGTCATCGCAATGGACTATCAGGGAGTTTCTGGTCTTCCAGATGAGAAGTTTTTTCCTGGTAATTGCCTTGCCGCAGTTTGTCTTCACTTTCTTATTTGAAGATTTAATCCCCCGGGTAGAAATATGCAGGGAATTAATTTATATCTATCCTTTAAGCGGGTGGCTGATGGCTTTGGGGGTGATGTTTGTGATGTTTGTGTCCGCGCCGTTCGTCCTTAAACTACTCTGGGGCTTGAAGCCGCTTCCGGAGGGCGAATTGCGGGAGCGCCTTATGAAACTCAAGGATAAAGCCGGAGCGAGGCTTCGGGATATCATGGTCTGGCCTATCGGCCGGGGCAGGATGGCGAATGCAATGGTCATCGGATTAATCCCGCAATGGCGTTACGTTATTTTTACGGATACGATATTGGAGCAGTTGACGCCGGAAGAGACCGAGACGGTTTTCGGTCACGAAATCGGCCATGCCCGGCAGTATCACCTCCTGTTTTACCTCATGTTTGGAATCGGCTTTCTGTGCTTGGCATTGGTTTTAATGCAGATTATGGAAAGCTATTTTAGCGGCAACAGCTTATGGATACAGGGGAATATCTTTGCGTTTATGATGGTGTATTGGATAGTGATTTTCGGGTATCTTTCAAGGCGGCTGGAGCACCAGGCGGATTTATTCGGTTCTTTGATTACCGATAATTTCAGCGGGTTTGCCAATGCCCTGCGTAAAATCGCCTCGCTTAACGCGATGTCCGGCTCGGAGAAATCCGTCCAGCATCCGAGCATAGAAAAGCGGGTGCGGTTCCTTGAGGCGGCCCAAGTCTCCCCGGATTTTATCAAGGGCTTTATTAAATCATTAAGGAAGACTATTTATATATTGACCGCGCTAATGACGCTGGGCGTGCTGGGGTCTGCCTGGGTGATGTATAAACAGCTGGAAGAAATGCCGGACCTCAAGATGAAGTTTACCAGAAACCGGATGGTCGGCGAAATGGCCGAAAAAGGGGAAAAACTGCTTAATGAGAAAAAGTATGCCGACGCTGTGAGACAACTGGAAAAGGTGATTTCTTTTTATTCAGCCGAGCCGGTGTATTTTACCCTGCTGGGGGACGCGTATTTCGCAAGGGATGGCCGGCTTTCAACGGAAGCGAGCGAAGCATACCAAAAGGCGCAAGCACTTGAGCCGATACATCCAATTATCCGGATGCACTTGAAAGAAAGGCTGGAAGTGGAATAAAAAGGCGGGGCAGATAATTTACAACCCCCTTTAATCCCCCTTTGAAAAGGGGGAATGAGGGGGGTTGTTCTATATTGCTATTAAATCGTTTTCTTCAGTTCATCACCCGCGTGGAAGCTGACCTTTTTGCCCGGCTTAATCTTAATAGCTGCGCCGGTGCGCGGGTTGCGTCCGATGCGCCCTTTCCTGGCTTTCACGGCGAAAGAGCCGAATCCGACCAGCCGCAGCGCCTGATGCTTTTTCAGGCCTTCTGCAATGCAGTTAAGAGTGCAGTTGAGCCACCGCTCCGCGGAAACCTTGGTTTCATGCTGACATTTTGCCATTGCATTAACTAAATCCCCTTTATTCATTCAGCTCACCTCCTTCTTATCTTTTAACCAGACACTTTATTTCGTATATTATTTATTAGCACTAAAGTATATCAATTATTTCTAACAGGGTCAATAGAAAAATCATATCGGCAGAGAAAATTAATGTGTCGTAACAAAAGGAGGAGGAACGGAAAATCCGGTTAACGGGAAGAGAACTCTTCTTCAAAAGTCCGTTTATGGACCCTTTTAATCATCTCCACGGATTTTTTAAGGTGTTCGATTATTTCCTTGCGTTTCCATTTGGGGTTATTTTCTATCTGTTCGATGATGGAGTTAAGCGCTTCTTCGCGGTGGTTCAGGCGTTTGCCGACTTTCAGCTTCTTAAAATCGTAACCCAGCTTGCGCGCCGTGCCGAAGACCAGATCCATGGTGGATTTTTCCGCCTGGATACCGTGTTTTTCGGTGAGGATGTCGCGGACTAAATCAGCTTCCATGCGGAGCATTTTCGCCAGCTCACCCAATGTAACAACCGACATAACCGGGCCCCTTTATAAGAATGTAATGAATAACCTTATAATACAATCGCATGCCGCAAAGGTCAACATAATTTCACGGGAAAAATACTTGACACTGCAGGAAAATAGTTTATGTTGAATGGAAAGGTTTGGGAAATGGGCAATAAGTATACATATAATATAGCCACTTTAGGTTGCAAGGTGAACCAGGCGGAAAGCTACGCCCTCCAGTTAAGCTTAAGCCGCCGGGGCTGGGCTTTGGCCCAAGAAAGCCCCGAGATATATTTTGTCAATACCTGCGCGGTCACGCAGGCGAGCGAGGGAAAATCCAGGCGGATAATCAAGCGGATTATGCGGGAGAATCCCGAGAGCCGCCTAATCGTAACCGGATGCTATGCCAGCCGCAACCCGGAGGAAATAAGAGAGAGCCTGCGAGAAGGGATTGATTTAATCGTCGCGCAGGGGGATAAAGAAACGATTCCCGGCCTGCTTGAGAAACGGGATAACCCGGCAAGCGGATTCAGCCACCGGACCAGGGCGTTCCTTAAGATTCAGGACGGATGCGCCAATTATTGCTCTTATTGCATAGTGCCTTTTTTAAGAGGAGCGCCCCGGAGCAGGCCGTTACATGATGTCCTGAAAGAAGCGCGTGAATTAGCCGGGAGCGGTTATAAAGAGATAGTTTTAGTCGGGATAAACCTGGGTAATTATACGGAGCTGGGGGCGTTGCTTAACAAGATGTCTTTGATGGGAGCGTTACTGAGGATACGCCTGAGCTCTTTGGAGCCGAACCATATAACGGATGAATTATTGAGCCGGATAAAAGATAGCCGGAAGGTATGCCCGCATTTCCATATTCCATTGCAAAGCGGGAGCGATAAGGTTTTAAAAGAGATGCGCCGTCGGTATGACAGCCGCGGATACCTTGAGATTGTTAAAAAGATAAGAAAGGCGTTTAAGAATCCCGGCGTGACGACCGATATCATAGTCGGTTTCCCGGGCGAAAGCGAGGCTGATTTTGAAGAGACATTAAATGTTGCCAAAAGCGCGGAATTTAGTAAGATACATATTTTCCCGTATAGCCCAAGGCCCGGAACCAAAGCGGATGGCGCAAACGAACCGGTTAAGCTAAAAACGGTAAAAGAAAGATGCGGGGAATTAAAAAGCCTTGGGGAGAGGCTGGCGCTGGGTTACAAGAAACAGTTTGTCGGGAAAAGAGTTGAAGTTTTAACCGAAGGCAAAGGAGAGAGCGGCTTTACCCCGGAATATGTGAAGGCGCGGTTAAAACATAGCTATCCGGATAAAGTTAATAAAGTAATTGATGTTTTAATTGATAGGGCGGCGAACGAATATTTAGAAGGCGATATTTGTTTATGAGATTAATAAAAGAGATACTGGCGTTTATCAATAAGCACCAGAGATTCCTTATCACGGCGCATGCCCGCCCGGATGGCGATGCGCTGGGGAGCGAGCTGGCGCTGGCATTGTTCCTTAAGAAGATGGGCAAAAACGTCCGGATAGTCCATCAGAACGATATCCCCTCGGAATATAATTTTTTGCCCGGGCGAAAGATGGTCGAGGAGATAAGCGGCCCGGTTACGGACAGCAATCTTGACGCGATATTTATCCTTGATTCGGACGGGCTTGACCGGCTGGAAAAATTAGCCGGATATATCCCGCTTAATCTGCCGACGGTTAATATAGACCATCATCCTTCAAACAACCATTTCGGGGTAATCAACTGGGCGGATGGGAGCATGAGCTCGGTTGGGGAGATGGTTTACCGGCTGATAAAGGCATCGGAGGTTCCCATAGACAAGAATATCGCAATCAATTTATATGTATCGCTCATGACCGATACGGGCAATTTTTGTTATGCCTCGACCACGCCTTCTTCGCATTTGATGGCGAGTGATTTATTGCGCCAGAAAATAAACCTGACCCAGGTTTTCCAGAAGATTTATAAGAACCTGACGTTGAAAGACCTTGCCTTAAGGTGCGATTGCACCGGCCGGATAAGAATCGTTGCCGGTGGAAAGATCGCTTATACGGAGCTGACCCGCTCTATGTTTAGAAAACACCGGACCGAGCCGCGCGATACACAGCAGTATTTTGATTTAATCCGTTCGATTAAGGGCGTGAAGATATCGCTGCTTTTCCGTGAGTCCAAGAATAAAGGCGAAGGGGTTAAGGTTGGGATAAGGACCGAACCGCCGATTAATGCCAGCAAGCTGGCGCTTGTCTACGGAGGAGGCGGGCATTACCGGGCGGCCGGATGCACGATTTATAAGCCATTGCGGGAAGCGCAGAAGATTATCGTTAAGGAGGCCGAGAAGTTTATCCAGGGGAAATAATTATTCGGGGAATTAAAGAAGCGCCCCGACTTACGTCCGGGACGCTTCTTTTTTATCTGTTCCGATTTTTAAGCATATCTTTGCTGTTGTTCAGCCACAGTTCCACCTGGGCGCGTTTGGGGTCGTCTTTCGGAGATAATTCAAGGTATTTTGTGTAGCTGACAATCGCATCCTCCGGGCGGTTCATGCTTTGGTGATAAAGCATGCCCAGATTATAATAGAAATCCCTGTCCATGGGATCTATCACGATGCCGTTTTTGTAAGCCTGTTCGGCTTCAAGATACATCTGGGCGCGCGTAAAGGCGACGCCGAGGTTGAAGTTAGCGTCTTTCTTGGTTTTATCTACCAGTTTGTTGGCCTGGCTTAAGCGCACACCGAGTTCCTGCACCTGGTTAATATAATCGGATTCTATCTTTTTTACTTCCTGGCTGACCTTTTCGTCGAAATCGAGTTTCAAGGCGGTCTTTTCCTTTTCCAGTTCCAGCGCCTTATCGCGCAGGTCCATTTCTACCTTTCGCAATTCTTTGGAAGTAGCCCTTTCGTCATCCAATTGTTTTGTCAGGGAGCTGTTCCGGTCACGCAGGTCTTTGAGCGACTTTGTGGTTTCTTCGTCATGGTCTTTCAAAGAATTCTGCAGGTTAGTAAGTGTTTTATTGGTGTTTTCCAGCTTTGCGGTCAGCTCGGAAACCTGCCAGGTCAAGCCGCGGTTTTGTTCTTTCGTGGCGGTTAAATCTGTCTGGATTTTGTATTTCTCATCGCGTTCTTTTTGGATGACCTGGTTAAGGTCGGTGTCGGTGGTTTTAAGTTTGGTCTCAAGCTGGGAAATTTGCTTGTCAAGCTGGGTAATTTTATCCTTATAAGAGGAGTTGTCCCTTGAAAGACCGCTTGAATAATCATTCAGCTGTTTAACCTGGTCTTCAAACCTTTTCTTGTCGGCATTTAGCGTTTTAAGCTGGGTGTTTAATTCCGTCATCTGGTCTTTCAGCGAGGTTTCAAGAGTAGCAACCTGTGCGGTCAGCTGGTTTTTGGACGTCTCCAGCTTGGTTTTTTCCCTGGTCAGGTCCGACAGCTGGTTTTGGGCGGACTCAAATTGTTTTTCAACGGATTCCTTTTCCTTACTCACTTTCTTGATGGTTTCGTTAAGGTCGTATTTATCCTTCAGGACATCCAGCATTTTCTTGTTGGTTTCCTTCATGCTGTCGCTCAGCTTGGAGTTTTCCGCGATATATTTTTTCAGGTCCTGGTCTGTCTGGGCGATGATTTTTTCGTTCTGGGCGTTTGAGTTTTCCAGGCGGCTGACGTCCTTGGTCAAAACGGAGACCTTGTCCTGGCTGATTTTCCACTGGCTTAAGTATTCGTTCTTTTCGCTCATTTCTTTCCGTAAGGAAGCGGAAAGCTCATCGAGCTTATCGCGGTTTTCTTTTTCCAGATTGGCGATAGTCGTTGCCTGAAAAGTGTTTTTCTCGCGCAGGTCTTTGACATCCTGTGCCAGGCTATCCGCCATCGCCACTTTTTCGTTAAGCGAGGTTATCTGGTTCTTGGCGGAGTTAAGCTCCTGCCGGACAGATTGGTTTTCTTCGTGGGCGGTCAACAGCGAGTTTTCCATATCTTTGATTATTTTCGCATTGGCCGTGATGGTGTTTTCCTGGGCCAAGGTTTTACCTTTAAGGTTGATTACTTCCTTATCCAAATCAGCTAGGCGTTTTTGGGATTCGTTGAATTGCTTATAGTAAGTTTCCTTTTCCATCTTTTCCCGGCTTACGGAATCCGTCAAAGTGGAGACTTTCATATTAAGCGAGGCGTTTTCCTCCCGGACCGTATTCATCTGCTTTAAATAGCTTTCTTTGTCTTTGATTTCGCGGGCAAGCGCATCCTTTTGCCTGTTCAGGTCGTTTTCCAAGGCGGCTATTTTATAAGTGGATTCTTGGAGCTGAGAGTAATACGCTAATTTTTGCTCCTGCTCTTTGGCGATATTTTTTACCAGGTCATCGCGTTCTTTTTGCAAGCGGTTTAATTGGTCTTGCAGTTGCGTTTTTTCGCGGGACGTTTGGGTTAGTTTGTCCTGAGTATCGTTTAATTCCTTGGTGTATTTATTTTTATCCGTTTTCCCCGATGTAATTTCTTTTTCGCAGTCGACGATGGATTTTTCCAGAGAGGAAACTCTTTCCTTTAAGGTATTATTTTCATGGGTCAGTTTATTGGCTTTTTCATCCGCTTTGGTGAAATCGGCGTAGACTTTCATCTTATCCGAGCGTTCAGCAGCCAATTTGTTGCTTACATCCTTTAAGTCGTTTTCCAGAACGGCTTTTTTGTTTTCCAGTAACGTGATTTCTTTGCTCATCGACTCGACTTTTAACCGGTTGGTATTATTTTCATCCGCTAAAACCGAGCAGTCCGATTTATATTTTTCCGCGGTTTTCTTTTGGCTTGAAAGCTCTTCGTTTAAACTGTTCAGCCGTTCCGCCAGCATGTTAACCTGTTTTAAAGCGGATTCCTTTTCCGTTTCGGCGGTTCTTAAAGACCTGTTTAATTCGGTCGCTTCGGCCTGTGTGAAAAGCAGCCTTTCGTTTAATTTCGCGTTAGCGGCAGTTGTTTCGGTGACGGTTCTGTTGAGCGCGTCAATAGTCACCTGCAAAGAAAAGAGTTCCCGCTTGGCGTTTTCCAGCTGAGACTCGGTTTTGTTGTATTGATTTATACTTTCGGTCATTCGCGCCTGAAGAGTTTCCTTGTCTTTTGTCAGGCGGTCGCGTTCCGCGGTCAAATCCTGGATGCTTCTGCTTGCTTGCGCCAACTGGTCTTTTATTGAATGCAATTCGCCCGTCAGCTGGCGCTGTTCATTAGACCACTTATCCCGGTCTTCCTGGGCCTTTGCGGTGGTTTTTTCCAGGACTTGCTCCAGCCGCCTGAGCGTTTTGCTTGATTCGGTGTTTTCCGCGGACAGGCTGTTTATCGTTATGGTTTTATCCGAGTTTTCCTTTGTCAGTTGGGTCAGCTTCGTGGTATATTCCCTGTCTTTTTCCTCGAGAAGTTTCGCCAGGCGGTTACGTTCGGCTTGTTCGGACTTATAAGATTCCTTTAAAGCGTTATATTCCCTGGTTAAGCTTTGCTGGGTTCGCTCCGCGTCTTTTAAATCGTCATCAAGCTTTAATTTTACGGTTGTTTCGTTCTTCAGCTCGTTCTGGAGCTTATCAATCGTTTTTTCAAGAGGGCTGATACGCGATTCCAAATAGGATTTATCTCTTTGGAGAGCGACAATATCGTTGCCTTTTTTTTGCAGGTCTGTATTAAGATTATCCTTTTCTTTTTGAAGTTCCTTAGCCTGCGTTTGCAGCTTGTTTATTTCGGCGTTAAGGTTGGAATTCAGCTTTTCCTTTTCGCTGTTCAGGCGGGCCAGTTCCTGCTGCTGGGTTTTTATCTGCTCCTCAAAACGCTTCTTTTCCAGCGCCATTGTCTGCTCAAGGGTCGATTTTTCCCGTGTTAAGGTGTTTATTTGCATTTCGCTTTTGTTTAATTTATCTTGCAAGCTTGAGTTGAGGCTGTCTTTTTCTTTTTGAAGCTCCTTAGCCTGCGTTTGCAGCTTGTTTATTTCGGCGTTCAGGCTGGTGCTTAGCTTATCTTTTTCCGTATTCAGGCGCGATAGTTCCTGCTGATATGTTTTCGCCTGTTCTTCGGAGCGTTTCTTTTCCAGCGCGATTGTCTGCTCGAGAGTCGATTTTTCCCGCGTTAAGGTGTTTACCTGAATCTCGCTTTTGGCCGATTTATCCTGCATCTCTGATTTAAAGCTGTCCTTTTCTTTTTGCAGGTCTTTTACCTGTATTTGCAGCTTGTTTATTTCGGCGTTCAGGCCGGAGTTCAGCTTTTCTTTTTCGCTATTCAGGCGGGTCAGTTCCTGCTGCTGGTTTTTTATCTGTTCCTCAAAACGCTTCTTTTCGATGGCCATGTTTTGCTCGCTGGTCGATTTTTCCCGCGTTAAGGTGTTTACCTGAATCTCGCTTTTGGCCAATTTATCCTGCAGGTCCTGTTTAGTGCGTTCCGTATCCTTTAGTGATTTTGCCAGGCTCGAAAGATTTTCATCTTTGTCTTTATTTTGTTTGGCCAGCAGGCTGACTTTTTCGTTCGCCGCGGATAGCTCGTAAGTTAATTTCTCCATGGACGCTTCATTATCCTGGATTTTCTTTTCCATCTCCTTGGTTTTTTGGGTGAGTTGCTTTGAGGAATCCAGGCTTTTTACTAATTGGCTGTTGGCGTCCTTCAAGCTTTCTTTGGTCTGATTTAGTTCCTTTAAGCAAGAATCCGATTTCGCGGTTTCTTTTTTGAGTTCTTCCGACAGCTTGGTTTTTTCCGCTGTTACGGAGGCAAGGTCATTTTGAGTTTGTTTGAGTTGGGTTAGCAGGCGGATTTTCTCCTCCGTTTCCTGCGATAATTTTCTTTCCAGGTCGTGTGTTTTAGACGAAGAAACCGACAAATCGCGCCGCAGCGTTTCAGTCTCCTTTTTCCCTTTTTGGAGTTCTGCCTGGATTGAATCCCTTTCGGCTTGAGTTCGGCCGAGCTGTTCCTTTACATCGGCTAGCTGCCGCTGTATATTGCGAATGTCCTTTTCAAAAGTGCGCTGGACCTCAGCGATTATCTCATCGCGTTTTTTGGATACTTCTATTAAAAGCTGGTCCCTTTCCTTTGCTATTTGGTCCGTTTTGGTTTTTAGCTCATCCTTTTCCCTGACAAGCCGGTCCCGTTCAACGACAATATCCTTGGTTTGGCTGGCCAGTTTCTCGTTTTGGGAAAGCAGGTCATTGTAAGATTTTTGCTTTGCGGACAAGGATTCTCCCATCGAGTTGTTGGCTAAGACGTATTTTTCCAGCTCAGCCTTTAACTGGTTGATTTTACCCTCTTGTTCTTTTTGGGTTGCTGTCAGGTGCTCTCCTGATTTATCAACCTGGGACATGAAATAGAAACAAAGGATGTTTACCAGGACGGTATAGATAATCAGTAAGATTAACAGTGGGCGATTGAATTTACTCATAAAATCTCCTTAAATTAATCAATTCTATATTAAAGCGTCCCGATAAACATCGGGGCGCTCTTTGTTCATTATAAATAAAGAAAAATCCTGTTTTACCGGCTGAAGCAAAAATGACAGTGGTTGCGCGAGCCGTGATTTTGCTTAAAAAGCTTATGTACATTAAATAACGAAAACGATCATTAAAACAAGTCAGCATCAAATATCCCTGGATTATAGCTGTAATAACAAAGATTGCAAGAATTTCCCGATTATTCACTAATAGTTTTCCTTGCGCTATAGTTAAAACAGTTTATTTTATTTCTCTTATTTCTTGCGGCGCAGGGCGTTCTATTTCTCTCTGTTTGGTCATCCAGGAGGCATCCGCATCGCCCGAGATAATAAACGGAGTAAGGAAAATAACCGTTTCTGTTTTTATCTTAACCGTTCCGGTCTGGCGGAACATCGGTCCGATTAAGGGGATATCCTTGGCAATCGGGATTCCGCCTTTGGATTCGCGGTCTTCATCCCTGATTAATCCGGCGATTACGATGGTGATGCCGTCTTTAATCATTACCGTGCAATCGACATTGGTTGTCTGGATTATCGGAATAGGGTTGCCCTGGGAGGTTTGCACCCTGTTAATAACCGAGCTTATTTCGGGAACTATATGCATGCTGATATAATTGTCGGCGTTAATGGTCGGAGTAACGACTAATTCAATCCCGACATCCAGGAACTGGACATTTTCCGCCACTGATTGTCCGCCCTGGGTTGTCGTAACGGTCGTGGTGACATAAGCTTCGCGGCTGCCGACCATGAATTTTGCCAGTTCATTATTCTGCGTTGCTAATCTCGGGCTGGAGATAGTCCTGACCGAGCCGAACATGCTTAGGGCTTTCAGCGCGGTCGTAAAATTATCCGGAGGGATGGTTCCGACCGTCGCGGTCAGGGTATCGGACGGCTTAGAATCAATCGCCACTGGGAACGGGTATTTGCCCACAAGGTGCAGCCCTTTCCACGCGGATTGCGTGCTGAAAACCTTTTCCCATTCAACCCCGAGGTAATAAGTATCGTTAAGTTGAACCTGCACCATTCTGGCTTCAATCATTACCTGCCTGGGTTTTACATCTAATTCCCTGATAAGCTTGTCAATATCGTTAAGGTTTTCGGTGGTATCGGTAATAAAAAGCTTGTTGGTCTTATCATCCACTCTCATTGTTCCCACCGGTGTCAGCATGCCTGTTCGGGTAAACAATGCTTCGATGGTGCTTGCTTTAGCATGTTTTGGTTCAAACACTTTTGTTTCAAGAGGAATATCAATGCTTTTAATAACTTCCTCAACGATTTTCATCCTTTCGGGGAACGCAATAATAATCAGGTTTTGGGAAGCTTCATCTGGTGTAATGCTAGTTGTTTGTCCTATGAAGTCGGTGAGCACTGCTTTTAAAATTGCCGCGACTTGGCTAGGCTTAAGGTTTTTTAGTTTAACAATCTTAAGCTGACGATTTTCGTTATACTGGCGGCCATAAAGCTGCTGGAAGCGGGCAGCGGACATTACATTAATAATATTACCTTTGATTTCCATCCCTAAATCGTTGTTTATCAAGGCGATTTCCAAAAGGTCGCCGACGGTGATGTTTTTAAGTTGGCCTAAAAATATGGATAGTTTTGTCTCAACAATTTCCTGCGAAGCGACAATATCAAGTCTGCCCACCTCTGCGATGGTTTTCAGGAAACTCCTGATTTGCGGGTCTACCCATGTCATTTCAGGAAATTGAGTGGACAGGCCGGCTCTTATTCCCGGAGGCATTTGGTTTCCGTCTGTCGGAGTTATTTTCTCTAATCTGGAAGTAGCCGAAGATATCTCCTCCGCCGGCTGTATGTTATCCGCAGAGAATACTTTTCCGTTTACCAAAAGCAATGCCAGACAAATACCGATTAAAAACATTTCTTTTTTCATACTTTTAACCCCTCCTCTCTACCAGACATTGCCTTACAACGGCAGGATTCAGTAGACACCTTCTTATTGATAAAACCCAAGAACCATTTCTTTATTAGAGTTTTCTTCTATTAATGTAACCGAATCTTCCTTGACTTCTCGTATTCGGAAAGAGTATTTGAAGTCCCCCCCTGGCGCAACGATGGTTCCTTGGATTCTTGTTTTGCCGTTAAGGGTTAATACATAAGATTCACTTCCTTTTTCTATGGTCACCGCGGCTTTTTCTTTATCTATTTTAATAATACCGACTAATTTATAAGTCTTTCTTAATTGTTCTATCAACGGGTCAACTTGAATTGGCGGAGGAGGCGGGTTTTCAATTGTTATAGGAGTATTAGTAACCGGAGCGGGTATTTCCGGTTTTGGCTTTTCCGGCGGCACAAATATGTTTCTTTCTTTTAAGGGTTGAGTGAAATGTATGATATCTTCGATTTCGGGCAATACGATGTTAGGGGTGGCGGTTTTCTTGAAATTATCCAGTTCTAGCATCTTTCTTGTAATATCGGCCTGGGCATGGCTTATTTGCCAGACCAGATAAAGCGCTAATAGGATGCTTACTAATGTAAGAAAGCGATTTGCTAATTTAAGCGAGATTGTTTTAACTGAGAAGAATTTAGAAAGCGAACCCGCGCGCGATAAAAACGAAAGCGCAGTTGTTTCTTCTTTAGGCGTGGGTTTTTCCACCACGGTCGGCTCTGATGCCGGAGCGGCGGTTTTATCCTCGCCCTCAATCAGCCTTAACAATTGTTCTTCCGGAGATAGATTTTCCATAAATCACCTGTCTCTAAGCAATCATCCCTTTTATGCCGGCCGTTGTCTTATTGGGAATCGACCAGCCGTTATTTATTTCCGATTCCATGATTTCCTTTACCGTACGGCCGTCTACGATGGCCTTACTTTTCATGACGACCGCTTTAAGCGCCTTATGGCATAAAAGCGTTACCTGCCTGGGATACCCTTTGGTATAATGGTATATCTCCCTTAAGGCGTCTTCGCCGAACAGATTAACCGTGCCGGTATAACCGGCTTGTTTAATGCGGAAGTGTATCATTTCGGCCATTTCTTTTTCGTCCATAGCGTTAAGCGTATACTTAAAGCTGATGCGGTCCATCAGGTTAGCCATCGGAGCCAGTTTTGAATAAAGTTCAAGCTGGCCGAATAAAACCAGTTGGAGAAGCTTATACTCATTGGTTTCGTAGTTTAAAAGCACCCGCAAAACCTCCAGCGAGGTGTTTTCCAGCTTCTGGGCCTCGTCAATAATTAAAACCACGGTTTTACTCTGTTCCACCACCTTCTGGAACAGAAAATGTTCTAACGCTTCCTTTAATTCCACGCGGGAGGTATTATGGCTGTCCGCGTTCACCCCAAAAAGCCTTATCAGGGAGGCTAAGAAAATATGCTCGGTATCATAGGTCGGGTCAAATATCATATGGAATTCAAATCCTTCCCGTTCTTTAAGGCTTTGGACGAGTTTCCTGGAAAGAGTCGTTTTCCCCGTCCCGATATCTCCCATCACCACGCTTAATCCCCTCCGGAGCCTCAATTCAATCAATAGATTGGTCATAACCGTTTTATGGCCGCTGGACAGGTAGAAAAACTCCGGGTCCGGGCTTGTCGAAAACGGCTCTTTTTCCAAACCTAACGTTTTATAATAACTCATAATTCTTATAGCGCCTTATCGCTATATTAAGTATACAACATCCGGATGCCTTTTGTCAACTCCAAGCTGTTTTTCTTAGTAAAATTTTTATAGACATCTTTCAGTTATTTCCGTATCATATATATCGGATATTTACGGATAAGACATAAATAAAAATTATGAAAAATACGGATTCTTCCAATAAAGAAGCCTCGGCCTGGGCTATAATCGAGAAAATACGTGACGAGCGCGGCATTCCCAAAAAGACTTTGGCCGAGCGTTTAGGCATAAATTATAGCTATCTGGTTGATCTTTTGAACGGGCGTTATACCAGCAAGATTGACAGCCACAAAATCCAGATTCTTTCGGATGTTTTCCGTATTTCCACGAATAAACTGCTTAAATTCCTGAATGCAAAGAATAACATGGCTAATATTCCGGATTTTCTGGGAGATACCCGTCCCGACGTAACGTCGGGGCAGGCGGAAGCGGTCATCTATTCTAAACCAGAGCTCCAAAATCCAGAATTGCCCGCTGCCTTTCCAGTCGCATCACGTATAAACCTGATTCGGCATAAATCAGAGGCGGTTATCACCCCTGCGTCAAAACTGATGGGTTTCCCGCAGTCTTTTCCTAATACGGAAGAATACAGCTTGAAATGCACCAATAATCCTGATATTATCGCCATAAAGCTGGATGATGATTCCATGCACCCCCCTTTCCCGGTCGGGACTATTTTCTTTGTGGACACAAGGCGCAAGGCGGCGTTAAAAAACCTGGTTTTTACCATAATCCAGGACGGGCGCAGCTGGTTTAGGGAGTGGTATTACACCCTTGACACAAAGGAGATAATCCTAAAGGCATATAATCCCGGTTACGATTATATCCAGATTCTTATTGAGGATATAGTAAAAATGTATCCTATGGTCGGGATGGAAATTAACCCATAATCGGGGTAAGGTTATTTTAAGGCCTTGGATATGGAAATTTCATTGCCAAGTTCGTTATAAGAGAGTTCGTCCGTGCATTTCCTGATTAAGGCGATTCCCAAGCCCCCCAGCTTGCCTAAAGCGGCTTTTTTAATCAGCGCCTGGGGATTAAAGTCCGAAATCGGCTGATCAGTCATTGATTTATGGTCAAAACCGTTGCCTTCATCCCTGATTCGGCAGGTTATTTTATCATGGCAGACCAGGCACTCGACATCCAAAGACTTGTTTTTATCAAGCTTATTACCGTGGTTGATAGCGTTATCCAAAGCCTCGCCCATGGCGATTATGAATTCTTTTCTCTTTTCTTGGTTAATCACGGCGATATCCAGTAATTCATCTATAATATCAAAGATTTTACGGGTATATTGAGGCTGGGTAGAAAACCTCAGCGTTAAGACTTGTTCATGGTGCATAATTTATTTTTTAGTGTTATTTAGTGTTTTAATTATAATAAAATATAGTGAAAAGTCAATCTTTTTTACAGAATGATTTCCCCCTTAAGTTTATCCTTCAAGTTTTCGCGTGCCCGGAAAAGAAGCGATTTTACCGCTGATACGGATAGCTTCATTGATTGCCCGATTTCCTCATAGGAAAGCTCCTCGTATTTATTGAGGATAACCACCATTTTTTGGTTGGTCGGAAGCGAATCAAGCGCTTGACGCACCGCAATCTGGAGTTCCGTTTGCTTGAAATTATCCGAGACCGATTTATTGCGGGTGTCTTCTATATTTAACTCCCGGTTTTCATCCTTATTAAAAATAGAAAAAGTGTGGTGCCTTTTGGTGTCGCGTATTTTATTCAGGCAAAGATTAGTCAGGATAGTAAAAAGCCAGTAACGGAAAGGGCAAGTCGGGCGGTAGGTTTCCTTGGATTTGAATACACGGATAAAAACTTCCTGCGACAGGTCTTCAGCTTCAGCCCGGTCGTTGGTATAGCGGTAAATAGTATTAATCACGCTGGTTTCATATTTACGGATAAGCTCTTCGAATGCGGAAAGGTTCCCTTTTTGGAATTGAGTCATTAAGCCGATATCGGGGTCTGTTAAAACGGATTCGTTCTTAGGAATGGCTGTACCCTCTTCTTCCCAACCAACAAAACACAGCTACTCGGTTTTTGGCTCTTCTTCCGGAGTTTTGTTTTCTTCAGCTGGTTTATTTTCTTCTTTTAGGGTATCCGTTGGGTTGTCTTTTGCCGGCTCGGGTGATTTATTTTCTTCAGTCGCTTTTTCCGTATCTTTGGGCTGGGCGGCATCTGATTTCTTGCCCGCAGGTTTATCTCCGGCCTGTGCCGGTTTCTGAACAAGGCTAAATACGTAAAAGAACATCCCGATAGCCAAAAACGCGACCAGGGAGCCTACGTATAATAAAGGTTCCGGCTTTGGTTTCGGTTTAGGGGGTTCTTTTATCTGGGAAGACCGTTTTATTTGTGATGCCCTCATCGGCTGAACCGTGCTCGGCCGGCGTACAGTCTGAGATTCGGCCGGGGATTCTTCGGGGAGAGATTCGGGTGCCGGTTTTTGTGCATCCATTACCGGTATCATTTCCCCACTCCTGACCACTCCGAATACCTTCTGGCACTTGCCGCATTTCAGTTTAGTGCCTTCCGGTACTTTTTCGATATCAAATTTAGAATCGCAAATCGGGCATTCAACTAATTTCATAGGTTTTCCCCCTTTACTTAAGATTTATTCATTATATATCGGTCCTTCTTTAAAATCAAGTAAAATATTCAGTTATTAAACAGATTTTCCCCTTTGTGGATTAACTCCTGATGATACATCTGATATGCCGTCCGGATGGCATATTGCATAGAGTTTTTATTTGCTATGCCTTTTCCGGCAATATCAAATGCGGTTCCGTGCATTACCGATGTTCGGATAAAAGGGAGCCCCAACGTAATATTAACCCCCTTGTAAGGCTCTAATGTTTTTAACGGAGCCAATCCCTGATCGTGGTAAAGCGCGATGACCGCATCGAATTCTTTTTCTATAGCCCGGCGGAATACCGTATCAGCCGGAAACGGCCCCGAACAGTTTATTTTAGCCTTGCGGGCTGTTTCTAATGCCGGTAAAATAATGGTTTTTTCTTCCTGCCCTAATATTCCCCCTTCGCTGGCATGGGGATTCAGCCCACACACCGCAATCTTGGGGTTTACCATGCCAAAATACTTCTTTAACCCGGCGTTACAGGTTTCTATGGTGGAAATGATATTCGGTGCGGTTAAATGTAATGGTACTTTCCGGTATGCCAGATGGGTGGTAAGCAATGCCACTTTTAATTTGTCCGTTACGAATAGCATCACCGGATATTTAGCCCTTGTTTGCTGGGCGATAAATTCCGTATGGCCGGTAAATCTGGCGCCGGCGGCGCTTATTGCTTGTTTGCTTACCGGAGCGGTTACCAGCACGTCCACTTCTTTATTAAGAGCCAGGCTGACTCCCGCTTTAAGCGCTTCTAATGCCATACGTCCGTTGGTTTTAGAGTGATTGCCGGTTACGTAATCGACATCAGCGCCAGCTTTAGGCTCTATCAGATAAACAGTTCCCTCCTTATCCGCGATATCTTTTATACGGGAAGCCTTTTTATAATTAAACTTCTCTCCGAGAGCCCGGGCTGTTTTATTAAAGACTTCTTCCATTCCGATCAGCACATAGACAGCCGGTATTTTCTTATCGGGACAGGCAAGTGACTTTATTATTACTTCGGGTCCGATTCCGCCTGGGTCGCCCATGGTAATCGCAATTTTGAAGATATTACTCATAAATAATATTTTCTCATTTAATGAGACAGTGAGAATGAGCTATTGCCCCGCTCAACTTTGTTTCGGGGACACCCCATTAGCGGGAGTTTCCGCAGGGGTGGGTGCGCTTAAAATAAAGGTTTCGTTTGTGCCTAACCTGATCTCGTACGGCTGTTGTTTTATGTTAGTAATTACCTTCCGGGTAATCCGTTCGTATTTCTTCTCACCGCTGTCGGCAGGCTTTAGCGCAACGTATGTCCCATTAGTGGAAAGGTCTTTCAGCTCCACCGTTTGCCAATTATAAAATCCGATACGCAGGTGTTTTCTGGAAATGCTTAAAATCGCCTCGTTTTTCAGGTCTTCCGGTTTAAGCTCTTTATATTTAGGGCAGCGCCTCAGGCTTATATCCGCCAGCCGGCTTCTCCCGATGGTGGCCAGTTGCCCGTAATTAATCTGGAAAGTTTCCCCTTCCGCGATTCCTTTAATACCATCAAATATTAATTGTTCGGTATCCGGCATAGCTAATCATTATCCCTTTACGATTTCCGCCATGATATTATCTGGGATATCGAAATTGGCGTAGACGTTCTGGACATCGTCATGGTCTTCCAGCGCTTCGACCAGTTCGACCAGTTTCCGGCCGTCTTCTTTATCGTTAACCGGGACATAATTTACCGGCTGGTAAACGATTTCGCCGGTTTTCAGCTCGAATCCTTTTGCTTTGAGCACTTTCTTTACGGCGTCAAAATCCTTCGGGTCGCAGGTGATTTCAAAGATATCGCCGGCAAGTTCGGCATCGCTCGCGCCGGCTTCTAAGGCCGCGGTCAAAACAGCGTCTTCCTGATTGGAACCTTTCGGGATAACGAAAAACCCCTTGCGTTCGAACATGCGCCTGACCGAATTTACCTCTCCCAAACGCCCGCCCTTTGTTTCAAAGACCTTGCGTATTTCGGAAACAGTCCGGTTGCGGTTATCGGTTAACGCCTCCGCCATAACGGCCACTCCGGCTTTGCCGAAACCTTCATACATCACGTCTTCCAGTTTAGAGCCTTCCTGGTCGCCGCCCGCCCCTTTTTTGATTGCCCGGTCGACGTTATCCCTGGGCATATTCACCTCGCGGGCTTTGTCCATCGCATATTGCAATTTGATGTTGTTGGCCGGGTCTGCCCCGCCTTCGCGTGCCGCCAGCATTATTAATTTGGCTACTTTAGAAAACATTTTGCCTTTTTTGGCATCGCTTGCTTGCTTTTTATGTTTGATTGTTGCCCAATGTGAATGTCCTGACATATGCACCTCCCTGTAAATTTAATCCGAAAACAATATTATAAACCAATCAGGCGATAATTGTCAAGATTAACTGGTTGATAACCGAGATTGAAAAACAGGCGAATATTATTCAGGAGGAACCCTCTCCAAAACGTAAATAACCTGTTCTTTGGAGCCGAGTTGCTTTAGTTCGCGGGCGGTTTTGTCTTCCCAGCGGACGTCTATCACGACCTTGCTTTCTTGCCCGTATTTCTTGCACCGGCCGCCGGTATCATCCGCGGTCCGGATGCCCACGCCCGGTATTAAAACTACGGAACCGTAAGGAATGAGCGTCGGATCAACCGCAATGCCTTTGTCATTTTTGGCGGAGGTATTAAGCGCTGTTTTTCCTTTCCACCTTTTTTCCAGTTTTTCCTTCCAGCAATAATGCGTTACCAGCGCCTTAACCGGTTTCCAGACGTATTTAGCTTCCCTGTCGCCTGTTTTCTTTTCCGCCATCAGTATGTAGACGCCGGGTGAAAAGATTATTATTAACGCTATTACGATAACCAGCCACTTTTTCATATAAGCAGATACCATAACAAATGCCTTAAGAATTGTCAAGCGAAATTTTCAATGATAGCGGATATTTTTATTTGGTTTACGGGGTGGTTTTATCGACAAAAATCCCGCCGGTCACCTCGGCTAAGCTTCTCAGGAAGTTGATATCCGGCAATCCATCCTTTGCCTGTACCTGGGGAGGGACTCCTTTGGAAGAGCCGACTCCGACCGTGTTTATCTTTATTTTCCTGGTTTCGTTAATCTTTTTTAGTTCGCTTACGATTGTCGGCCGGTCGGTTATTTTTCCCGCGGTCGGCACGCCGTCGCTTACCAGGAAAATCGTATCCGCGCCGCCGCTTCCTGCGGAAACGTATCCGCTTTTGTCAATGGTTACTGTCTTGTTTTTACCCGAGCCCTGCTCGTTTAGCTTATAAGCTGTTTCCAGCGCGTCAAAAGTCGCTGTATTTCCGTTCGGCAGCTGCTTATCTATTTCCTGTATCGCTTCCAGCTTGTTTGCCGCCGTTGCCGGGATGAGCGATTCTTTCCATGGTATCACCCCGCTGTGGAAAAATATTATCGTGAAGTAAACGGAAGAATCAATATTGTAAATCGTATTAATCAATTCCCTTTTTGCCGCTTCAATCCTTTTGGAGATAGTCCGTTTGTCTATTTCTTCTTTCTTGTTTTTCAGCTCTTCCGCTAATTTATCGTCGGCCGGCTTGCCGTCTTTGCCCGTGAATCTCGGCTTAAGCTGTTTCTTCTTGCTTTCCTCGTCTTCCGTCCATTCGGCGCCCCAATCCATGCTTCCGGAAATGTCCAGGATGAAAACAATCCGGGTTGAAGTGACCTTTACCCCGTAGTAAACCGCCGTATAACTGGCATCCTCGTCCGGATTTGAGGGGTTGGCTTCCGTTCCCTGTTTCTTTTTATTCCACCAGGACATCCAGGCAGAGCCCTGTAATCCGCAATCGACCCCGGTCAGCTTTTTTAAGACTGATGCCACCTCATCCCTGGGCCGTCCCTCGAGGTTTTTCCCCATTAATGCCTGAATCAGCGGCTCGATTAGCGATTGGTCATTCAGTTTATTCAAATATTCGGTGACGGCGATTTTTACTTCCCATATTTCTTCCGAATTAAGCAGTTTACAAGCCGATTCCGCGCCTTCCCGCGCGCCCAGCGAGCCGAGCGCATCGAAAACCGCCAGCTTGATTTTAGGGCTTTTGTCTTCAATCAGTTCGACCAGCGCCGTTACTTTCTTGGGGGAGGGTATCCCGCCCAGGCCTTTTATTATGTTAAAGCGGGCTCGCCAGTTCAAGCCGGCGTTCTTGGCGTGTTTTATCAGCTTCTCAACCGCCTTTTCCGTGGTGATTTTCCGAAGGCCCTGCACGCAGGCATCAATAATGTTTGCGTCTATCCTGTCCTCGAATTTGTTGTTTGCCAGGTTGATTTCATCGGCAATGATTTTTACCAATAAATCAACCGCTTCTGATTCTGCCTCCGGATAGAGCGCATCGGCCAGCCCCTGGACAGCCCGGAGCCTTTCCCCGTGCTTCTTGCTGTTGTTATTGGCCTGGAAATCCTGCTTGGCTTGTGCCCATTTGGCTTTATCCTGCGCGTTGCCAGGTTGCGAAAGGACGAAGATGCTTAGAAAAACCGTT
Source organism: Candidatus Brocadiia bacterium (assembly GCA_020051675.1). Taxonomy (GTDB): domain Bacteria; phylum Planctomycetota; class MHYJ01; order JACQXL01; family JACQZI01; genus JACQZI01. The sequence goes on from JAGVQN010000103.1 coordinate 20,939, forward strand.
ATCGCCAGGATGCTTTTATGGAGAGATGGCATTTTTCGGGACTCCTTCCTTTAGCGTAATTATAATTTTCGGCGCTGTATTAGTCAACTAATTTTCTCTTGCCGCCCGGATAATAATAGAACAAATTCTGAAACGCTTTTATTCCCGATTTATTTCTGTTTAAATAGTCGGCAATAAGATTTGACTTTAGCCGAATAGTTCAATATACTGATTATAACATGAACTTCAACGAAACCAAATACATAAACTGGGTCAGGGAAAACATAAAAAGCGGGGTGGATTATCCTTTGGTCGTGAGCGGCATCCGCGATATCCCTTTAAGCGAACTTACCAAGCTCGGCTTTTCTTTAAAGGATATCGAAACCAAAGGTTCGTATGCGGATTTTGATGGTTTTGCCAGACTTAAGGAAGAAATTGCCTGCCGTTACCGGGTAAAGCCTGCCAATGTCACTTTAGCCGCCGGCGCCAGCATGGGGATGTTTCTTCCTTCGATTGCGCTCTTAAATCCGGGTGATGAGGTTATCGTGGAAGAGCCCTGTTATCCGCCGCTTCTCAATATTCCTTTAGGTTTGGGTTGCCGTGTAAAAAGGCTTTCCCGCCCTTTTGAAAACGGATTCCAGCCGGATATTGCCCAGCTGAAGAAATTATTAACCAAACAGGTCAAGCTTATTTATCTTACTAATCTGCATAATCCAAGCGGGGCAAGAATTTCGCAGGATGATATGTATAAAATAGCTAAGCTTGCCGGGCGGGTTGGCGCTTATGTTATCTCCAACGAGATTTATATGGAGTATCTAGGAAAGAATTCCCCTGCACCGGCGTTTAAATTGTCAGATAATGTCATTACCATAGCAAGCCTGACTAAGGCATACGGCTTGGGCTGGGTCAGGGCGGGCTGGGTCTTGAGCACGCCGAAATTAGCCAGCCTTTTTAACCGGATTATTGTTTATCTCGTCGGGCAGAATTCATATCCATCGGAAAAGATGGCGCTCTTTGCTTTCCGTAAGATTAAATATCTGCAAAAATATACGGATACCCTTATCTCAACGAATCTGGCAATACTTAAAGACTGGATGGAATCCGAAGAGAAATTGGAATGGGTGGAGCCGGCCGGCGGGGCAATCTGTTTCCCGCGCTTACCGCGAGGGATAAAAGCGATGGATTTCGTGGCGCATCTCAAAAAGAAATACAGCACTCTGGTCGCGCCGGGTGAGTTTTTTAGCGAAGCATCCCTGAGCTTGCGAAGGGACGGAGAAGCGAGTCACTTCCGCTTGGGATTCGGTGTCAAAACCGAAATCCTGAAAAAGGGTTTAAAGCGTATCAGCCAAGCGTTAAGGACGTTTAAACCGAGATAAAAAAAGGGGTATCGGAACAGGCAGGTTCTATGAATTACGGGCAAATTTAAAATTTTATTTCCTCTTTATACTCTGCCGCTATATAATACTCACGACCATATCAAGTTTTCCCCATCCAGATCCTTTGGTTCACCACGAGTGACTTAGCTGATTCGGTAAAGGTTCCGTTAAGTTAGGGCTGCTTATCCGGCATATTAAACGCCGGTGACAGAATAAGCAAGGCGTACGCGGTGCCGTAGGCTTTGTAATAGTTATACAACGGATAGTCCCACCAGGAACCGTCTTTTTCCTGGCAGGGCAGGATCGTCCTTGCCAGCGCCTGCCAATAAGGTTTTTGTTCTTCCGCAGGCAATTCCGCAATGACCTCTGATGCATAGAAATGCCCGAAGAAGAAATAATATCCGGACGTGGCATACCATGATTCATGCGGAGAAGGGCGGTATTTCCCGGCTTCCATAAAGTGATGCTCCTTGAACATCCAATCAAGCCCGAGTTTTAAATCCGCCAGCGTTACCTCATCTTTATAGCGAAAAAGGGCAAGATTGCAGGGTTGGGAACGGCCCAGAGAGCCTTTGGGTCGGTTGACATGCCATGCCGGATACAAACGGCTGTCAGTCCCATAACTATAACTCTTTTCCGGAGTGCGCATCCGTTTAAGGCATTTTACGGCTGATGAAATAGTGCCGGGCGAAACCGTTAAGCCTGCCTTTTGCGCATCCCAAAACGCGCACAAAGCCGCGCCGGTCATGAAACTTGTCGATTCAAAGCCCGGAGGCTTTTGATAGCCATAACCGAAATCATAATAACCAAACCCGCCGTCGGCGTATTGCATATGCTGTAACATGCGCAGCCACTTATTCGCCGAATCGACAAGCTCTTTTCTGGGGATATCCAAACCCTCATAGACAGTCGCCCTGGAAAGGCACTGTGTAACGTAGAGCAAAGCCCAGGTATGATACAAAACATCCGGTGTCGAACGGCACTCAGGCGGTTGCTTCATCAGGAAGCGAATCCCTTTAGTCAAGGCTGCACGCCGTTCTGTTTCCTTTCCGGCGCAATCTTTCATCAGCGCCATGCAGCAAAGCGCGCTGGTGGCATTGCGAAAGGCATCAAATGAGGCAATCGTCCCCAGGTAAATTATTTCATAAGGGAAATCAAAAGAGCCCCAGGAGCCATCCGGATTCTGCGTCTTAAGCAGATAATCGGTCCCTCTATCCAGGGCGCGCTTGATATCTTTGGATGAAGCGGAAACAGACTCATCAAAAGCCGAGCCGATACGGATAGTCCTCTCACCGGCGCAGGAGACAACCAGGGACAAAGCCAGCAAAACTGCAATTAACCGCAACTTCAGCACGAAGCTCAAGCTTCGACTCCCGTAGCAACGGGAATTACATTTTATTCTTATGCCTAAGATACGATTCAATCCTAAATTTCGCATGGCTTAATCCTTGGTTAAGGAAACACAAGTTCATCGCCCGTTGCAATCCCGTAAAGGATTATCGTATTATTATTATCTGACATGCCGGCAAAAACCTCCTGTTCGGAGACGGCATCGTCTTTTTTGACCTTGACAAACACTTTGCCCTTGCGCTCTATAAGCAGCTTTGAAGGTATCATTATCACGCCTTCAAACGCCTTAAAGTCCAGCTTGACGGTACAACTTAATCCGGGCTGCAATCGCCGAAGGTCAGCTTCTTCAAGTTTAAGGCAGGTTGAATACTCCGCATCGCCGCCTTTTTTCCCGTCTGCCAAATCCGCTATCTGCGAAACCGCGGCATGGAAACTCCTGTCCGGCAAGGCATTGATAAGCACCAACCCCTTTAACCCGTTCTCCACCAGAAACCGGACGCTTTCCGGAACCGACACCATCACTCCGTATTTTTCAGGCGCATAAACCGTAAAGGCAAGCCGATCCGGTTTAACGCTATCGCCTTTTACGGGAATATCATCGAGTTCCTTGAAAATGGGCCTGTCGGAAACCAGGAGTTTCGTCAAATCGCCGTAGACCAAAACTCCGCTTGAGCCGGCGGTAAGCGTGCATAAAGACAAGTCATTCTTAAGATGCTCCAAACGCTCCGTCTGCTCCCTCAACTCAAACTCCATATTGCCCAAAGACTCTTTTGACTTATCCGCGTTCATTGCGGTGCGTTTTTTCAGCAGCTCCAAATCCTCTTTTGCCCATTTCCCCTCATTAACCAGATCCTCCAGTTTTTTCGGATGTTCCACGTTGTGGCGGAAAGCCTGCTCCCTCTTGGAAAGCTCCAGGGAAATCTTGGATAATTCCACATCGCGCTTAGTTCGCTCGAGCACCAAATCCTTTGTCTTGGAGGCGATTTCGCTTTCCTCGTACATCTTAACCAATTGTTCCAGTTCTGTTATCTGGTCAGCCAGCCGCCCCTCGCTCCATTTCATAGACAAGGCATCTCGATCCTTTTGCAAAGGCCATTCTATTTCGGTATAGTTTTTCAACTGTTCCTTAGCGCGCGCATAACGTATTTCAGCCCGCTCCAGGTCCTGGGCCGAATTCTTTTCATCCAATGGCAGGCGTTCTTTTGACTGGGCAAAGTCAAACTTCAGGTTGTCCAGCCGCTCAACCGTATTTTTTATCTCCTTATCCAAAGGCTCTGTATCCAGCTTCAAAATAATATCACCGCTCTTCACCGACGTTCCCTGGGGGAGGATAGACTCAATCTTAAAGTCACCGCCAAATTCTTTCATCTCAATCTGCGGCAGGCACTTAAACTCCTGCGGCATAACCACTCCTTTCAGGGATAAATCAGGCTTAAAATCAGTTACGACTTTCACCTTATAAACCTGTGGACTATCCTTAGGCTCAACCTTCTCCTCGGCAAATCCAGCCAGCCCGCCTAACCCCAGCCAAACCAGAAAACATAGCCCTAGAAAGCGAAATAACCTTTGTTTACCTAACGAGATACATCTCATAACACGCTCCTTCTTAATAACTTACTTTCAGCATAATAAACTCTCCCCATCCATTTCCTTTGGCTTGGGGATGTTTAATAATTCCAATATGGTCGGCGCGACATCGCATAATTTCCCGCCGCTCCTGAGCTTGCGTCCTTTGTAATCATCAGCGACCAGCGTAAACGGAACCGGATTTGTCGTGTGATATGTATGCGCTCCCCCTTTATGTTCCACATCAATCATCTCCTCGGCATTGCCGTGGTCTGCGGTTATCATGGCTATCCCCCCGACCGCTTTGACCGCCTCCACAATCTTACCTACGCATTCATCCACAATCTCGGCTGCCTTTATCGCTGCTTCCAGAACTCCGGTATGTCCGACCATATCACAATTGGCAAAATTAAGAACGATTACGTTATACTTTTTTGAACTAATCGCTTCTAATACCTTGCTGGTCACTTCAGGCGCGCTCATTTCCGGCTGTAAGTCATAGGTCGGGACCTTGGGAGAAGGTACCAGCATTCGGTCTTCGCCCTTAAACGGGGCTTCCTCGCCTCCGTTAAAGAAGTAGGTGACGTGGGCGTATTTCTCCGTCTCAGCTATGCGCAGTTCCGTAAGATTATTCTGCGAGAGTATTTCACCGAATATGTTTTTAAGATGCACCGGCTTAAAGGCGATAGGGAGGGTAAAGTTCTCGTCATACATTGTCATGATGGTGTAGAAAACCTTAGGAAATACCTTACGCTTGAAATCAGTAAATCCTGATTCTGTAAGCGTTCTGGTAATCTCGCGCGCCCGGTCGGCCCGGAAGTTGAAGAATATAACAGAATCATTATCCCTGATTCGGCTCGTATTCTTTAGAATAATGGGTTTAATAAATTCGTCGGTTTCCCCACGCGCATAGGCGTTTTTCATCGCAATAATCGGGTCGTCTTCAAGCACCCCTTCTCCGCTTGTCAAGGCGTCATACGCTATCTGCACCCGTTCCCAGCGTTTGTCTCGGTCCATCAAATAATACCTGCCTGAAATAGTGGCAATTTTGCCGATGCCGATTTCTTTCATCTTGGCAACAATCTTTTCTATATAGCCGATGCCGCTGGTCGGGGGCGTGTCGCGTCCGTCCATTGCCGCGTGGAAGAATACTTTATCTTTGGGAAGGCCCATCTTTTTCGCCATTTCCAATAACGCGAAATAATGGCGGTCCGAGCTGTGGACTCCTCCGTCAGAGACCAGGCCCATAAGGTGCAGACTAGAATTATTGTTTTTAGCATAAGTCATGGCGGCAACCAGTTCGGGGTTTGTGAAAAACGTTCCATCCTCTATGGCTTTATCTATGCGGGTGATTTCCTGCCAGACGATTCTTCCTGCGCCGAGATTCAAGTGCCCAACCTCGGAATTGCCCATTAGGCCTCTCGGTAACCCGACATCAAACCCCGATGCGGAAAGCTCGGTATAAGGATAGGTTTTTTCTAAGAGAGGAATATTCTTAAGCTTGGCTAATTTGATGGCGTTTCCCTCAGTCTTGGGATTAACTCCCCATCCGTCCATGATTAATAAGAAGACAAGTCTGTTTGAACTCATAATTTTAATATAACATTAAAGCGGGAGAATAGCAATTATTTCTCGGGTAGTTCGGAAGGGGCGAAAGGCAAATCCTGCTGTTGGCCGGGCATCAGGTACCACTGGTTTTCCTGGTAAACCCACTGCAGGGCTTGGAGCTTGGTATCCTGCTTACTATCTCTTTTGAAGTGATAGATTACCATTACCTCGGCGATGGGCTCGGAAGCGGTTAAATGCATTTTCAGCTCGTCTTTGCTCAAGGTGTATTTTTCTATTTCAATCTGGTGCGATTTAAAGTATTCCACGGCTCTTTTAAGAAATCCCTCCAGCTTTTTAAGAGCTATCCGATTGAATTTAGCGCTGTTGAAATAGGAAAGCATTGCCCGGTCGTTGCCGTTCTTAAACGCATCGCAAAACCCGGTGCATCGGTTAAGCACGGCCGCTTCCATCTGCTTTTGCATTTTGTATTTTTCGTGTTCTTTATTCAGCCGATTGATTTCATCTTTTATTTTCGGGGCTAGCGGGTCATGAGGATAGGCTTTTAGGATAGCCTCAAAAGCAGCGATATTTTCTTTGTATTTAGTCGGGTTTTGGTCGCGTAAATCTCTCGCCTCTTTAAGCATATCGTTAAACGGTTTCTTGGCGATGACGGGCGGCTCTTTTGTTGGTTCTTTCTGGGTTGTATCAGGCGGTTTCGCATCCTGCTTTTGGTCGCGGTTCTTGCCGGCTTTTGATATAATTATAAGCGCTAACAACGCCAAAATAACGATTCCGGCAATCTTTACTCCCTTTTTCCATTTAGGCGCGGCTGTTTTAATGGTCGGCATGGGAGTATAAGTAACCGTCTTGGCGGTTGAACTCATCGCCGAAGGAGTTTCTATGATAAAATTGTCCAGATCGTTTATCAGATCCTGGGCTGATTGGTAGCGTGATTTCTGCTCCTTCGCCATCATTTTAAGGAGTATTCTTACCAGGCTTTTCGGGATATCCGGGGCGAAAAGGGTCGGGTCAGGCGGCTCGTCATTCAGGTGTTTCATGATTACGGTTACCGGCGTGGCGCCGTCAAAGGGGCGTTTCCCGGTCAGGGCGTAGTAAAAAGTTATTCCGAGCGCGTAGATATCCGCCCGGTGGTCAATCGGTTCGCCTTTTGCCTGTTCGGGCGCCATGTAATGGGGCGTTCCCATGATGTCGCCGGCAGAGGAAATACTGCTGGATGAATCCCCGATTCTTGCCAGCCCGAAATCCATAAGTTTTATTTCCTTATGAGAGGAAACCATGATGTTTTCTGCCTTGATATCGCGGTGGATTACACCGGAGGAATGGGCCGCGCCAAGAGCACTGGCGGCTGATTTGATAATCCGGACTGCTTCGGGAATAGGGAGTCTTCCTTGTTTTTTTACCATCATATCCAGGTTGTCACCGTCGATATATTGCATGATAATAAAATAAAATCCGCCCGTTTTATCTTTTTGGATATCAAAAATCTGGATGATATTCGGATGGTCAAGCTTAGCTGTGGACCGCGCTTCGCGTATGAAACGTTTTACCCGGTCATCCTCTTTAGAGAAAGAAACCGGCAGTATTTTGACCGCCACGTTTTTATCGAGCCGTTTGTGGTGCGCAAGATAGACTGCGCCCATGCCGCCTTCGCCGAGCTTTTTCATAAGCTCGCAGGAGCCTAAATCCCTGCCGATAAATGAATCCTTGAGTTCTTCTGCCATAAGACACCTCGGCGGTCAGTCCCGCAAAGCGGGGCATACCGTAAGTAACACCATAGTAGCGATATAGTTGCGTAAGCTCAAGTTTTATTAGCCCTTTTTATGGCGACCAGGGCAAGCGAGGCAATCGCCTTTTTCCCGCCGATAGGACCCAGTCCCTCCATAGTTTTTGCCTTGATATTTACTTTGGTTTTGCTGAGTTTTAAAAGGCGCGCGACAGATTCCCGTATCTTCTGTTTAATAGTCCCGAGTTTCGGCGCCTCGGCAAATATGATAGTATCAATCGAGTTGACTTTTATCTTTTGCTTGGAAAGCATCGCCAAAATCTCCCTGATAAAAACTGCGCTGTCGATTCCCTTGAATTTCGGGTCGGTATCCGGGAATAAATCTCCGATATCTCCCATTCCGCATGCCCCCAAAATCCCATCGCATATCGCGTGCAAAAGAGCATCGCCGTCCGAATGCCCGAGTAATCCGAGCGGGTATTTAATCTTTACCCCGCCTAATATCAAAGGTCGCCCTTTAACCAAGCGGTGAATGTCAAAACCTAAGCCAATCATAGTGATGCAGCTCCTTATTAATCCAAGTTTTATTTAGATTCAAGCAACTCTAAAATCCTTTGGAAATCCTCATTTGTAAAGAAGTGTATTCCTATGTAACCTTTTGATTTATAAGCGCTTATGGTTATCTTAGTGCCGAACTTACGCCGCAGCCTTTCCTCCAGCTCTTTTAAATATAGATTCTGTGAAACAGGCTGGGCGGTTTGCGTTTGCTTTCGGTTAAGATAACTGATATTATACTCAAGTTTCCGGACAGACATCCCTTCCTTCTTTATTCTTTGGGCGAGCTTTAATTGGGTCGGCTTATCAGCGACTCCGAGCAACGCCCTGGCATGCCCCATCGTGATAGTTCCACGTGAAACCTCGTCCTGGATCTCTTTCGGTAGTTCCAGAAGTCGTATGAAATTAGTTACGGTAGAACGGTCCAAGCCAATCCGTTTGCCAACCTCTTCATGGGTCAGTTTAAAGACATCCGCAAAGCTTTTATACGCCCTGCCTTTTTCAATCGGGTTTAAGTCTTTCCTTTGGGTATTTTCAATAATCGCCCACTCCAGCATAGTCCGGTCATCAGCCTGCTTTATTAGGGCAGGGATTTTATCCAGCTTTAGAATCTGGCATGCCCTCCAGCGCCGCTCCCCGGCTATCAATTCATACTTACTGCCAACGGCCCTGACCAACAAAGGCTGGATTACCCCGCTTGCCTTGATAGACTCGGCAAGTTCGTTTAATGCCTGTGGGTCGAATTCCTTTCTGGGCTGGAATCTATTGGGGATAATATCAGTTATGCTTAATGTATCTACCCCCCTGTCAGCCTTGGCAGATAACGCCTTTTCAGGCACTACTGTATTGTTTATCTCCGGTTTAGGCTCTAATTTAATGCTGATAGGCCTAAGTATGGGGGGTGCAGTGGTATTATTCAGGAATGGTATCATCTCCGGTTTGGCAGATATCTTGGGCTGGTTAGATATGATGTCACCTAACCCCCTGCCAAGTTTCTTTACCATTAGCCTAATCTCCTATATAGGCCTAATTCCGGCCTAAAATCTCTCTGGATAATTCTACATAGCCGAATGTTCCACATGAAACAGGGTTATAAACTATCCCTGGTTGCCCAAAACTGGCTGATTCGGCTATAGTTACATCACGTCTTATCTTGGTTTTAAAGGTAAGGTCCGGAAAGTGCTTGCTTACCTCGCCGGCAACCTCCCTTGAAAATTCGATATCCGGTTCATACATAGTCAGTATAATCCCGTTAACCTTTAATTCCGGATTATATTTATTACGGACATCGTCAATGATGGAAATCATTTGTGATAGTCCCTCCATCGCGAAATACTCGCATTGGATAGGAATCAAAACTTCATGGGCGGCAATCAGCGCGTTAAGCGAGAACGTCCCGAAAGAAGGGGGGCAATCGACAATCGCATAGTCGTAAATTTTATTGACCTCTTTCAGGATATTTTTAAGTTTAAGCGGTCCTATCTGGCGCAAGAGTCCTTGCTGTTCCAGGTCGTTTAAAAGCGGGCTGGAAACCAGGATATCAAGCCCGAGGTAAGGCGAACTGGTGATTGCTTTGCTGATTTGGTTAGCGCCGGTAATAACGGCATAAACTCCGCTGGTATGATCCGTTTTGGAACCAATTCCGCTGGTCGCGTTTGCCTGCGGATCCATATCAACCAGGAGGCACGGTTTTTCTGCCAGGCTCAGGCAATACGCCAGGTTAATCGCGGTGGTGGTTTTCCCCACGCCGCCTTTCTGGTTTGCCACGGCAATGATTTTCATACAAGGCATACTTTACCATAATGGGTTGTTGCTTTGCAATATTTTTCTCTTGACTTTTTAGGCTTATTTGTTATGATAACAGCCGTTTAAATTAAGTTATCCGGCAGGCGCCGCGCTCGTATGTGTAACTCGTTGATTTTAATGTAGTTATGTATACGGGAAAACCGTATAAAGAGGAGCGATAAATATGTTTGATAAATTCACCGACCGTGCGCGTAAAGTAATGAGCCTGGCACGCAACGAGGCGCAAAAGCTCGGGCATGATTCAATCGGCACGGAACACATTCTTCTTGCGCTCGTCCGCGAAGGAAGCGGGGTCGCCGCGCGCGCGCTACTCAGTATGGAAATAGACCTGAAGAAAATCATTCAGGAAATAGAAAAGAAAATTCCGACCGAGCCGAAACCGGCCACGGCCGGTTCTTTGCCTTTTACTCCGCGCGCCAAACGCGCTTTGGAATTCGCCCACGAAGAAGCCGCTAATCTCGGGCATGATTATATCGGGACCGAACATTTATTGCTCGGGTTGTTAAAAGAGCAGGAAGGGCTGGCGGCCAGGACGTTAATAAGCATGGGCGTAAAACTTGAAGATATCCGCGCAGAGATACTTGATATTCTTGGCGCAGGCATGCCTCCGATGGATTCCGCGGAAGAAGCGGCTGAAGAGCCGGAGTCTGCCGGTACCGGCGCAAAGACTATGCCCCGCCCTTCCGGAAAGTCAAAGACCCCGGCGTTGGATGCCTTCGGGCGCGACCTCACCGAGCTTGCCAAGCAGAACGAGCTTGACCCGGTTATCGGGCGCCGCAGGGAAATCGAGCGCGTTATCCAGGTATTATGCCGCCGGACAAAGAATAACCCGGCGCTTTTAGGAGAGGCGGGCGTCGGCAAAACCGCCATCGTCGAAGGACTGGCGCAGGATATCATTGCCTTGCGCGTGCCGGAAATTCTTAAGGATAAACGGATTATTATTTTGGATCTTGCCATGATGGTTGCCGGAACCAAATACCGCGGCCAATTTGAGGAACGCATCAAGGCCGTGATGAATGAAGTCAGGAAGAACAGGCACATTATTCTTTTTATCGATGAGCTGCATACTCTGGTCGGCGCGGGCGGCGCGGAAGGCGCGATAGATGCCTCCAACGTCTTAAAGCCGGCTTTATCCCGCGGGGAAATCCAATGTATCGGCGCGACCACCCTGGATGAATACCGTAAATATATCGAAAAAGACGGCGCCTTGGAAAGGCGCTTCCAGACTATCATGGTCGACCCTCCCTCCAAGGATGAAGCCCTGGAAATCCTTAAAGGATTGAGCGATAAATACGAGGCGCACCATAAAGTAAAATATACCCCAGGCGCTTTGGCAGCCTGCGTGGAACTTGCTGTGCGCTATATCAGCGGCCGGTATCTGCCGGATAAGGCGATTGACGTCATGGATGAATCCGGCGCCCGGATACGCCTGCAATCGCTTGTCAAGCCGCCTGATTTAAAGGAAATGGAAGCGGAATTATTAAAGGTGGAAAAAGATAAAGAGGCGGCCGTGCGCGCCCAGGACTTTGAAAAGGCCGCCCAAATACGCGACAAGCTTTCACGCCTGCGCGGCAAGAAGGAAAGCGTCCTTAAGGAATGGCAGGCGCAGCACCAGGAAGCCGAAGGCGTGGTGGATGAAAACGTCATTGCCGAAACCGTTTCCCGCATGACCGGCATCCCGCTTTCCCGCATGGAAAAGACCGAGACGGAAAAGCTCCTTAAGATGGAAGATGAATTGCATAAGATGGTCGTCTCGCAGGAAGAGGCGATTCACGCCATTTCCAAGGCGATACGCCGTTCACGCGCCGGATTAAAGGACCCCAAACGCCCGATCGGCACGTTTATCTTTGTCGGCCCGACCGGCTGCGGAAAGACGTTATTGGCGCGCGCGGTTTCAAAAGTGATGTTCGGCGATGAAGACGCCCTAATACAAATAGATATGTCCGAATATATGGAAAAGCACAATGTCTCCCGCCTGGTCGGCGCGCCTCCCGGATACGTCGGCTATGAAGAAGGCGGCCAGCTGACCGAGAAAATAAGGCATCGCCCTTACTCGGTTGTCCTGCTGGATGAAATAGAAAAGGCCCATACCGATGTCTTTAATATGCTCCTCCAGATAATGGAAGAAGGCCGGCTGACGGATAGTTTCGGCAGGCACATTGATTTCAAGAACGTTATCTTGATTATGACCTCCAATATCGGGGCGGATGTCATCAAGAACCAGGCGTCTTTAGGCTTTAAAAAGGTTACGGCGGATTCTTCTTACGATTCCATGAAAGAAATGCTGCTTAAAGAAGTCAATCATTTCTTCCGTCCGGAATTTCTGAACCGCCTGGACGATGTCATTGTTTTCCGCGCCCTAACCAAGGAAGACCTGAAGAGCGTGATTGAAATAGAAATGATGGGCGTTAAAAAGCGCCTGAAAGACCGTGGGCTGGAAGTTATCATGGAAGAACCGGCGCGGGATTTTATCATCGATAAAGGTTATAGCCCTGATTTCGGCGCGCGGCCATTGAAACGGACTATTGAACGGTTCGTCGAAGACCCCTTGTCCGAACAGCTCCTGAAAGGCGAGTTCAAGGACTTTAACCAGGTTAAAATAACTATGAAAGACGACCACCTTTACTTCGATGCCTGCCGGGTCGAAACTGAACCATTGGCGTGCAAGACCGTGGCCGAAGGAGAAAAGGCTGAAGAACCTTTAGCCGACCCGCTTCGCTCTCGCGAAGGCGAGGCGAGAGACAAGGAGATAAAATAATGCTGAGTAACAATCCCGACAAGTCTGGACCCCAAGCGGGGCTTAAAGGAAAGGTTGCCATCGTTACCGGAGGCGGACGCGGAATCGGTCGCGAAATCGCCCTTGCCTTAGCCGCTCAGGGCGCTAATATCGTTCTCGTCGATGTGGATGAAAAGACACTTAAGGAGGCGGAGGCTGAGGTTTCCGCCAGAGGCGGATCCGCCTTAGGCGGAAAGGCCATGAGCATCAAGGCCGATGTTACGAGCTCCGCTGATATGGAAAAACTGGCTGACGAAGCCATGGCCAAATTCGGGAGCATTGATATCCTTATCAATAATGCCGGCATCACCCGCGACAACCTGATTATGCGCATGAAGGAAGACGAATGGGATAAGGTCTTGACCATAAACCTAAAGGGCACTTTCAACTGCACAAAAGCAGTTTCCAGATACATGATGAAGCAGAGAAGCGGCAGGATAGTCAATATCGCCTCGGTAATCGGGATTGCCGGCAATGTCGGGCAGGCGAACTATGCCGCCTCAAAGGGCGGAGTGATTGCCTTTACCAAATCCGCCGCGCGCGAATTCGCACCGCGGAATATCAATGTCAATGCCGTAGCCCCGGGCTTTATCCAGACCGCCATGACCGATGTCCTGAAGGAAGACGTCAAGTCAAAGATGATGGAGCGAATCCCTCTGGCGCGTTTGGGAACGCCTAAGGACGTGGCAGATGCGGTCATGTTCCTGGTGAGCGACGCCTCAAGCTATATCACCGGCCAGACCATCGTCGTCGACGGCGGAATGGTGATGTAAACTAGTCAGAGACATGGGTATATGGTTAATAAAGACAAGAATCAAGAGGCCAAGCCGTTTTTGATTAGCCCGCATGGCGGGTATCGGGAATTAAAATCATATCAGATGTCGGAGATTATCTACGATGCCACCGTCGCCTTTTGCCGCCGCTTTATTGACCGTCGGTCAAGGACGAACGACCAGATGGTGCAGGCGGCGCGCAGCGGCAAGCAGAATATTGCCGAGGGAAGCATGGCTTCCGGCACATCCAAGAAAACCGAGCTGAAATTGGTAGGAGTAGCCAGAGCCAGCATGGAAGAGCTACTGCTTGATTACCAGGATTTCCTGCGCCAGCGTGGATTGGCTCTTTGGGAAAAGGAGCATCCGGAAAACCGGAAAATCCGCAAGCTTACCTACGAGCAAAATAGGACCTATACGACCTATAAGTCCTATATTGAGGAAAGCCCCCCTGAAACGGCCGCCAACGCCTTAATCTGCCTGATTCACCAAGCGAACTATCTTTTGGACCAGCAATTGCGGCAGCTTGAGAAACAGTTTCTGGAAGAAGGCGGCTTTACCGAAAGGCTTTATCAGGACTGTCTGTGCGTAACACGCAGACAGGCCTGCCTGCAGCAGGCAGGCGCGCAACCGGGCAAGGAATACAAAGAAATAAAGCTCCACCCCGACGACGCATCGGGGCGTGGGCGGATAAGCTGAGGAGTATTTTCATCTCCATAAAAAGGCGTCCCCGGAATAGTTCCGAATTCCGTGATAATACCGGAAACTAAGAAAAAAGCCTTGACAAAATTTACATAACAAGATATAGTTATTAGTGTTAACAAATAATGGAGGAGAAGCTATGACGGTTAAAACTCCCAATTTAACCATAAAACTTGAGCCCGGGTTGTATCAAACATTGAATAGATTAGCTCACCGTGAAAAAATCTCTTTATCCTTGATAGCAAGGGATTTAATCAAAGAGGCTTTAGAAATCTATGAGGATGCATACTGGCAAAAAGAGGCTCAAAAAAGAGAGAGCACTTTCAGCCGTAAAAAAGCTTTATCTCATGATGAGATCTGGAAATAATGAGTTACGCTCTTTCCTACCATCCTGATATTCATAAAGAAGACCTGCCCAACATTCCGAGAAACATGCAAACCAGGATTCGTAACGCGATACAAGAACGGTTATTAAATGACCCGTTAAAATACGGGGAGCCGCTAAAGAGAAGCCTGCAAGGGTACAGGAAATTAAGAGTAGGTGATTACAGGGTGGTTTATCGGCTTGAGAAAGAAAATATCATTATCCTGAAAATAGGACACAGAAAAGAAGTATACAGTAGAACCCATTTAAGGATTTGAAGCGGCGGGGAACGCCTTAAGAAGAAGACGGATTTACCGAAAGGCTTTATCAGGCGCATAACCGGGCAAGGAATACCATACCGAATCCTGAAAAGCCCAAGGGCGGGATTAAATAAGGGAAATAGATAATAGGAAAGAATACTAAATGTTAGGAACAAATAGGGTCAAAAAAATCTTAATCTTAAATACTGTATTTTTTATTATTGCGAATTGCCTATGTAATCAAAGAATGGATAATCCACCGGTAGAAGTCATGAAAATAAAACATAGTTTTGGTGTTTATCTTGTGACAGAAAAAATGGCTCCTATGTGGGAATTGGATACGTTACCATTAGATAAACTTCGGTTATCAGCCCCCCCTAATATCTGAAAAAGATATCATCGAATACAACTGGAATGATCAGATAATCAAATTGGTTCCCGGTACGATCGAAAGGTTACCTAAAGGTCCAGTCGAGCGGCCTTTTGTAGTAGTGGCTGATGCAACCAGGTGTTATTTGGGCGTTTTCTACTCGCAGACATTTTCAAAGAGTCGTTCTATACCAGTAATTGTTATACATCCTTTCCCATTAGAGGGATTACAAAAAGACTGTATTCGGATTGATCGGGCATACCCAAGCGATGAGTTCAGCAAAGGTAATGATCATAGATTAGATAAACGCATTCTAAATTGTCTTGATAAACTGGGAATCCTTGTTAAGTAGTATCCCCACCATCCCCGATGGCTATCGAGACAAGCTAATCCAACCCAATTATTCATCCCCTTTTGGATACTCATTGCCTGCACCGTCCTTAGATTCAGTCCGGGCATTCCCTATCAACAGAGCCGGGTAGATATAGTTTTGGGTATAGTGGTCTCCATCTACTCATATAGCCGTAATCACTCCTCCCAATAGCCGGAGCAATTCGCGGACCGGACCGGCGCCGTTCATGCCTATCCTGGGAATAATTCGCAGATAGCACTACCTCTTCTCATACTCATAGCCGGGGCGAATCATGGGCAGAGCCGGAGACATTCTTATCTATAGTCAGCGTTAATCATAGGTATAATGAGAATGGTT
Organism: Candidatus Brocadiia bacterium; assembly: GCA_020051675.1. Lineage (GTDB taxonomy): Bacteria > Planctomycetota > MHYJ01 > JACQXL01 > JACQZI01 > JACQZI01. The sequence continues at coordinate 36,814 of JAGVQN010000103.1, forward strand.
CGTAGGTGGAGTGGTATTCATCATTGAGTAGGGTGGGGGTTATCTGCCGATATACCAGGCGGTATCCTGTCTGGTGATAGGGGGGAGGGTGGGGGGTGGGTGGATACACCATCCCTTGTGTTACCAGCAATCCTACCCACTATTAGTTGTGGTCTATTCCCCTATTACCTTTTGGCTATACCCCTATTAGTATTATGCTACGGGCCTATTAGTTTCAGGCTACTCTTCTATCATCACTCAACTACCCGGATGGAAGATGCCAGCTACCCTGCTACCACCTAATAGGCATACCCCTATTACATCGGAGCTATGCTCCACTCACCCGCTATGGTCGCTGGTAGTGGGTCGTAAGGTAATACCGCCCCCCTTGTTGTAATTCCCTGCACCGGATTTATCTAACCGGAAAATATGGCGTGTTTTAATAAATACAGTTGACAAACGTGGAATCATAGGGTATAGTAATTATGGCGGGGTTGAGCCTGTCTGCTGGCACAGGCAGGCATGAAGATGCCGCCGTCCCGCCTTGTCGGGATGCGATATATAATTACTAAGAAGGGAGGATACGAATATGGCAAAGAGGCTGAATACCCTGAATATAGTCATTGCGGTGGAGCAGAGCCTGCCCGAGTGGTCGGGAGGCCAGTGGCATGACGGCATGATTACCAACGCCGCCCGGATAAATCTTAAGCGTAAGAAGAAGATACCTGACCAGCCCCGGTATGAGTCTAAAATCGCCGAGGCGTCGGTCAACGTTTACAAGAACTTCATCGACCCCAACTTTATCAGCGAGGCAGGGCTGACCAAGAAGGAGATTGTCGCCAAGCACGCCCGTAAAATCTCCGCCGGATTTGAGAAATACAACAAGAATCTTGACCGGGCGTTTGCGGAAGACGGCAAGATATTCAAACAGCGGATTGCTGATTCGGTCGAGCGCTATGTCAAGAACGCGCAGATTACCATGAGATTGACCGGCGACAAGATACGCGGCTATGGAGCCTCCGCATTGGTTCCGTTCTGGTTAGTGGCTAACCGGCGGATAGTCCAGCTCCTCGAACACGCGGCTAAAATAGAAGGCGCGCCGGTTAATATCATACAGCCGCTTGAGTTAAGAGGCGCGTTTAAAGCCGGGCTTGAGCCGTTGCTGACCCAAACCGGGCATACCATTATCCGCGCGGAATTCGACCGTGACACCATTAACGACCAGAATAAGCTCGTCAATAAATTTATCGCGGGGTTGCAGGACAATAAGTATGCCAAGTTCACGCCGGGCGGCGATTCGCATTGCGACTGGGGCGTTGAAGAAAGCGGCGAGTTTTATATTGAAGTCCAGCTATCCGTCGCTACTCCGTAGCTATGGAATAGCGTAGGATAGGTGAGTGAGAAGTGAACCAATTTCACCAGTGCGAAGCCTCCCGCGACCAAAGGGAGTAGGGACAGAGAACACAAAGAAATTTGTTTCTATAATTATTCAATTATTTTGATATTAATGCCATTGGTCCGAAGCCCCCCGCACCAAACACCTTGGTCACCAAAAAAACTATCCTTATTGTAACCATATATTCCTTCAACCCGATAAGTTCCTGGCTCAAGCTCTATTTTCCAATCTCCCGATTGTTCTCCTTTACCGGTTGGATTAAGCTGTATGGTATATTTTTTGCCTGGTTCAATGGTTCTAAATACAGGACTATCGCTAATTCCTCTTTTATAAACTTTGACAAATGATTTCATTTGTTTATCTTGCGCAAATGATAATATATGAAAAAGATATCCTTTGTTTTCCATGCGTTCAAATATTCTAATCGGTTTATCAGAAATATTCTTGAGAGTAAAATCAATAATGACGTCCTCGCCTTCTTTGTATTCCATTTTATTAGATTTGATAGTGCCTTCTAATCCATTGGTTGGTTTGCCGGTCTTTGCCGAGGGATTAACGCAACCGATTAAACAGATTATTAACCAGATTATGATTATCCGCTTTCCTGCTCTCATGGTTTCCTTATTGTAATTGCGGTTACATCTTACTTCAAACCGCCTATTAAGTCAAGCGATTTTGGGCATTCTCGTTCGGATTTCATCTCAACAGCACTTGCTCCACCAAATAACCTTGTTCTTAAAATCAATCATAATCTTAAGGACGTGACCGGTATAATTCTCCTCGCCAACTCCCCAATCTATAAAGACGTAATAACCAAGCCTATTTTTATTGATGGATTTGATTTTATAGATCTTTTTATCATTGTAGATGGTAAAGGCGATTTTATCTCCTATGACCATAGCCTTGTCAGCATCCGATAACTCTTCCTTAAAGCTTACTTCTAACCTACCTTCTTTAAAATAGCACTCAGCACCATGGGACTTTTCAGGGATGACAAATCGTTTCCTGCCAACTTCTTTAACAAACCAATCGTCGTGTTCTTTATCATCAAATAACGGTGCATCGTCAAATGCAACAATACTTTCAGGTGTTATATTGTAAGTTTCTTGGGTTTCCTTAACCACTACTTTGCTCGCGCACCCCACCCCCAAAACAGGCACCAATCCTAGTATGAATAAAATTATTGGTTTTCCTGGTCTCATAAAAATCTCGTAAAAGTCCCTGTTATAATCTCTGAGTTCTCTGCCCCTTACTCCCTTTGGTCGTGGGAGGCTTCGCACTGGCTAAGTATATCACTCTTTGGCATTAAGTCAAGCGAATTTTGGCATTGTCATTCGGATTTCACCGCTAAGGCGCAAAGGACGCGGAGGGGATTATTTCTTTTTCAGAATTCGGTACGGCGTTCCAGGAATTCTCTGCTATTTAATATTCACCAACTGGTCATAAGATAGATGAGGCAGGTCGGCCTGCTGGTTAGCGTGTTCAATGGTCATAGCGACCAGATTCCCGATTTCATCTAAATCAATATAGATGTTTTCATTTATCTCTTTAGTCTCGGCAACCTTATGGTCGGAAAACTCTACCAGGGCAGTATCGGTATCAGGAAAATATTTTATTTTCATTTTGCATCCTCATTAAAACTTCTATCAAAGAAAGCATTATGGACGGTCATTCCGTCGGGCAGCAGTATTACCCGTAACATCCTTCCGACCTCTTCTACCCATCCCCATTTCCGGATTCTACCGTCTGCCTGCGCCTTTGTATGTTTAGGGTTTTTGATCGTATCTTCAATCTACTCATCTTTTATTTTAGCACGGTCAGGCCGTTGCCTGGTATAAAGAAAATACTGAGTAAACTTCATTGGCTTTTATTTCGGCTTCTTTTAGATATTAAACAGTAAGATATAATTTATATGATAACATGAGAGAAGTCAAGAGAAAAATCACGGAGTTTCCCTAATTCGGATTTCACCGCGGAGACGCCGAGGGGGTTATTTTGTTTCTGACGGGGGAAAGATTTTACCGCAAAGGCGCGAAGGTGGTTAAGTTAATTATTTACCCTTTACAGGAAATTTCTCTAGTATTTTTTTACAATCAGTTATGGCGTTTTGTAAATAACTTTGGTCTATACTAAAAATAAACGAGTGTTTTTGGGTCAAATTATCAGGCGTTATATCTACAGTCATTTCTATATGTCCAAGTTTTTGGGATTTCATAGTAACATAAAGCTCTGGTTCTATACATGGAAGTTCAGCCTCACCACTTAATTGTGAATACATCGTTTCAATACCGTTTAATAAAAATACTATGTCTGTTACTAGAATAATTGGTCCGTTAATCCACACGCTTGCGTTTTTGTCGGCACAGGTAGCTGTAATATATAGCCAATTACCATCATAGTAATCCATTGAATCTGGAAACTGGCGCTTATGTATCCAGATTTTTAGTCCAGCTATGGATAAATCTGGTTCCCCTAAATACTCAAATGATTTTTCCATATTATGAATATATACCCCTTTGTTGGTTTGGTGTCAAGAGATATTTTAGGGATAGTCTTTCGGTAAATTCATACTGTAATAGTTAGTCTGTCCTGCCGTTTTGGTCGCAGAGGCTTTTTTATTTGACCATTCTTTATTTCTAAGGATATAATACCCCCTACGGGGACTCCCAATAATCGGGTGTCCCGAGACGAAGGAACGGGGTATCTTTGTGATTTTAGAGAAGGGTTAAACTAGATATGAAAGATAAAATCAAGATATTCAAAGACAAGCGCGCTGAAGCCATGTTAGGCGGAGGCAAGGACCGCATTAAGAAACAGCATGAACAGGGCAAATTAATCGCTCGCGAACGCATCGAGCACCTCCTCGATAAAGGCAGTTTCCACGAGCTCGATATGTTCGTGGTCCACCAGTGCACCCACTTTGGACTGGAAGACAAAAAGTATCCGGGCGACGGAGTAGTCACCGGTTACGGGACGATAGACGGCAGATTGGTTTATGTTTTTTCCCAGGATTTCACCGTCTTCGGCGGGGCGCTGGGCGAAGCCTTTGCCAATAAGATATGCAAGGTCATGACCCTGGCAATGAAGGTCGGCGCGCCGGTTATCGGCATCAATGATTCAGGCGGCGCGCGCATACAGGAAGGCGTCGTCTCGCTGGGCGGTTACGGTGAAATATTCTTCCGTAATACCATCGCATCAGGAGTGATTCCGCAGATTTCCGCCATCATGGGACCCTGCGCGGGCGGCGCGGTTTATTCGCCGGCACTCACAGATTTTATCGTCATGACCAAAGGCACTTCCCACATGTTCATTACCGGGCCGGAAGTGATTAAGTCCGTGACCAAAGAGGAAGTGAGTTTTGAAAACCTGGGCGGAGCCGATGTCCATATGACCCGCTCCGGCGTGGCCCATTTCTCAGCCGAGAGCGAGGAAAAAGCGCTTGCTTTCATACGCAAGCTCTTATCTTATATCCCGTCCAATAACATGGAAGACGCTCCTTATGCCAAGCCGGAAGATAAGCCCAACCGGATGGATAAAGAGATGGCGAGTATTATTCCGGATGATTCAGACAAGCCTTATGATATGAAAAAGGTGATTAAGGCGGTGTTTGATGATGGTGAATTCTTAGAGGTGCAGGAAGGCTGGGCGAAGAATATCCTTATCGGTTTCGGAAGATTGAACGGGCACTCGGTGGGCATAGTTGCCAACCAGCCGAACTTTCTTGCCGGATGCCTTGATATAAACGCATCGGTTAAAGCCGGGCGGTTCGTCCGCTTCTGCGATGCCTTTAATATTCCGCTGGTTACCTTTGTAGATGTGCCGGGATTTTTGCCGGGGACGGCGCAGGAATACGGCGGCATTATCAGGAACGGCGCGAAACTCCTTTATGCCTATTGCGAGGCGACTGTCCCTAAGCTGACCGTGATTACCAGGAAGGCTTACGGCGGCGCTTACGACGTTATGTGCAGCAAGCACGTCGGGGCGGATATGAATTTTGCCTGGCCCTCGGCGGAGATAGCCGTGATGGGACCGTCCGGCGCGGTCAATATTATTTTCAGGAAAGAGATTTCAGAATCCAAGGATAAAGAAGCCACCAGGGAAAAGCTTGTAGCGGAATACGCGGAGAAGTTTGAGAATCCGTATATCGCCGCCGAACGCGGTTATATTGACGAGGTTATCGAGCCGCAGGAAACCCGGCCCAAGCTGATTGCCGCCCTGGAAAGCCTGATGAATAAAAGGGAATCCCGTCCGCCCAAAAAGCACGGGAGTATACCTTTATAAGATTGAAAGCGTTTAATAAAATGAACAATAAGATTGCTTCAGTCTCCCGCCAAGGCGGTATCCCTCGCAATGACAGTCATTGCGAGCCCCATAGGGGCGTGGCAATCACATTTTGTTATAGGCGCTAAATAAGAGATATGAAAGAAGATATTGCAGTTATCGTTGCCGCAGTGACCAGATACCTGGAAATCCCGATAGAAGAGGATTGGGTTATTGACGTGATG
>JAGVQN010000019.1 GCA_020051675.1 Candidatus Brocadiia bacterium
GTAAAAGCGATTCTATTTAGTTTGGCAACCCCATCCTCTTTCCCCTAACCCCCTCCTCCCAAAAAAAATCTTTCCACTTTTCTTTCCTCCGTGTTGACAGGGCGCATTTTGTGTGGTATATTATTATTAGCAATCATTGTACACCGTAATTCGGAACTGGCCCCGATATTCATCGGGGTTAAGCGTCTGTAACGGCTTTTTGTCACTGCGTGCCAAAAATTCTAACAGTCGCTAAAGAGGGGAGGTGAGGTTTATGATTGTCTAACACTTCGGATGACCCATTACCACAACACAACCGCTGATTTTGCACCATGTCGCATGAATCCTGACCCGGATTGAAGCTGTCCCTGACTTGAACCAGAGCCGTGACTAATACTGGAGCGGTATTGACTCATACCAGGGCAATATGAGGTCATATTGAGTCAATATGACAGGCTGACCAGCGGGACCAAGTATTGGTTCAGGGTGGCGGCAGTCGGAGCGGCAGGGCAGGGCGCCTTCAGCGACTCGGCGACGAAGTATGCGCCATAAGATTTACCAAAGAGGTGGTTGATACATGGTGGGGGGGAGTCCTGATATTATTTCGGGACGCCTCTATTAATTTCACCGGTGCGAAGCCTTCCCGATAGGGGACAAAGGCGCGAAGAATTACACACCTCTTTATCCCCTCTTATTAGAGGGGACTTGTGGAAAAATCCCCTCTTGCGAAGCGACAGTGGAGTCCCGACCCAATCGGGGAGAGGGGTAGGGGTGTTTTTTCCTCTCTGTGTCCTCTGTGGTTATCCCCGGATTCTTATTTATCCCAACTCTTCCAGCTTTTTCAACTCCTCCGCCTTGATGGTGAATTCGTGTTCCTTAGTCGGGAATGCTTTCTCGCGCACTTCCTTTTTATAGCTTTTCAGGGCGTCCAGGATAATCGGCGCGATATTGGCATACTGCTTTACGAACTTCGGGGTGAAGCACTGGTAAAGCCCTATGATATCATGGATGATGAGCAACTGCCCGTCGCATCCGGCACCGGCGCCGATTCCAAAGAGCAGGCAGGAGACGTTCTTTTTTATGTGCATGGAGACCTTGGTCGGGACGCATTCCAGCAATACTCCAAAGACACCGGCTTTTTCCAGCGCCTTGGCGTCTTCGACCAGGAGCCGCGCGGATTCGGCGTCTTTGCCCTGCACCTTGAATCCGCCCAGCATGGAGCTTGATTGCGGGGTCAAGCCGATATGCCCGACAACCGGTATTCCGGCATTGACAATGGCTTTGACGGTTTCGGCGATGCGCACGCCGCCTTCCAGCTTTATCGCGTCGCAACCGGCTTCTTTCATAAACCTGCCGGCGTTATAGACGGCTTCCTGGGGGCTGACCTGGTAAGAAAGGAAAGGCATATCGCCGATGATAAAGGCAGTCGGCGCGCCGCGGCGGACGGCCTTGCAATGCTCTATTAATGTATCCATCTTGATGGGCAGTGTGCTGGATTCGCCATAGACGACCATGCTGGCGGAATCGCCGACCAGAATCATTTCGATGCCGGCATGTTCTTCAAACTGCGCCATCGGGAAATCATAGCAGGTCAGCCAGGAAATAATCTCGCCTTTTTCGCGCATTTCGTAAAGGTGGGGGATGGAAACCTTTTGTCTTGGTGCTTCTGTCATAGTCAGCGTTCCTTTCTAAGTTGATAAGTTAATATGTTGATAAGTAATACGTTTTATTCTTATTATCTTATTTACGTAACAACCTTATCGGTCGAAGTATATACTTTTCCCCGTGGCGGAAATCGGGATGCCGATAACAAAATCCGCGTCAATCAGTTTCATCTGCCGCGCCAGGACACCGACCCGGTATATTATGCGGTTATCGGCATTGAGGAGACTGGCGGTTTTTACGGCGCTGCCAAGGGCGATTCCCAAATCAAGCAGGCGGTAAGCGCAGTGGGGGCCTTTGAATTCCGGGCCTTCTTTAGCCTGAGGCAATTCCTTGCATTCTTTGAAACCGCAGGCGCCGCAGTTTAAGCCGACAGATTTCCCGTCCTTGAGCCCGACCAGGAGCACCGCGGCGGAATCACGGATGTTTTTGCCATCGCGGTCGAAGTTTTTCTTGCCGGTCTTGGCACCGTAGGCAAGCATGGCATCGGCAAGCTTAACAAGAGCGTCGCCTTCTACTATTTCTGTCTTGACGAAATCCTGTCCGGCGGCTTTCGGGGCGGTCCGGGCGGCCACGGCCATGAGCTCGGCAATCGTCTTCAAATAATCCTTCATGAGTTATTCCACTTTATAGCCCCAGATTTCTTTTATGGGGATTTCAAGGGGCTCGCTGTTGTCTATCGTCTGCAGGATAACGCAGTCGTTTTTTATTTCTTTCAGGGTGCCTGACCAGTAAAGGGCGGAGAGCATCCGCGTGAAAGGCAGTTCCCTTTTTAAGATGACGATATTTTTCCCGACGACGGATTGCGGTATATAAAACCGGCGGTTGTTGATTTCGTTCAGGTAATTCTCTTTTTGCTCTAATTGGGTTTTAATGTTTTTCAACTCTTCGCCGTCGCCGCTTTTTAAAAGATTAAGTTCTTTCTGCGCTTTCAATAAGTCGTTCACCGCTTCGTTTTTTAGCTTTTCAAACAGGACTGTTTGCTGCTTGGCGGCTTCCGTTTTCTGCTCGAGGTCTTTGTTTTCTTTTTCCAAACGGTCAACTAAAGGATTAGAACCCAGGTAAGCGGTGCCCATGTAGGTGCCGATAACGGTCAGCCCGATTACTAATATTAAGATAGACAGGTTGGCAAACATTCGTGTAAGTTTCTTTTTCTCCTGTTTCTTGCGCTCGCTGATGCTCTTGGCGATTCCGATAGTCCCGACAAGGTGGTGGTTATCGTCTCTTAAGTAACTCAAAGTGGTGCTGGCGTGGAACATCTTGCCTGCTTTTGTTTTCAGCCTGATATCGTGGTCAATCAGCGCCCCTTTTTCCTTAAGCGTCTCTTCGATTTCTTTGCGGTCGGCCGGATTGAAATAAAACATGCTGATAGGCTGCCCTAAAACCTCATCCCGTTTGTACTCTAAAAGGGTTTCCGCGCCTTTGTTGAATTCAATGACTTTCCCGTGCTCGTCCCCGACGACGATGATGTCGTGGGAATCATCCAGGATGCTTTCCAGCAGTTTCAGCCGTTCTTCCAGATGCTGCATTTGATTTTTCGGGTCCATAGCTTTTTCCTCCATCTTGTATAAGTAAGAATATACCCTGCCTGCCGGCAGGCAGGCCTGCTTCGGCGCAACTTCTCAAGATGTTAAACGGGTTTCTTGCTTATAGTTATTTATTCTGATATATCAGCGAATTTTACTTTATAGCCCATTTTCAGGAGACTTTTCATGTGCTCATCGCACTTCAGGACTTTTTTATAGAGGACGTCACCGAGCGCTTCGGCCTTGGATTCCCGGTCTTCCTTTGGCAGGAAGTAGGACATAATCGTATCGTCCGTGCAACAGGAGCCGTCGCTTTCGTATTTGAGGGTCATATCGTATCCTTTGCCCATGACTTTTAAGGCGTTATCAAACCAGTTGAAATCCTTGCGGCCTAAGTCGGTATTGATGATAATATGTGCCGTCAAAGAGATTCCTTTAATTTTGGAGGCTTTTAATATGTTTTTGCAGGCAATAAACTTTTCCGCGTTAATCGCGTTACCGAGGTTGATTTCGCGTATGGCGCAGGTGCCGTCTTTACGCTGGTATTCTTTGAGCAGGCTTAATAATACGCGGAATTGGATAGGATTATGAAGCCCGAGGAAGCAGGATATCTTGAAAGAGATAGAAGGGATGTCCCGGCAATAATAAGAGGCGGCGGCGATGGTCGCCCAGCTGGGGTTAAGGAAGAAATTAGAGCCGGTTTCCAAAGCGGTCCTGGTGACGCTGTCCAGATATACCAGGTGGTTATCGTTGGCGACTTCCACTCCGCAGAGATTTCCAAAGGCCGTGCCCATATTCGCTATAACCAGCTGCCTCATTCCGTTTCCGGCATCGACTGTTTCCAATTTGGCTCCGGTTATTTTCTGGATGCGGTTAAAACGGTGTTCGGGCAGGGGCGCGCCTAAGAGGCTGGAGGAGCAGAATTTGGCTCCCATGATATTTTCGCACATGGCGAGCGTTGCCAAGAGGTCGCCTCCGTAAACATAGTCGTCCGTCAGCGGCATGACGGAAATCATTTCATTCGGCATAAAGACATTGCCTTTTTCCGCGGCGCGTTTGAAGCAATTATGGGTAATCCGGCATCCCTGCCAGGCGGAAACCTGGGAGGTGGCCACGGCTTTTTTGGCGGTTTTAATCTTGTTGTTTTTTATATAATCGCTTGCCTTGGGCATCTCTCTGGCAAACCTTTCGGCGTCATTGAGATAATTCACGAAACCCTGTTTTTCCGCCATGGCTTTCCTGAATTTATAATCGCGTTTTTCTTCCATGGCCGCGGTTATCTTTTTGGCTCCGCCGTAGGATGCTTTCAGCTTGTCAATGGCTTTTGTTTCTTGCTTTGTCAGGTACGGTATTTTCATAATGATAGCGCCTCCTTATTTAATTTTATAATTGGTGATAATCTGGCTGAAGGAATCGGCTTTTAAACTGGCGCCGCCGACCAACGCGCCGTCCACATCCGGCTGGGCGGATATTTCCGCTATATTGTCCGCTTTCACACTGCCACCATACAAAATCCGGACGTTTTTGGCAACAATTTCAGTAAACATTGAAGTGATAAATTTACGGATGAAAGAGTGCATTTCCTGGGCCTCTTTGGGGGTAGCGGTTTTGCCGGTGCCGATTGCCCAGACCGGTTCGTAGGCGATGATGATTTTTCCCATTTCGTCCGCCGTGATGCTGTCCAACCCTTCTTCCAGTTGCCGCCTGATAACGCTTTCGGTTTTTCCTTCCTGCCTTTCTTCCAAGAGCTCGCCGACGCAGAAGATGGCGGTTAAATCGGATTTAAGAGCAGCTTTGATTTTATTA
>JAGVQN010000087.1 GCA_020051675.1 Candidatus Brocadiia bacterium
GACCATCCCGGAAAAGGAAGGCTGGGTGAACCGCGCGAAGCTTCTGGGCTTTACCGGACGCTCCCGCCGCGACCAGATGAACCTGGCGAAATTATTCGAGATAAAAGATTATCCCTGCCCTGCAGGCGGATGCCTTTTAACCGACCCGGAATTCTGCGCGCGACTGAAAGACCTGATTAAATACGATTCGTTATCCGTAAGCAAAATTATCATCTTGAGGGTAGGCAGGCATTTCCGGATAGATAAAAATGCCAAGCTAATCGTCGGGCGCGATGAACATGAAAACGACCGCCTGGTTGCCATGGAAAAAGAAGGCGATATCATTATTGATATGACCGATTGCCCCGGTCCGACGGCAATCCTGCGCGGGGAAACGAGCGAGGCGAATATTATGCTGGCAACGCAAATCACCGCGCGCTACGCGGATTCCAATGGCAAAGAGCTTACGGCTCTTTTAAAAACAAAGGGCGAACTCTTAAAAACGCTCAATATAAAACCGCTTGACAAAGATAAGGTAAAAGAGTACGTTATAAGTAAAGAAGGCTAAAAGAATAAATAAAAGGAATATGTTATGACCAAATGGCGTTGCGATAAATGCGGATACACCATGGAAAAAGATGCCCATCCAAATGAATGCCCCTCCTGCAATGAGAAATGCACTTTTACGAACGTCACCTGTTACACTCCGGAATGTGGAGGCGAAAAGAACATTGACCCAAAGTTGTATGATAAAAAGGAATAATCCCACTCCGTCCCCCGACGTTACGTCGGGAGACTACGGGGACGGCCTATTGATTAAGAATAGTAGAGCCGAAAACAAGGACTGACAGTAACAGATGGAGCGATTGAAAATACAGGAATCAGGACATACCATTTATCAGGCAGGATTACCCGGATTCCCGCGTAATTTTAGCCGTGACGGAATTATTTCCGCCATCCTGTCCGGCAATGCCGAGATGCTCGCGGGACAGATTGCGTTTTCCTCAATACACCAGGGCGTAAAGAAGGATTCCATGACGGGCGAAGAATCCGGGAAAATCTTCCATGAATACCCGGGCGTTACCATAAGAAGCCTTTCGACTGAATTCAACGCCTGCGATACAACCGCGCTCTACCTGATAGGACACAAGGTATACCAAGAGCTCGTCGGCGACGACACCCTCTTAAACCGCTACCGGAGCAACCTCACGCGAGCCGTTAATTACATCATAAATCATCTTGACAAACGCGATTTATTTATCGAAGACCCTGTATTTTGCAATGCGAATAAGTTTTCTCTCAAAGTCACCTACTGGAAAGATTCCGCGATTATCGGAAGGCCGGAAGGCGAGCCCTTGTATCCGGTCGTCTACCCGCTGGCGCACATACAAAACATGAAGGCATTAAGATGCGCTTCTGGAATGTTGGAGATGGGAAAACTGTCTAACATTGCCGAGCGGATGAAACGCGCTTTGGATCGCCTTTATGATAATGATTCAGGAAGTTTTTATCTGGCGCTGGATAAAAAGGGAAGAATTTCCGGAATAAGTTCCGATTCACTGCACGCCCTGTTTTACCTGGAACCTGATGACTTGCCGTCAAACAGAATTAAGGCGATTGCGAAATCGGCAAAAATACTGGAAACACCGATCGGCTACCGCACGTTAAGCCCTCTATTAGCGGGGAAATTGAAAAGTTCATACCATACGCGGACGGTCTGGCCATTTGAACAGGCGCTAATCCATGAAGGGGCAAAGAAGTTCGGATTGAAGCATGTAATGGAAGTAAGCGCCCGAATTATCCCGGCTTTGGATACAAACCCGGAGATATTCATCCTGGAAGAGGAAAAGCACAAAAAAGGCGGATGCGACCCGCAATTATGGACGATTGCCGCTAAAGAATACTTCAAATCCAAAAAAGCGCTTTAACCTTAACGGTGTAAATGGCGGGAACGGGACTTCCGACCGGCTTTTTTGATTATGCTTTTCAGCTTTTGGGGCGACATTTCGGCTCCGCTCCTGGTATTTATATTTTTGCAGACGCTTTCGTCAAAGAGCGTTTCGCCGATATCATTGGCGCCGGTATGCAGGCACTTCACGGCATTATCCATTCCCAACCTGAACCAGCTCGCCTGAATATTGGGCAAAGACGCGCCGAAAAAGAGGCGGCTGACCGCAAGGAGCCTAAAGGTGGCATCCGTTTCGTTTAAATAACCGACCCGCTCGCGCCATTTGGAGGCCAGCCTTTTCAGGCTGGTGAATTCCGTGGTATGGTAAGAAAACGGAATCGGGATAAACTCGCTGAAGCCGTTGGTTTCCCGCTGGATATTCCTTAAAATCTCCATATGTTCGGCAATATGGATTTCGTCCTCCAGATGTCCGAAGAGGATGGTGGCGGTTGTTTTAATCCCAATTTTGTGGGCAGTCTTTATGATATCAACCCAATCATGCGTCCGGATTTTATCCGGGCAGATTTTCTTCCTTAATTTATCGTTGAGTATTTCCGCGTCAAATCCGCCCATTGAATCCAGGCCGGATTCCTTGAATTTCTTTAACACCTCTATGGCCGGATTTTTTGAGCGTTTGGCGATAAAAGATATCTCGAAAGGGGAAAAACCTTGTATATAGATGGAGGGAAACGCCTTTCTTATTTCCTTCAGGAGATTACAATAGTAATTAAAATTCAGCTCCGGATTGCACGCCCCGTAAATACAAAGCTGTTCCACATCCTTGTCTTCCTTAAGCTTATTGATAACATTGCTTATTTTCAGGGTAAAGCTACCTTTCTCGTTTTTCTTTTTGAAATAAGAGCAAAAACGGCAGCGATAGCGGCAGACATTCGTATAAGCGATGTGCTTGCTGTGGAGATAGGTAACCACTCCCCGATGCAGGCGCTTATTGAGCATATCCGCGGCGCGGTTGATTTCCTCGGTCATGACCGGATAGCTCTGCATCAAGACGATTGCTTCAGTGGCGGTGACTTCTCCCCCTCCCAAAGCTGTTTTGAGAATAATTCTTGGGTCCATTATTTTTCTCCTTTTATAATATTCTTTCCATGAATTTATCAAGCGTCTGAGCGGGATAATTTTTCTCGCTCATGAATTCCTCTTCAGGAAAGCCGTGCCAATCCGACCCGGCAGTTATCAACAAGTCAAGTTTTTCAGCGACTGTATGGTAATAAAAAGAGTTATTATGCGATTTCCGGCGGTTATAGGCTTCCACGCCATCCATTCCCATGGAAACAAAAACCGCGATATATTTATCAAAAAACCTCATCGGAGGATGCGCCCAGATGCACATGCCCCCGGAGTTTTTAACCAGCCCAATTACATCGGAAATTTTAGTGGCAGTTTGCGGAACGATATTAAGGTCATATTTAAGATAGTTCTGGAACGCATCGACAGGCGACTCGGCATAACCTTTGTCCACCAAAAGCTGTGCCAAGTGGTTGCGCCCGATGCTTTCCCCGTGATAAAAACGACCCAGTTCTTCACGGATAAGGCTTATTCCTTTCTTTTCAAGATTAGCCAGCCCTTTAGAAATCCTGGATTCCCGATCCGCCTGGGCGGAAGCGACAAAGCTTTTCAGTTCATCGGAAAGGCCGTCCCGAAAATACCCGAGAACGTGGATTTCCGTGCCTTCGTAAGACGAGCTTATCTCTATTCCCTGAATTATCTTGATATCGTCATTTACATTCTGCTGCTTTAACCTTTCGCATCCGGAATAGCTGTCGTGGTCGGTCAATGCGATTACTTTTAAGCCCGCGTTTCTTACTTTGCCGTAAACCTCATCTGGCGGGTATAATCCGTCCGATACATTGCTATGCAAATGCAAATCAATTGACATTATTTTATTATAACATTTCACGGATAAAATGCAAGAGTATTTTTTTTGACACCGCGATTGAATATCTGTTATGCTATATGGCAGCAGGCTATAACCCTCAAAAACGCTGGGGTTTAGAGCGGCTGTTTTAGCCCTTGTTTAGGGTAGAAAAATATGAGCAAACCTGAAAAATTATTTTTGATAGACGGCAATTCTTACATATACCGGGCTTTTTACGCCATCAGGCATTTATCAAACTCAAGCGGAATGCCCACCAACGCCATATACGGATTCACCACCATGATTTTGAAAGTTATCAACGATTATAAGCCGGCTTACCTGGCGATTGTCTTTGACGCCAAGGGGCCGACTTTCCGTTCGAAAATATATAGCAATTATAAAGCCAACCGGCCGGCAATGGCAGATGAGCTGGTGACGCAAATACCCTATATAAAAAATATCGTGGAAGCCTTTAACATACCGCAGCTGGAAAAACCCGGATTTGAGGCTGACGACATCATCGGAACCATCTCCCGGCTTGCCGAGCAAAAGGGAATCACCACGGTTATCATCACGGGCGATAAGGATATGACCCAGCTCGTCTCGGAAAAGATTACTTTACTAGACACCATGAAAGACAAAACAACCGGTGTAGCGGAAATAAAAGAAAGGTTCGGGGTTACGCCGGATAAAGTAATCGATATTTTCGCGCTGGCCGGCGATGCCACGGATAATATTCCGGGCATTTCCGGAATAGGCGAAAAAACCGCCATTGAACTGATTAAAGAGTTCGGGAACCTGGAAACCCTGCTAAAAGAAGCGGGCAATATTAAAAAAGAAAAGCTCAGGGAAAAAGTTATCGCCCATCCGGATGACGCCAGATTGAGCAAAGAATTATTCACCATTAAAACCGATGTCCCCCTGCCGGTAAAAATAGACGAGCTTAAGCAAGGCTCTCCTAATATCGAACGCTTAAGAACTATCTTTACGGAACTGGAATTCGGAAAGTTCCTTAAGGAACTGACCCCGGCAAAGAATATTTCCTATGACGAATACCGGCTTATTCTTGACGAGAAGGACTTCAACGGATTAATCGATGAGCTGGAAAAAGCGGATGAGTTCGCCGTGGACCTGGAAACCACCTCCAAAGACCCGGTTCAGGCAGAGATTGTCGGCATTTCTTTATGCCATGACGCAAAGAAATCTTTTTATATACCGGTCGGTCACACTTATCCGGATGTTCCTAAGCAGCTTAACAAAGGAAAAGTATTAAAAGCGATTAAGCCGCTTCTCGAAAATCCGGCTATCAGGAAAATCGGGCAGAATATAAAGTTTGATATGATTATATTCAAGCGGCACGGGCTGGAAATAAAAGGGGAAATCGGCGATACCATGATTGCCTCCTACCTTTTAAATCCGGCCAAGCATAACCACGGACTTGAAGAAATCAGCCGCGAATATCTACAGCACCAGGTTATCACCTATAAAGATGTGGCCGGGACAGGCAAAAAGGAAATAACCTTTGATAAGGTGCCGCTGGAAATCGCCAGGGATTATTCCGCGGAGGACGCTAACGCCGCATATCTCCTGGATAAAATTCTTATACCCAAGCTTGAAGAAGCCAGTCTTTATAAACTTTATAACGAAATAGAACTGCCGCTGGTTAAAGTGCTTGCCCGGATGGAGCTGGGCGGAATCAGGGTAAACAGGAAATTCCTTTCAGCCTTGGCTGATGATTTTAACAAGCGCCTTGATAAACTCAAGCGTGAAATATACCGGATGGCCGAGGAAGAATTCAATATTGATTCTCCCAAGCAACTCCAGCATATACTTTATGATAAGCTCGGACTACAGAGGGGGAAAAAGATAAAAACCGGATTTTCCACGGATAGCGACACCTTATTGCGCCTGGCAAACGAGCATCCCCTGCCGGCCCAGATACTGGAATACCGGACGATTGCCAAGCTGAAAAGCACTTATGCCGACGGGATGGATATCCTGATTAACCCCCAAACCGGCCGCTTGCATACATCTTACAACCAAACCATCACCGCGACCGGACGGCTTTCCAGCAGCGAACCGAACCTGCAAAATATCCCGGTCCGGACAGAGGAAGGCCGGAAAATCCGGCAGGCCTTTATCCCGGAAAAAGGATGCGTCTTTATTTCCGCGGATTATTCGCAGATTGAATTGCGCCTGCTGGCCCATTTTTCCAAGGATAAGAAACTAATCGAGGCATTTGAGAATGACGAGGATATCCATACCTTCACCGCCACCGAGATATTCAATGTGACAAGCGACCTGGTCACCAACGATATGCGCCGGGCGGCCAAAACGATAAATTTCGGAATCATCTACGGGATGAGCGCTTACGGCTTGGCGCAGCAGCTTTCCATCAGTAATGAAATGGCCGGGCAATATATCGAAAGCTATTTCGCCCGTTACCCGGAGATTAAAGATTACATGGAAGAAACCGTTATTTCAGCGCGGGAAAAAGGGTATGTGGAAACGCTTTTCGGGCGGAAACGATACCTGCCGGAACTGGCCAGTTATAACACAGCCGTGCGCAATTTCGCCGAGCGGGCGGCCGTCAACACCCCGCTCCAGGGAACCGCCGCGGATATCATGAAAAAAGCCATGATTAACCTCGATAACCGACTCTCCGGATCAAAGCTTAAGACTAAAATGGTCCTGCAGGTCCACGACGAATTGATATTCGAAGCCCCCGAGGAAGAGGAAAAGAAAATTATTCCGATAATCAAAAACGAAATGCAAAATACCTGCAAACTTTCCGTTTTCCTCAAAGTGGATTTAAAAAGGGGCGACAACTGGTCGGAAATGGAGCCGGTTAAGTCATGATACTATCAAAGTGCTCTCGTCAATAAGGTAAAACATGGCAAAGATAAAAGCCAGCATCATCACAACGGCTAAAATACGCACGGGCAGAGACGGTTTCTGATAATCAGCGGGAGAGGATTCCCAATCCGGGCCATACCCGCTGATAACAACGAATTTATACATCAAATAACACTCCAGGGCAAACGGCAGGAATCCGAGATAGCCGGTAACCGGCATGGCGAATATCTTACAGCAATTTAAATAAGGCAGGCTGTAAACCCAGCTTGCCTGCGCCTTCCCGTTCCAGGCCTCCCATAAAACGCCGCAGATAAACCCGGCCAGCGCCAGCCTGATAATCCTTGGGTATTCCTTTTGCAGGAATAAAGACGTTTTGGAGAGCCGGTAATTCACTGGCTCCAGCAGGAATATAAAAGCTATCCAGACAAGCGGGAAAAAGTATTGCGGGAAAAAGAGCGGCAACAAAATTAAAATTATTCCCAATCCCGCCACCGGATTAAAATATTTCCTGTCGATAAGCGCTGGCGCGCCTTTATCCTTCCCCTTAAGGTAAAACATCCCCAAGGCTTCCAATAGCTCCTCGGTTTCAAATATAGCCGGAAGAACCGTGGCAAACGATATAAAATATCCCGTCCATCTTTGCCAGACAACCTGCGGAAGGAATTCATAAGACCAGTTTTGCAGGCGCAGGTTGAAGAGTTCAAAAACCAGCCAGATAACCACCGACCAGGGCAGCATCCAAAGGAATGATTTGGCACGGTTAACTATCAGCGAATTGCCCTTAAGCCGGTAAATTATCCCGTCAATGATGAAAAGGTAGCTCCACCAGATAATCGTATAAAACCAGCGCAGGACAAACTCACAATCAAAAAGCCATATGGCGCCATAGCATAATAACTGCCCGATAATCCCGAGCCAGATTAAATTGCGCTTTACCGCATCCATATTATTGATTTTAGCATGCCGCCGGAAACGAATCAAACATTATGGAAACAAAAAGGGCGTCCCGATGTTACATCGGAACGCCCTTGGTTCATCTTAAAGGTAGCGGCTTATTTTTTCTGTCCGCCCTGCGGTCTTGGCGGTTTTGGTTTTGGGCCGGGTCCCTGCCCTTGTCCTTTTCCCTGTCCCTGTCCGTCTTTTCCTTCTCCCTGGCCGTGGTCGCGGACGCCGTTGTTTTGCTTTTCTTTCCGGTTCTGTTCAAACTTTTCCCTTGCCTTGGCGCGTTCATTATCGCTCAGTTTGCCGTCGCCATCGGTATCCGCCTTTTTCTTTAAATCATCCCTTTTGGCTTTGAATTCATTCTTGGCATGCGCTTTTTCATCCGCGCTTAATTGCCCGTCACCATCCTTATCGAATCTCTTGATAAATTCGCCTTTGCGCTTTTCGAATTCGGTTTTGGCCGCGGACTTTTCGGTATCATTCAGGCGGCCGTCGCCGTCCGTATCGAATCTTTTAAGGATTTCCTGGTGAATCCTGTGCCTTAACTGCTCGAACATCTTTAATTCGTTGCCTTCCAGCTTGCCGTTGTCGTTTTGGTCGAACCTTTCCAGCATCTTGCCTTTAAACGCTTCTCGGTCGGCTTCGAACTTTGATTTCTCCTCATCGCTTAATTTGCCGTCTCCGTCCGCGTCATATTTCCCCAGTATCCTTTCTTTGTTTCTTTCCCTCTCCTGCTGTTCAACGAACTTCCTGGCTTCATTCTTTTCATCATCATTGAGCTTGCCATCGCCGTCTTTATCAAACTTCTTAATGAATTCAGCCCGGCGGTTCTCGAGTTCCTGCTTGGCCGCGGCTTTTTCGTCATCGCTCAGTTTGCCGTCGCCGTCCTTGTCAAATTCCTTTTTAATCTTTTCCCTCTTTTCGGGAGGAATCGGCCTGCCTTTCGGCTTTTCTTTCGGGGCGTTAGGGTTGGGTTCGCCGGGAGCGAAGTTTTCATCATTGCCCTGCCCGCTGTCGCCATCGCCCAGCTGGTCAACCTTGCCGCTTTTCGTATCGTCTTTGTTATCGCCTTTGCCTTTGTTTTCCGCCATTACCTGCGTGGAGACTAATCCGATAACCAGGATTAGCGCTATTGCTATCAATATGCTTTTTTTCATATTTCATTTCTCCTTTCTGTTATATATAAACACCCCTGGATGCAAAAAGTTTCGCTGAAAAATGATAAATAATAAAAATACTTAGCGCATATTTCATAACACTCTTCGCCTTGCCACCCTGATTTCTTCGCTCTCGTCATTCTGAGGAAGCACAGCGACCGAAGAATCTCGTTACGGGGCTATTCGCTGCGTTCAGAGTAACATACGAAGGGCTCAGAATGACAATCAGCACCGGTAGTTATGTTATGAAATAAGCTCTAAATATTGACTTCCTCACGGTAACTTAATAAAATCAACCATATGCCAGCTGAAAAAGAAACTCTAGAACCGGTAGCCCCGCAAAACCTCAAGGATATCGAAAAGCTCTTTATCGCCTTGAGCAAGAATAAGGGGTCGGATTTGCATCTCAAGGCGAATTTAAAGCCGATTTTCCGCATTGCCACAATCCCGCACGAAGCCGGCCCGCGCGTCCTGGGCGATGCGGACGTCCAGCGCCTGATTTACGAGATACTATCGGAAAAGCAGAAAAAAGAATACGAGCAGGAAGGCGATATTGACTTCGCCTATAATATTGACGGCTGGGGCAGGTACCGGATAAACGTCTTCCGCGACCGGGGAAGCGTGGCGGTGGCGGTGCGCCGGGTAAATACGGAAATCCCCTCTTTCGAGCAACTATACCTGCCGCCGATACTGAAAAAAATTGCCCTGTTCCAGGAAGGGCTGATTATCGTTGCCGGGCCGACCGGTTCCGGGAAATCCACCACTTTGGCAGCTATCCTCCAATACATTAATAATAACCGCCGTTGCCATATCATCACCATAGAAGACCCGATCGAATACCTTTTTAAGGACGGCAAATCATTCATCAACCAGCGCGAGGTCGGGCTTGACGTCAAAACATTTGCCTCGGCTTTAAAATACGTGGTCCGGCAGGATCCTGATGTAATAATGCTGGGTGAAATGCGCGACACGGAAAGCCTGGAAGCCGGTTTGATGGC
>JAGVQN010000116.1 GCA_020051675.1 Candidatus Brocadiia bacterium
AAACCTTCCCTGGAGCGGTATATCCCGCTTAAGTACAGGAAAGAAACCAAGAAGAGATTATTCAATGTCATTCCGGTGATGACCACCCGCGGATGCCCGTATAGCTGCGAGTTTTGCTGCGTCTCCGATATATTCGGCAAAGAAATACGGCACGCGCCGATAAGCAATGTCGTCCGCGACATCGAGGATTCCAAAGGCAAGATATATATATTCCTGGATGATAATATCATCGGGAAGCCCAATTACGCCAAAGAGCTTTTCCGGGCGATAAAGCCTTATAAGATCAAGTGGGTCGGGCAGGCGTCTATTTCATTTGTCCATGATACGGAGCTTATGAAACTGGCGGCGGAAAGCGGGTGCGTTGCCTTGTTTTTCGGGCTGGAAAGCGTTTCCCTGACACAGTTGAAAGTCATGCGCAAATCAATCAAGGATATTAAGGGAATGGAAGACGCGATAAAGAAAATAAAAGGATTCGGCATCCATTTCCATGCTTCCATGGTATTCGGTTTTGATACCGACACCAAAGCGATATTCCCGGAAACGCTTAAGTTTTTGCAAAGGAATAAAATCGGGACGGCTTCCTTCAATGTTTTAACGCCTTATCCCGGGACAAGGACGTATGAAAAGCTGAAAAGGGAAGAGCGCTTGCTTACGACCGACTGGAAATATTACGACCATTCCACCGTTGTCTTTAAGCCGAAACAGATGACCCCTTATGAACTGCAGTCCGGGACGATGTGGGTTAAAAAGGAATTCACCAGGATGTCTTCTATATTCAGGAGATTTTCCGGGAATATGCACCATCCTTTTTTATACATGATTATGAATTTCGGCATCAGGAAGAACGTCCGGACAGATACCGCCAGATTACCCGGATTGGACTTAGAGTTGTTTGGATGTAAAGGAGGCCTTTCCTAACGGCAGGCGCCATAGTCAACCCATCGGCTATCTAAGTTCTATTTTCCCCCGTCTGGCGGATTCCTTTATTAATTCCAGCGCCACGATTTCACGTTGAATCTGGTTAGTGCCTTCGTATATCTGGGTAATCTTGGCGTCGCGCATCTCGTTGCGGAAAAGGTTTGGGAAAACCACTCGACAAAAGGGGTTTTCCCAAAGGGGATATATATTATTTACCCCTTCGAGCCGATTCTTTAATGAGTTCTAAGGCGACTATTTCGCGCTGAATCTGGTTAGTTCCTTCGTAAATCTGGGTAATCTTGGCGTCACGCATCATCTTCTCCACCGGATATTCTTTCATATAGCCGTATCCGCCGAAGACCTGGACCGCATCGGTCGTAACTTTCATGGCGACATCGGATGCGTAATACTTTGCCATGGCAGAAAGGGCGCTCATATTAGGATGCTTGGCATCCACCGCGCGCGCCGCGGCATAAACCAGTTGCTTGGCTGCCTGCACCTGGGTTGCCATATCAGCCAGCAGGAACTGTAATCCCTGGAAAGAGATAATCGGTTGCCCGAACTGTTTGCGTTCGCGCGCGTATTTGACGGCTTCTTCCAACGCGCCTTCGGCAATGCCTAATGCCTGCGCCGCCACGCCCGGGCGGGTGTTATCAAATGTCCGCATGGTGACAAAGAATCCCTGTCCTTCTTTGCCGAGCAGTTGTGATTTATGGATTTTGCAGTCTTCAAAGACAAGCTCGCGGGTTGCCGAGGCGCGGATGCCCATCTTGTTTTCCTTCTTGCCGAAGTTGAATCCGGGCATGCCTTTTTCCAGGATGAATGCGGTGGCGCCCCTGGGGCCTTTGGTTTTATCCGTGATGGCGACGACCGAATACGTTTCCGCCTCGCCTCCGTTGGTTATCCATTGTTTGGTGCCGTTAAGGATATAATAATCGCCGTCTTTGGTCGCGGTGGTTTTGATTCCGGCTGCGTCACTGCCCGCATTGGCTTCGGTCAATCCGAACGCAGCGAGCTTTTTCCCGGCGGCGATATCAGGCAGGTATTTCTTTTTCTGCTCGTCGTTGCCGTAAAGGATAATCGGGAATGTGCCCAGGGCTGTCCCGGCATAACCGAGAGCGATGCCTGAGCAGACCTTGCTCAGTTCTTCCGTAATGATGCACATATCCATCACTTTACCGCCGGTGCCGCCGTATTCTTCCGGGATGAACGCGCCGAAAAGGCCGGCATCAGCCAGCACTTTCATGATGGGCCAGGGGAATTCGCCGGTTTCGTCGTATTTGGCGCGGACCGGTTTCATCTTTTCTTCGGCTATCTCGCGCGCCAGCTGGCGCATGGCAACTTGCTCTTCGGTCAGAAAATCATTTGTGTCAAACATAAAGTCCTCCGTTAATTAGTTAATCCCGCTCCATCCCGCAAAGCGGGATTTCGGGGACGTCGTTTCTCTCCGTCAGTTAATTAGAAGATGGAGAAATAAACTACACGAAATATGTAAAGATGGCAAGATTTTTTTATGGTTTTATTCCCATTCTATGGTAGAGGGCGGTTTGGAGGTGATGTCAAAGACGACCCGGTTTATGCCGCGTACTTCGCTGGTGATGCGCGATGAGATAGTGGTAACGAGTTCGTAGGGGAGCCTTGCCCAGTCTGCAGTCATTCCGTCGGTTGATTCCACGGCTCTGATAACGGCGGTATTTTCATAAGTGCGTTCATCGCCCATCACGCCGACCGAGCTTATCGGCAGAAGCACGGCAAAGTATTGCCAAAGCCTCAATTGCCCCGCTCCACTTCGTTTCGGGGACACCCGATTGATAGGGAGTCCCCCTGTGGGGGGCGGATTGCGAGTTATCGATTGGTAGGCTTCGATTTCTTCGCGGACGATGGCATCGGCTTTCCTAAGAACGGCTAATCTTTCCGCGGTGACTTCGCCGACAATCCTGACGCCCAGCCCCGGTCCGGGGAAGGGTTGCCGGTTAATGATGCGTTTGGGGAATCCGAGCACACGGGCGATTTCCCTGACTTCATCCTTAAACAAGTATTTCAATGGTTCAATCAATTTGAATGGCATATTTTTCGGCAAGCCGCCGACATTGTGGTGGCTTTTTATCTTGGCGGTCGGTCCGCCCCAGGCAGAAACACTTTCTATCACATCCGGATAAAGCGTGCCCTGGACGAGGTAATCAACCTTGCCGAGCTTTTTGGCTGTCTGGTTGAATACGGAGATGAATTCGTGGCCGATGATATGGCGCTTTTTCTCCGGATCGGTCACGCCCTTAAGTTTAGTGACAAAGCTTTGAACCGCGTCAACCACGATAAGCTTAAGCTTGAAATGGCGGGCGATATTGTTCTTGACTTCTTCTTTCTCATCCTGCCTCAAAAGCCCGTTATCGACAAAGATACAGGTAAGGTTTTTGCCGATGGCTTTGTTTATCAGGACTGCGGCAACGGATGAATCGATTCCTCCTGAAAGCCCGCAAATAACTTTCTTGTTTCCAACCTCTTCCCTGACCTTTTTAATCGTTTCCTTGGCATATGATGCCATCTGCCAGTTGCCGGAGCATTTACATATATTATACAGGAAGTTCTTGAATACTTTTTTGCCAAGCGGCGTATGGGTTACTTCAGGGTGGAACTGGACTCCCCAGAAAGGAAGCCGTTTGTGGTAAGCGGCGGCATAAGGTGAATTGGCGGTTCGGGCGATTCCTTTGAAATCCGAAGACATCCGGCTTACCTGGTCTCCGTGGCTCATCCAGACAGTCATTTCATTTGGCAATCCCTTTAAAAGGCCGGTTTTATCGGTCACTTTTAAATTGGTTTTTCCGTATTCGCGTGACGGTGCTGATGAGACTTTTCCTCCTAATAGAAGCGCTCCTAATTGCATTCCGTAACAGATGCCGAGAACCGGAACGCCGGTAAAGAATATTTTCTTGTCTATCCGAGGGGCGCCTTTAGCATAGACGCTTGCCGGGCCACCGGAAAGGATGATGCCTTTTAAACCGGGGAGCAGTATTTTATCAAGCGACGCGCTAAAGGGGAGTATTTCGCAGTAGACATTATGCTCGCGCACCCGCCGGGCAATCAGCTGGCTGTATTGCGCGCCAAAATCAAGGACTATTACTGTTTCCTGCATAAGAAGCCAATCTATTTTTCTTGAATAATAGCAGGTTTTATATATAATTCCAGCTATTATGTCAGTAAAAATCGGACTATTTTTCTTCCGGCACAGGCATCTTCTTTATGTGCCGTTTGTCCTGGTTATCTTTCTGTTTGATAAGCCGTATAATGCATTCATGAAACCATATGAAAACCCCATGGGGATATGGTCTGTTGGGGGCGGATTGCTTTTGATAGGCGTGACCTTGCGGTTTTCGGAATAAGGTATTGCGGGAAGCGCACCGTTTATAAAAGGGAAGAAGGCAAGTGGCTGACCCTGACCGGTCCTTACAGCCATATGAGAAATCCTTTGTATCACAGTAATTTATTAATCGGGTGCGGATTGATTGCGATAGGGAAACTTTTCTGGCTGATTCCTGTTTTCGTGGTGGCCGGTTATGTCTATTATCATTTTGTAGTATTATACGAGGAGTCGCGGTTGAGCATGCAGTTCGGCGAGAAATACGCCGATTTTTGCAAGAATGTCCCGCGCTGGATTCCCCGCCTGACTGCTTACCGCGGCGGTGCAGGAGATGTCAAACTTAATCCGTGGTCTGAAGTGTTCGGCGCTGAAAAATGGCGTTTCCTGGCGGTTGCCGTCATCGTCTTTTTAATCAGCTTCAAGGATTATTTTAATAAATAATGTAAATCCCGGTGTATTATCGGGATAAAGCGCGGTTATAACGACATCCCCCTACTTTGTATGGCGATGCCTAACAACCGCTAAAGGAGTTAATATGGCAATTGCAAGAGTGACCTCAATAGTGAGTTCTTCCCCAAAAGGCATTAATGAGGCGATTGAAGAAGGCATGAGAAGGGCTTCCAAAACACTGCGCGGGATTACCGGCTTGGAAGTAACCAAGATTAATGCCAAAGTGGAAAAAGGAAAAATCATAGAATACCGCGTCCACATGAACATTACATTTGTCCTGGAAGGATAAATCGTTTTTTTATTCATAATGGATAGCCTGTCGGTTAAGCGTATAAAATCCGCACTGAATAACCTATGAAAATTCTTATCGTATCCGGAATGTTGGAATACCGCGGTGTCGGGTTGTATACCTTGTACCTGGCGGAAGAACTGAAAAAGCGCGGGCATAATCTTCAGGTAATCACCGCCGGCGGCAAGCTGGTGGATGAGTTTAAATCACGCAAAATCCAGGTTAAAGAATATCCGTCTTTGCTTAAGACCGTTGACGGCTTGTTTTTCTGCGCGGAATTCGTTAAGGAGCTTAATAATAACTATCCGGATATTATCCACATGCATTTTTCCCATAACCGCCTGGCCGGTTTGGCCGGTTCGCTGGCGCAGCGGATGAAACGGCCGTATCTGGTGACAATCCCTAATATACAACTACTGACTCATAAGCTTAAGATAAACAAGAAATGGATAAAAAATATAATCGCGACCACGGAATCCGCACGCGAGCATCTGGTTAACGATTGGAAAACCCCTAAAGAATTGATAGAGGTTGTTTATGCCGGCATCGATTCCGGCCGAATTAAGCCGGTTGATTTGCCGAAAGAGAAGAACGGGAAGCGTATTATCGGAATTGTCGGTCCACTGGAGAAATGGCGCGGTCATCAGTATTTCCTGGAAGCGGGGAAATGGCTGGTGGAAAATAATTATGACGTCCAGTTTTTGATTATCGGCGAAGGTTCGCTTGAAGACGAATTGCGCCGCCAGGTGGTTCAACTGGGCCTGCAGAAAAAAGCGGTGTTTATCCCTTCGATGGATTCATATTATCAGGTCTTGCCGATGGTGGATATATTTGTCTTTCCGATTAGCCGTATGGGAGTGGGCATAACTTTATTGGAAGCCATGGCGCTGGAAAAACCGGTGATAGTTTCCGGCATAAGCGATATTTATACGATGGTCAAAGACGGCGAGGCCGGTTATTATATACCGCCGGATAACGCCGATGCCATAAAGGGGAAAATTATCCATATTTTCAACAATCCAGAAGAAGCTTTAAGAATAGGCAAAGCAGCCCGCCTTTTTGTCAGCGAGAATTTCACATCAAAGAAAATGGCTGATGAGACTGTAGCGCTCTATGAAAAAGCATTGGAAAAAGTCAGCGTCTAGGATGCGTCTTATTACTTTAGATTAGTAACCCGCTCGTAAAGTTTTCTGCAGATTTCATCCGGCGATTCATCTTTACCGGGGATAATCGGCTCACCGTATGTGACGCTGATAGGATAGCGCCGTTTCGGGAAATTACTTGTCCTGGGCCAGGATTCAAAGGCTCCGGTGATGCGCGCTGGAATAATCGGGACGCCGGCTTTGAGCGATAAGGTGGTCATGCCGGGCTTAAACGGTCTAATCGTTCCGTCCGGGGTGCGCGTGCCTTCCGGAAAAACTATAAATACTTCACCTTCGGTAAGATAATCAATCGTTTTCCTGAGTCCTTCCGAATTAAACTTGCGCCGCTCCAGCGGCACGGCGTTAAGCGAACTGATTAATATTTTAAAAAACCAGTTGAACTCAAATAATTCCTGCCGGGCGAGGAAATGAACATGGCGCGGTGAACCGGATGCCAATATGGCCGGGTCCAGATAACTTTGGTGATTGGAAGCGATGATGGCGCCGCCGGCCTTGGGGATATTGCGGTTGCCGGAATACCGGAATCCATGGACAATCATTATCCAGCGCACGAAAAAGATAACTAATGTATAAAGGAGATTGTTCATTTAATTTGTATTAACCTGTCCGCTTCCAGGATACAGCAGGCGAGTTTTAATAACTTATTAATTACCTGTTGGATAGAAAGACTGGTCGTATCCACCCTGATGGCGCCTTTTGCCTTTCTTAGCGGAGCGAGCTTCCTGGTTGTATCGCGTTTATCCCGCTCCTTTATTTCCTTTAATACTTTACTGTAGGAATCTTTTATCCCTTTTTTCTTCAGCTCTTTATAACGGCGCAGGGCACGTTCTTTTACCGTGGCGTTAAGATAGAATTTAATTTTAGCATCGGGAAAAACCACGCTGCCTAAATCCCTGCCTTCTCCGACGATTGAATGCTT
Organism: Candidatus Brocadiia bacterium; assembly: GCA_020051675.1. GTDB lineage: Bacteria > Planctomycetota > MHYJ01 > JACQXL01 > JACQZI01 > JACQZI01. The sequence continues at coordinate 7,095 of JAGVQN010000116.1, forward strand.
TTTGCCGATTTCCCGCTGTATCTTCAGCATGGCTTTGCGAACCAGAGGCAGCTCCGCATATTGGTACACATTGTTGGTGATATGGGGTCTGCGTATTTCACCGGTCAGGTTTTTCCCATTAAGCATAACCTGCTGGGAAGCCTTTCCTTCTTTAAACGAGACACGGATAGATTTTAAGAGCTTTGCCATCCTTGCAGGGTCATCGGCGGAGATTTTATTCTTCAATGCCTGGTAGGTTATGACGCGGTAAAGCGCTCCGGTATCAAGATAACGATATTCTAATCTCTTTGCCAGCAATCTCGCGACCGTGCTTTTGCCGGTCCCGGCCGGGCCGTCTATGGTGATAATCATAGCTATATAGTATAATTAAAATTATTTCTAAGGCAAAATATTTGACAATATGTTATTAAAGCAAGTATATTAAATAACATGAACGATATCGAAATTATCCGCGGGTATATCGACAAGCTGAAAGCGCTGAAGGGCGAAATCAGCAAGGTGATTGTTGGCAATCGGGAAGTGATTGACCAGGTGCTCGTTTCTGTTTTAGCCGGTGGCCACGTGCTTCTGGAAGGCGTGCCCGGAATAGGTAAGACGCTCCTGGTTAAAACTATTGCCAGATGCCTAAACCTTAAATTCTCGCGGATACAGTTCACGCCTGACCTTATGCCGGCGGATATCACCGGGACGAACCTGGTTGTGGATAACGAAAAAGGGCAGAAGGTCTTCCAGTTCCAGAAAGGCCCGATATTCGGTAATATCATCCTGGCTGACGAGATAAACCGCGCCACCCCGAAGACGCAATCAGCCCTTCTTGAAGCGATGCAGGAAAACGCGGTGACCATTGCCGGAACCCGTTATATTTTGGAGCAGCCTTTCTTTGTGCTGGCGACCCAGAACCCGATAGAGATGGAAGGGACTTATCCATTGCCGGAAGCCCAGCTTGACCGTTTCTTCTTTAAAACGATTGTGGAAAATCCGCGTGTGGCGGATTTGGAAGAGATAATGACGCGCACGACCGGTGGGGGTGATATCGCGGTCGAAACGGTTTTTAAGGCCGATGAGGTCTTGGCCCTTAGAAAACTTATTCTGGAAGTGCCGGTGGCATCGCACCTCAAAAATTATATTGCACGTTTGATTCAGTCAACGCATCCCGGCTCCCCCGATGCCGTTGAATCGGTGAAGAAATATGTCCGTTACGGCTCAAGCCCGCGTGGGGCGCAGGCGATTGTCCTGGCCGGTAAGATTAATGCCCTGGTAGAAGGGCGTTATAACCTGGCAATGGACGATATCAAAAAAGTCGCCGTGCCGGCTTTACGCCACCGCCTGATACTTAATTTCGAAGGTGAAGCCAAGGCAGTGAAAACGGATAAGATTGTTATCGATTTGCTGGAAAACACCAAGCCTTAAGCAGCGGGAACTTCTTTGGCCGGCTTCCTGCAAATATAAACCAGAAACGCGATTGCGAAGATTATCACGCCAAGGCTGATAAGCTGGGAATCGGTCAGGCCCAATAAAACCCCGTCTTTATCGCCTCGCCAGAATTCAATCGTAAACCTGCCCGCGCTGTAGAGAAGCATTAGCAAGCCCAATATCAGTCCATGTTTGGGCTTCCGGTTGGAAAGTATTGCCAGAAATACAAAAAGTCCGACGCAAAAGATAGCCTCGAACACCTGGGTCGGGTAGACCGGCAGGCTGCATAGCGCGTCTGTGGAAATGAGGTGTTCATTTAATTGGCTGGCAAAGACCGGATTGTTTAACGGAAGGGCATCTGTCGCGGCGCTAAGGTTCGGGAAGCAAATCCCTATGTGGCTGTCGGTTGCCAGCTTGCCGAAACAGCATCCGTTTAAGAGGCATCCGATTCTGCCGAAGGCCAGTCCCAAGGCGACCGATGGGGAGACGATATCGGCTATCTTTAAAACGCCTATCTTCTTCTTCCAGATATAGTACAAGCCGGCGGGTGTTGCCATGATTAAGCCGCCGTAGAAAACCAGCCCGCCTTTCCAGATGGCGAAGAGCGAGAAATCGTAATCGCCGTAATTAAACGCCAGATAAATGATTCTTCCGGCAATAACCGCGGAGATAATGGAAAGCGGCAGAAGCCAGGCAAAGCGGTTAAAGGATATTTTCTTCCCTTTCCATAGCATCAAGGCAAAGGGCAGGAACCATCCGGCTATGATACCGAAGGTATTTAAGTTGCCGTCGAAGATATTGAATATATCCCACGAATTATACTTAGTGAATTCCGAAGGGAATATGATGATATAGGCGATGCGGGCGCCGATGATGCCGGCAATCATGGCGATGATGCCGAAATCGAAGATGATTTCCGGATTAAGCCCTTCACGCTTGGCGCGCTGGCTGGCTACCCAGATGCCGGCAAGGAAGCCGAGCATTATCATAAAGCCGTAGGAGTAGATGGGCAACCCTAAAACCGGTATTTTCCAAAGTTGAGGATACATATTAGCTAACACGATAGCATAAAAACATGGAAAGTCAAAATAAACAGGATAAGAATTAAGGCAATATGTTAACCAAACGAAGTCATGGATTATTATTAATCCCTCCCCTCCCTTGATGGGAGGGGGTGGGGGAGGGTGACAAATATTTTACCCCTCACCCTACCTCTCCCGCAAGGGGAGAGGAAAATCTACTTCGGGAAACTTTTGACTATCGAACCTTTGAACTTTTAAGCAAAGTTTTAATATTGACTCTTTCTTTGGGAAAGGTAAAATATGGGGTGGGTTAATAGGATAAATAAGGAGCGAATCTATGGGAAAAGAATTGATACCCACCACGAAAATAGCTGTTTTCAGGAAGAAAGCCATCAGGAAAACTATCCATAAAAATGAGTGGTGGTTTGTGATTGAAGATGTGGTTTCGGCTCTGACGGATTCAGTCCAGCCAGCCGGGTATATTAAGGATATGCGCCGAAGGGATCCTGAGATTGCCAAAGGGTGGGGGCAAATTGCCACCCCCCTTTCTATCCAAACTGCGGGCGGTACCCAAAAGCTAAACTGTGCCAATACCGAGGGGATTTTCCGTATCATCCAATCAATTCCTTCGCCCAAGGCAGAGCCGTTCAAACGCTGGTTGGCTAAGGTGGGATATGAAAGGGTGCAGGAGATAGAAGACCCGGAACTTGCCACCAAGCGCACACGGGCATTATATAAGGCGAAAGGTTACAGCGACGACTGGATAGAAAAACGGATGCGCGGCATTGCCATCCGAGAAGAATTGACGGATGAATGGCAAAAGCGCGGCGCAAAAGAAGAGAAAGAATACGAGATATTAACCGCCGAGATATCCAAGGCAACCTTCGGCGTTACTCCCGGCGAGTATAAGAATCTTAAAGGCTTGAAGCGTCAAAACCTGCGCGACCATATGGACGATTTCGAGCTGATTTTTACGATGTTAGGGGAGCGTGCCACCACGGAAATCCACCGCAACGAAGATTCACGCGGAATACCCAAACTGCAGTCCGATGCCAAAGCCGGAGGGAAAATCTCCGGTAACGCCCGCAAAGAACTGGAAAAAAGATTAGGCAGGAGCATCGTTTCTAAAAATAATTACCTGAAACAGCCGGAAAACAGGAAAAGACTTAAAGGCAGATAAGAATTGACAGCGGGACTGGCCTCTACTATTATATAATAATCAGGCGTCCCCGGAATTGAGAAAGAAATAGTATGAAAAATTATATTGGAAAACGTCTTTTAGTTGGGATTAGTTATTATGATTCAAAAGATAAGTTAACTGAACAGATTCAATTTCATGGAATTATTACTGGAGTGAATAAAAAAGTTATTACTATCAAACGTGCCGATACAAAGGAAGATTTTACCCTGCCCTATAAAGTTCAACCCGCACCAAAAGGAGAATATCGATTTAAAAGTACAGGAGAAATTGTGATTAACCCGGATTTTCTTGTTAAATGGGAAGTTCGTAATCCAAAGAGTAATAAATAATAAAAAGAAAGT
>JAGVQN010000066.1 GCA_020051675.1 Candidatus Brocadiia bacterium
AGGCGTTAAAGAAAAAATCTGAGCAGTATTTAACCACGCTGGAAGCATCCCGCAAGGAGGGCGCGGCATTGGAGCAGGAATACATCAAACAGCTCCTTCAGGCGGCGAAGAAGCTTAAGCTTAAGGATAATTTATTGGCGGAAGATGCCCTGGCGCGCGTCCTGGAATTCGACCCGGAAAACGCCGAAGCACTGAAACTCCTTGATGAAGTCAAGAAAAGTTGTTTGTTCCCGCGCTGGAAGAGCATTTTTATGGGCAGCACGATGGATGGATGGGAACCCAAAAACCCTTCGGCTTGGAGAGTGGAAAACGATAAAATCATGGTTTGCGACGGCAAAGAACCGATGATAAATATCCGACAGCAAGTCCAGCTCGAGAATAATTTTAAGGTTTCCATGGAGTTTAAAATCGGCGAATCTTATTATAATCTTGCCGGCACTACGGCGGTCGGAATACTTTTGGGGCATCTTTCAGATTCTGATGATTCAGTGGCAATTTCCATGATTGACGACCGCTCAATGGAGGCGCTGCATTTCATTCCCGGCAAGCCGCCGGAGGTCCTGGGGACAAATCCACTGCCGAAAGGCTACCGCAAAGGCGAGTGGAACCGGCTGCAGATTGACGTGGCGGATAAGGTTTTGCGCGCCTATATCAACGGGGAATCCGCCCTGGAAGTTAAAGTGAAAGATAAGGATATTTTTAAAGGGCAAATGGGCTTATGGGTGCAAAGATGCAAAGTCGGTTTCGTAAACATCAAGTATTTGCAGGAGTAATTTTCGCCTTGGTTTTCGTGCTGCTGGGCATGTCGGACCCGGCACGAGGCGATGAAGACTCCGCCCGGGTATATCTCAATAAGGCCCGGGATTTGATTAAAAACAAGGAATACCAATCCGCGCTGGAATGTTTCCAGAAAGCGGCTCAGGAGGCTCCGGATTTTGTCGATTTGTATTTTGAACGCGGCGTGATGTATTGGAATCTCAGGGAAGCAACCGAAGCAATGAATGATTTTAACAAGGCCTCTGATTTGCTGAAAGCGAAAACGGAATTGCCCAAACAGCTCCAGTTAATCCAGGGTAAAATCGCGTCGTATCAAACCGAATATGAAAAAATAAGGAAAGAGCTTGATGATATCAACCGCAAGTACCTGGGAAAGTTCCTGGAGCTGGCGGATAAATACCAGGACAGCGGCGAGGACTATCTGCTCCAATTGCTGAAGCACTTATCTAAAATGGAGCCCGGGAATAAGGAAATTGAAGAGCGCACGGCGAAGCTTAACAGTAAATCCATGCAAATGGAAAAAGGCGTGATGGAATCCCTTTTTAACGGCAAGGACCTGATAGGCTGGGAGCTTTTTGAAAATAACGTCTTTATGGCCGAGGCCGGGCAAATTCGCGGCAAGAGTCCCGACGGGGCTTATATAACTGTCAGCAATAATGTAAATCCGGAGGGTAATTATACCTTATCGATAGATGTTCAATTAGCCGAACAAACAGGCAAGGATCACCTTTTTGGGCTGGCTTTCGCCTTCAAGAAGATAAACGAGATGTATTACTATGGCTTTTATAATAACAGGCTGGTTTTTAAAAGATACACCCGGGGCGCCGGCGAAGATAAACCCATCAAAGACTTGCCTTTGCCCGCACGGATTGACCCGGCTAAATGGAATACGTTAATGATAAAGACAAAGGATAATTCGGCGGGTTGTTACCTGAATAACGAACTGCAATTCGAGGTGATAATGCCGGATGAAAATCCACCCCGGTTTAAAGGCCTTCCCGGCGTGCTTATCCAGAGCTGCAATGCTAACTTCAAGGATATCCTCTATTTATCCGACTAACATATCAACAGGCATTACGTCCGGATATCATTCTGATTATTTTTATGAGCAGGGGCGGCGTGGCAACCGCAAACAGCGCGATTCCAAGCCACCTGACCCATTCCAGCCACTCAATCTCCTTTTTCATGACCAGCGCCGAATAATAGATGATTAGGCAGATAAACCCGACTGTAAAGATAAGGTGGTATAGATGCCTCTTCCGGATGTAGAGCCAGCCGAAAACTATTGTGTGGAGGATAAAAAGAATAAGATATATAAGCGGGGTCATCAGTTTTTATTTGTCAATGACAAACTTATATCCGTACATCCAGTTGCCGCTGTCTTCCCGCTTGTGCTTGCGAAAGACCATTTTTACGCGGGTGCCCGGCTTCCCCTCAGTCGGTTTTGCCGGCTGGACATCGGCTTCTCCGCAATCCATGACTTCGCTTATTATATGTATGCCGTCATCAAGCCGTATCAGGCAGATTTTTCGCGGGGCGAGTTCACCATAGCCCATTGCCGGGTAGCCCATCACTTCGAGTTGCAGTGAGATAACCTCGCCGGTCCGGGTGCATTCGTAAGGTTCCATATTGCTCTTGTGGCATTTTGGGCAGGGCAAACCGGTGCGCGGGGGAAACCATTTTTCGCCGCATTCCCTGCAGCGCGTCCCTTCCAAACGGTACCTGCCGGCGCGCTCGCGCCAGGTTTTTATGGTGGAATAGCTTTCCAAACGCGGGATGAGTTCAGGGAATTGATTATTCATTTAACTTGTTCCTTTCCTGACAACGCCGACTACATCAAGCGAATGATGCGTTCCGTAGGCATGGGCAACGGTAACTTTCGGGTCTTTAACCTGTCGCTCACCGGCTTTTCCGGTAAGCTGGAGCCAGTTTTCGTATGCCTTGGACTGGAAATCGCCTCCGGCGGAAGAATGCGCAAAAGCAATCGCGCCGCCATCGGTATTGGTCGGGCATTTCCCGTCTATGGCGGTTTGTCCGTCCAGAACAAAATGGCCGCCTTTTCCCGGCTGGCAGATGCCGAGCCATTCCATTGCCATGATGCCGTCGTAAAGCGAAAGGTCGTGCACCTGGGCGATATCAATATCTTCCGGCTTGATGCCGGCAATTTCGTAGGCTTCGGCGGCGGCCAGTTTTATCGCCGGCTGGTCAGCCATATCGTATTTATCGAAATTACCGTTTTTATCCTGGAAGAAATAATGGTTGCCGATATAAATCGGCCGGTGCATATATGAAACGTTCATATAAATCGGCGGAAGGCCGAGTTTCTTGGCTTTTTCCTCACTCATCAGGATAAGGCAGGTGGCCATATTGCGCCCGGTGGCGGTGCGCATCCGGTATCCGGCCGGAGACTGCTCATTAAGCTCGTCATCGGTCGGCAATGGGCCGGAATTATGCAATGCCATCGGGTTTTTGCGGGCGTACCAGTGGCACTGGTAAGACCATTTGGCGGCGGCTTTATCGTCATAGCCGTATTTCAGTTTATAATATTCACCGCGCAGGGCGCCGTAGTTTTCGTGGGTGAATCCGAGCATATGGTCAAAATCGCACCAGTTGCCGATAGGACCCATGGCATCGCGGAAATCGAAGTTATCAGGCTTATTAATCCCCAGGACTATGCCGACGTCATACCGTCCGGTTCCGATATAATTCCAGATAATATCGGCGCAGATGCCGCCGGCCGGGCATGCCTGCGAGACGGAGATGAAAGGAATAGGGCTCATGCCTAAGGCATCGGCAACGACGCTACCAAGAGCGCCTTCGGTGATATTTCGCTCATTATAGGAGATCGCGCCGATTTGGACATCCGCCGTGGTAAGGTGCGCGGATTCCAGGGCGTCCCTGACGACATTTGCCAGATATTGCCGGTAAGATTGCCCCAGGACCGCCCGTTCCGGAGCGGAAGCCGAAGCGCCTGCCAAAACCACGTTGCGGAACTTCTTGTTAGGCATCGCATGTCTCCTTAAATTCAGTTACCCGCGCACCACTATCGGGTACGGGGTTTCGCTTATCCCCGGTCTAAAATCGGAGCGGGGAAAGCTTTATTCATTGCCTTTGATTGCATTCCTGAATTCATTCAAAAAGTACCTGACGATTTTTTTCTCAAAGGCGGTTGTGGTTACCAATAAGCCATCCTGCTCGACTGGTTTGCCGGTATATTTTTTGGTCTTTTCCATAATCTGTTTGGAAAAGGTTTCGTCGGTGGTTATTTTCTTATCGGCCAATGAATTATCCGCATAAAGAATCGCGATGGAAGCTCCGCCGACCGCACCGATTATTTTTTTCCGGTCAACAGCCAGTTTGATTATTTCCAGAACGGCTTTATCCGACCAGAGGTTTTCGACACCTGCGCCGTTGATCAGAAAGACCGCATCAAATTCGAGCTTCTCGCTCTTTTTATCTCCGGGCTTAAAATTAATTATGGTGCAGCCGTTTGTAATCAGGAACCGGTTAATCAGTTCAGCGTATTCGGATTTTCCCTCAGGGGAAATCAGGACAATCTTTTTATCGGAAAGCTCGTAATTCGGTTTAAGCGCTGTTTTAACCGTATCGTTCCCTCGCTGAAGGGTAATCAGGATGTATTTTTGCGTTTTAACCAAAAACTTTTCCAGTTCCGCGCGGAAGTCATCCAGCCCTTCAATCGGCTGTTCGCCAACATGGGTAATAATATCTCCCGTGGCAATCCCGGCCTTGTCGGCTATGCCGTTTACCCTGACCACTCTCACTCCTTTTAGCGTCGGTATGCGGTAAAGCAGGCTGGTGGCGGTTGTCATCCTCTTGACGCCTAAACCGAGGTCGTCGTATCTTAATTCTTTAAGCTCGCCGAATTGGTAGGCATATTCAACGGCCGGTTCATCCTCAAGCAGCTTGCCGGTAATCAAATGTTCGCTGTAAGCGCCTTTTTTGCCGCGCAGCACTTTCAGCTTTACCGTTGACCCGATTTCCATGGTGCTCAATTTCCAGGTGAAATCGCGCATTTGGGCTTTATCCTTGGCGGAAACATGGCTGCCGTTAAGCTCGACCATGATATCGCCGGTCATTAACCCTGCCTTGGCCGCCGGTGAATCCGGAACGACATAATCAATCAGGATTCCTTCGGAAACGCCGAGGACCTGCGCCATCTCGTCGTAAATTTCGCTATTGATAAAAAACGGGAAGTCAGCCCTTTTGAAATAACCGTATTTAAGGTAATGTTCCTTGAGGACAAGCACAAAATTTATCGGAATAGTGAACCCGATTCCGGTGCGCCCGCCGTAGGTGTTAATCCCGATTACTTCGGCTTCTTCGTTAAGCAACGGCCCGCCGCTGTTTCCCGGATTGATTGATGCGTCTGTTTGGATTACCTTGGTAAAAGTGGGCAAATCCGTCCGCTCGGTGTTGCTGACAATGCCCGCGGTGAGCGTGCGTTTCATACCGCCGGGAGAGCCGTAGGCGTAAACTTTCTGTCCGCTTTTTACGTTATCAGAATTCCCCAGCTTAACAGTCGTCAAAGGTTCGCGCGGTTCTATTTTGATTAAGGCCACATCCGGGTCAAGCGAATGGCCGATTACTTTCGCCTGGTAGCGGGTATTGTCAAAAAGCGTGACGGTAATCTTTTTCGCGGTTGCTTTAGGGTCGTCTTCTTCATAATCATAAAGGACCGAGGCAACCACATGCCCGTTAGTCATGATGTAGCCGTCTGAAGAGATGATAAAGCCGCTGCCGATGGCTTGTTCGTGCTTTATTTCCACCACGCCCGGATCGATTTTCTTTATCAGGGTGTCTTCGGCATCAGGCGTTTTGGCGGGTTCTTCATCAATCTGGTTCTCATCGATAGGATTTTCCTTTTCTTCTCCGATTATTTCTTCGGTAATTTCGGCGTTTTCAATCAACTCCGTCATTTCGTCTTCGGTTGAGTTTGCCCCATCTTTATTCAGCTCTTCTTTAGTTGGCGGAGCCTCCTGCGCAAAGAGGCAAACGCTGCCGGCTAAAAAGAGAACGATAATAAATAATTTGCGGATCATTCTTATTTCCTCCCTATTTTAAGGTTTAACGCCTGAATTGTCTGGAAAGTCCCGCGCCACAGTTTTACCAGGACCACGCCGGGCTTTTCCTGGCGCACTTTTTCCACGGCTTTGATGAAATCTTCCAGGTTATTTACCGGCATGGAATTGAATTCAATTATGATATCCGCCGGGTAAACCAGGTATTCATTGGCCGATTCGGCGGTTGCGGCCGGGCTGCCGGGCATAACGTTGGTTACCAGGACACCTTCGCGCCGCGTCAGTTTCCAGCCGCGGTATTCGGCATCGGTGATATTCTGGACGTTAAGCCCGATATCTTCGGCCTTAAATTCTTTTGGTTCCGGGCGTTCCTCAAATTTACACTTGATTATTTTGGTTTCACCGTTACGCAGAACCGTGAAGCTGATTTCCCTGTTCATTTCGGCATCCATATATTTATTGAATTGCTCGGCCAACTGCGGTCCGCTTTTAGTCAGCTTCTGGCCATCAACTTCGATGATTAAATCATCTTCTTTCATGCCGCTCCGGTCAGCCGGGCTTTCGCCGATGACTGCCTCTACCAGCATGCATTCCTTGGGAAATCCTTTTACCGTCGCATAGTCTTCGTTGATGGGTGTAAAATATATCCCGACCCATGGCTTCTTTTTCTGCTCTTCAAAAGAAGGCGGGTTTTTGGCTTTTGCGAAAATCTTATTTATGCCGCGTTTTATATCATTCGCGGTGACAATCTGCCCGTTGATTCCGATGCCGATAAGCTCGCCTTTCAAATTGACCACCACTGTCCCATCACCGATATTCAATCCGTTCACCAAGACATGGTCAAAAAAGCCTTCCTGGGTACCCCTGACCATCCCGATTTCCGATAGCTTCTGGTAATCCATGTCTTTTCCGGAAGAATTAAGTCCGATCAGCCACTCGCCTATTTCCGCCTGGGCGGATTTTTCCAGAGAAACGGGTAAGATTTTAACTTCGGGCGGCAATTTAACCTTGATTATTGACATATAACGCTTATCATCCGATTGGACGAGTTTTGCCGTATATTCCTCCTTATTTATCCAGACGGAAATTTTCCTGATGGTATCTTTCTTTAAATAAGCCGGGATAAACATATTGTTCTCCGCATCAATAAATACACCGCTCAGTCGATCCGGGTCACGGTCGCCGGTAACGGATATTTCCACGTAAGCAATGCTCGGCCTAATGGCCCGGCTGATATCATTAACCGAGCTCTGGATTGCCGATAAAACGCGGGCTCCTTCAGGCACCTTCGGGATTTCGGCCTGTTTGCCTGCCGGTGCGGCGCATGCCGGCATCAAAGACGCCAGCAGGATGCATCCGCACAAGACCTTTCTTAGTGCTTTCATATTTTCCCTTTCATAGTAAGTGTTAAATAATTAACAGCCAATTTTTAATCCCATGCGTTCGTTTTCAATCATGCTGAATAATTTTTCCGGAACCCTGGTCGGGTATTTCCCAGTAAAACACGCGGTGCAAACCGATTCTCCGAACTTGATGCTTTTTATCAGTCCTTCCACGGTTTGGTAGATAAGGGCATCCACCCCGATTTCCCTGGCTATTTTTTCTTCGCTCTTGTTACGGGCGATAAATTCGCCCTTTGTCTGCATATCAATTCCATAAACGCACGGATGCCTTAAAGGCGGCGAAAATACCCCGAAATAGACCTTTTTCGCACCGGCGCCCCTGATCATATTGACAAGTTCCCGGGAAGTTGTTCCCCGGACAATGCTGTCATCTACCACAAGCACATCTTTCCCCTTTATTTCTTCGCGTATCGGATTAAGCTTTTGCCTGACCGATTGCTCCCGTTTGCTTTGATCAGGCATGATAAATGTCCGGCCGATATAACGGTTTTTAATTAATCCTTCGCGATGCGGTATCTTCAGGTATTCGGCAACCGCAGACGCCGCCGGGCGGGATGTATCTGGAATCGGAATAACCACATCAGGCTTTATTCCTAACTGTTTAACCCTTTTAGCCAGTTCCAAGCCCAGCCTGAATCTTGCGGAATAAACATTAATCCCTTCAATGACTGAATCAGGGCGGGCGAAATAAACCCATTCGAAGATGCAGGGCGTATGTTTAGTGGTGACCAACTTTTTACGATAAAGTCTTCTCCCCTCTTTGAAGAATTTGGGGGTTTCTTCGATATAAATAACTTCACCGGGAGCGACATCTCCCACAGTATTGTACCCGAGAATATCAAGCGCCGCGCTTTCCGAGGCAAAGGCGTAATCATCATCCTTTTTTCCCATAACCAGCGGTTTTATGCCGTGCGGATCCCGGAATGCCACAATGCCATGCCCGGCAATCACTGCCACGGCGGAATAGCTTCCTTCGGCCCGTTTATAGACGCGTTTAACGGTTCGGTAAACGGCTTCCGCGGAGAGTTTACAAAGGTTTTCCGCCATCAGTTCATCCGCAAAAACGTTTAAAAGGGCTTCAACATCGCAGCCTGAATTAAGATGCCGGAAATCCTTGCGGAAAAGTTCTTTTTTCAGTTCAAAATAGTTTACCAGGTTTCCGTTATGGACCATAGCAATCCCGAAAGGAGAATTTACGTAAAAAGGCTGGGCATCGTCCGCACCGCCGCCGCCTACGGTCGGGTAGCGCACGTGGCCGATACCAATGTTGCCTGTCAATCTGGCGAGGTTTTTTGGATTAAAGACGTTCTGCACCAGCCCGTCGCCTTTTTTCAGGTTGAATTTTTCGGAAAATGTCGCGATCCCGGCGGCATCCTGCCCGCGGTGCTGAAGCGCATTCAGTCCTTGGTATAGCTCCAAAACCACGTCTTTACTGCCGCAAATTCCTAATACGCCGCACATTTTTTATTATACCTCGGTTTGGAAAACTGAAAGAATATTCTATACTTTAAATAAATGTTTTTGTCAAGATAACTCTCATAGTGATTTAATGAAAACTTGCCGATAAATACTAAGAACGTCTAACAAAATGATAGATGAGATTGCCCCGCTCAACTTCGTTTCGGGGACACCCGATAATAGGGAGTCCCAGAATGGGGCTTCGTCCCCCGCCAAGGCGGGGTTCTCGCAATGACGTCATTGCGAGTCCCGATTTATAGGGACGTGGCAATCTATGATACAAACTTTCTTGTAATTACTTATGAAAGAAACATTAATCACCGCCGGATTGCTTTTACTTTCGAATTTGTTCATGATTATCGCCTGGTACGGGCATCTCAAATATAAAACCGCGCCGATATTCCTGGCGATTATCGCCAGCTGGGGAATCGCCTTTTTTGAATATTGCATACAGGTGCCGGCAAACCGTATCGGCTATAGAAGTTGCTCCGCCTACCAGCTGAAAATAATGCAGGAATGCATTACCATCATGGTCTTTATGGTCTTTGCCTGGTTGTTTCTTAGCGAGGGGTTGACATGGAGATATGTGATCGCATTCCTTCTGATTATCCTTGCCGTGCTGGTTGCCTTTTGGCCGCAGAAAATTCCGTGCTGAATTCTATTATCTCCTTTGCGATATCCTTTCCGGTAACCTTTTCCAATCCTTCAAATCCGGGTGAGGCGTTGACCTCGACGATTAGCGGTCCCCGTTTTGATTCGATGATATCCACCCCGGCAATCTGCAATCCAAGCGCCTTGGCCGCTCTTTTAGCAAGCGCCGAATAAAGCGCCGGAAGTTTTATAAGCTCTCCCCTGCCGCCCTGATGGATATTTGAACGGAAATCATTACCCGGCGCGTATCTCCGCATCCCGCCGATTACTTTATTCCCGATAATCAGTATACGGATATCCCGCCCGCGTGATTCCGGTATATATTCCTGCAGGATTGCATCATGGTCAACATCCCAGCTTGTTTGAAGAATGGCGCATAATATTTTCATTGTTCTTGCTAATGCCACTCCGACGCCCTGTGAACCGCGCAGAGGTTTAATTACCAGCGGCAATCCGCCCAGCTGTTTAACCGTTTTAGGCAATAGTCGGCGGGAGCGCAGCATAACGGTTTTGGGCACGGGTAACCTTTTTGATTTTAGTATTTGAAATGAAGCGAACTTATCTTTGGAAAGGTAGATTGCATCAGAGGCATTGACTGTAGGTATGCCGGAAAGTTCAAAATGCCTGGCCAGCGCTAACGAATACTCGATGGCGATATTCCCGATTCGGGGTAAAACCAAGTCGGGTTTTTGTTCTCCAATTCCCAATGTGCTTTTTAAAGGGTCGATGACACGAACCGAATGTCCGAGTTTGCGGCATACTTTTACCAAACGTCTGGTCGCATAATACTTCGCACGCCTGGAAATAATCAGGATATTCATAAAACTATTGGTTATCACGGAAACCATCAAACGTCAATTTAAATGATTCCGGATAAAATTACGGGTTGGGAAGGAATAAAGAGGAGAATTATCTGGTGAAAAATGATAATGCTTTACCGTATTCCCCAATGGGAGTTTCTGTATATTAAGATCTATTTCCTATATTATTAATTCTAGCGATAAGGAAAGCCAGTGGATATCGGTCTTAATAAATCTTTCAATCTATTTAAAGCGATGCCCTACTGCTTTAATGAGGCGAAATTATCTTTAGCCGTGATAAAGACCGGGTCGGAGGTCAGTTCAATAATAGATTGATTACCCTCAATCTGATTGCCCATAATATCTATGATGCTTATAATATCCTTTAAGTTGCTTATTTTTATTTTGTCCGGCTTTTCTTTAGCCCAGAGCAAGCACCGAAACCAACGCGACAAGCCGCAATTTTCCAGAAGTCCTTTTCCGGTTTTCTCCCTTTTTAATAATACGTAATATACAGATCCATCATACATCCCTGGCATCGCGTGCATAATTCAAATACCTTTGGTGATTTGCGGGTAATGCCTTCCCCCCGGCAGGTTGTGCAAAACTCTGTTTTTCGTTCAATACCTTTGCCCTGGCGCTCGCCGAAGTACGCCATAAGCCATTCTTTTTTAGAGGCAACCGTGGCAACCTTCCACCAGCTGTCCGAAGTAAGCAGTTTCTTTTTTTGGCTGGCGTCATTTTTTGCCTGGTTTATCAGGGTCATTTTTTCTTCATAACGGGCGTATTCGCTTATATCAGAAGGGTCGGGTGTTTTGAGTGCGGATGCTTTTAGAAACGTCCCGTCACCATAAGATATCGTGCGCTTTTTGCCTTGTTCAGATGTTCGCGCTTTCCATATTTTCTCAACCTCGGCATCCTCCATATCCAGTTTCTCGGCGACTTTGCTGGTGACTTCTTTCAAAAGATAATTATCAACGTATTGTGTGACGAGCGCATACGAGAATTTACTGTCGGAAGCGATTTTAGCGATTGACGCTTCAAATGCTTTAATATATTCTCCCACAACGCGTTTAGCTAAGTCTTTCGTGATGTCTGTAGTGTTTTTCTTTTCGAAATCGGTTATTTTCTGCTGGGTTTCCTGAAACATTTTTTGCACTTGCGGATTATTTTTGTATTCAGGTAGTTTTTTAAGTTTATCAAGAGCCGTAGCGGCTTCCTTTGTTTGGCCTTTCAGCAATATATTTTCGATCTTCTGAATTTCCCTGTTGATTGAGTCAATATCTATTTCCCCAATTTTCGCAGCGACTTTTTCCTCATAATTGCGGTCTAGGGCCGCGGCTTTCAAAAAGTGCTGGCGGGCATTGTCCACTAAACCCAGAACCTGCTGGCAGTATTCCCCCAGTTTGTAATTATCATCAGCTTTTGCGAGGTCGTATTTTTTGGCTTCCATTTCGTATGCTTCCGGCAAGGTGTAAATATCCAGAATCGGAACCTTGGTTTGTTCGGTTAACCAGACGTTATCGCGCAGTATTGTCTTTTCGCCGTCTTTGTTTTTTATGGTTATGTCCCTATCGGTTTCAGCAAGTTTTATGCCAACGACAACCTTGCCGCTTTTGAGATAAATACGTTCGACCATTACTTCATTGCCTTGGATTTTAATGCCCAATAAATCGTAGAGCCGCGTAACTTCCTCCGGCGGCAACTGTTCCCACTTAAACCAAATAACTGCTTCCGTTCCCCACCTTTTAAATTCGAAGCCGGTATCGTTCCAATTCGTAATTTCACCCTGAATATATGACTCATCGCGTAGCTTGATGGTCACCGCGCCTAAATTAACGGCTAATAACCCGATTATCACAAGGATAAATATGGCTATGAAACTGTTTTTAGTTTGCATAAATCTATTCCTCTTTCGAACTAAAATAGCTGTGGAATAATCTGCTTGGTATAATCAATCAAATAATTCGCTGCCGACTGTGCATCAGGGAATTCAAGAGTGCGTTTAGCAATCTGCCGAGCCTCTTCCATAGAAACCGAGCGGATTACCTTTTTGATTTCTGGAACAACTATCGGCGCCATGCTGAAAACTTTTAAGCCCAGCCCCAAAAGCAAAACGGTGTAAATAACACTTCCGGACATTTCTCCGCACATGGCTACCATTTTACCATTTTCTTCGCCAACCTCAATAACTTTTTTAATTAATCGCAGGACTGCCGGATTAGTCGGCTGGTATAAAGGAGCCACGCGTTCATTGCCCCGATCCACCGCCAGGGTATACTGGATGAGGTCATTCGTTCCGATGCTGAAAAAATCCACTTCTTTTATCAGGATATCCGCAATGATGGCCGCCGAGGGGACTTCAATCATTATGCCTATTTTGACATCGGGATCAAAAGGTATTTTTTCTTTGCGTAATTCGTTTTGAACATCGCTCAAAATGGCTTTGGCTTTTATCAGCTCTTCCATCGCGGAAATCATCGGGAACATTATGCTGACATTACCGAAATCCGAAGCGCGTAAAATCGCACGCAACTGGGTCTTAAATAAATCAATATGGCGCAGGGAAAAACGTATTGCCCGGCAGCCTAGATACGGATTCTGTTCCGTGGATTGCCCGTCGATCGGCAATTTATCGGCACCGAGGTCAAGCGTCCTAATGACGATTTCGCGGTCATCAAGCTGCCGAATAATTTTTTTAAACACCTCCAGTTGTTCCAGCTCACTTGGCAATTTTTCTATCGACGGGTAGAAAAACTCAGTCCTTAATAATCCGATACCGGCAGCACCGTGTTTTACTGCTGCGGGAACTTCTTCAGGAAGGTCAATATTTACATAAAGATTAATCAGATGCCCGTCTTTTGTTTCGGCCGGCAATTTTTTGCTTTCCGCGAGCAACTGGCGCTCGTAGACGACAAAATTACGCTCTTTTGCGGAATACTTTTTGATAGTATCCGAATCAGGATTTATTATTACGACTCCGCTGTTACCGTCTATGATAATGGTGTCTCCGCCGGAAATATCCAGGGTGATAGTGTTTAAGCCGACTACGGCCGGAATCCCAATAGAACGGGCAATAATAGCGGTATGGGATGTGGTTCCTCCGGCATCGGTGGCAAAACCTTTTACTTTATTGCGGTCAAGCAGAAGCGTTTGCGACGGCGTTAAGTCATGAGCGACCACAACGACATCGTTTTTCAGGTCGCTCAACTCATCGCTTTTCGCTTTAAGAAGTTTTTGAAGGAGTTTACGCTCGATATCGTAAATATCCTGCACCCGGCTGGTAAAAAAAGCATCATCCGCAGAAATAAGGGCTTTGGCGTATTTTTTGAACGTAAGTGTTACCGCGTATTCGGGCAGGTATTTGTTTTCTCTGATAAGCTTAATAATCTGTTCGTGCAGATGTTTATCTTGAAGCATCAGTATATGGGAACCGATGATCGGATCGGTTTTTTCACGTAAATTGGGCGAGAGACGGTTTCGTATTTCACTAAAACTGTTGATGGCATCTTCGACCGCTTCCGAAAAACGGTTTATTTCACGTGTTATGTCCTTCGGCTCGACCCGGTGTTCCGGTATCTGGTATGCCTCCGTATCCAGAAGGAATGCATTTGCAATGCAAATGCCGGGCGAAGCCGGGATGCCTTTTTTAATGAGCATATAATTTACTCTTCTCCAAACCTGGTAGTAATAAGTTTTTCTATGGCATCAATTGCCGCATCCGCATCTTCCCCGTTTGCTTTTATGGTCAGGGATGTTCCGCCCGTCGCGGCCAGCGTCAATAAATCCATAATACTTTTTGCGTTTGCCTGTTGCGATTCTTTAAAGATTATAATTTCTGATTTATATTTTGATGCCAGTTCCGCCAGCTGCGCCGAAGGGCGGACATGCAAACCCAATTTATTTTCCAGGCGAATTATTCGCTCAACTGCCATTGTTTGCTACTTGAGTAATTCATCTGCTTCATTGAAGATATCTGCAATTGCCTTCACGTCTTTTGCGCTTTTCAGGAATTTACAGAAATTTTGCTGCTTGATAGCGCGTGAGATATGTTGGAGCACCGCTAAATTAGCCTCAGGCTTGTCAGCAGGAGCAAGTATTAAGAAGGCCAGGTATACCGGCATGCCGTCAACCGCGTTGAACTCGATTCCATCGGTCGAGCGGCCGAATGCGCCCACGACTTTATCCAACCCGTCGATCTTGGCGTGCGGAACGGCTATCCCGTTGCCGATTCCGGTACTTCCGATTTTCTCCCGTTTCATCAACAGGTCCACGACGTCATTAACTTTAAATCCGGGAAGCCCGAAAACGTCTTTTATCTTTTCGACCATTTCCCTGATGACGTCTTTTTTTCCGGTGGTTTGCAGTTCCTTGACGACCGCGGTGCTTGGCAGAAATTCGCTGAATTTCATTATGCTCTACTCCTTCTGTTATATTTTAATACCAATCATTTTGGCTAAACTCATTTGAGTCTTTCAGTTTAGTTTTCTTTTGGTCCTTAAGCACACTTTTAAAGCCTTTGCCGTGATGACCTTTGATTTTGTTCTTTTCGCGGCTGAGTTGCTTTTCCATTTTCTCAAAAACCATATCAAGGGTGTTTACAAGATTGCGCTCGGCCGAATGCGCCACCATAGTAACATGGCGCGGGCCTTTTGCGATTACTTCGGATTCGTAAATGCGCTTGGTGAAATTTAGTATTACGTCAATCCGCCTGATGCGGTCAAAATGATGGATAAGCCGAGCGGTTTTATCCTCGATAAACGATTTTAATTCCTCGGTGAGTTCAAAATGTCGAGCCGTAATATTTATCATATATAAAGTTATCTTCCCAAAGCCAGGCGTTCGCCGAAATATCTTTCCAGTCCTGTTTCTTTATAAATTTTCTCCGCGGTGATATTAAAATCGTAAGGCACACGGCGGAAGCTCACGGTTTTACCGTCGAAAATAACATAACAGGCGCGGTTGTCACTATCGCGCGGCTGGCCGACTGAACCGTCGTTAACGATGATTTTCACGCCTTCTTTAAGTTCGTAAGTATAGTTTATTTCCTCCGGTGAAATAAATTTATATTTTCCGCTGTCATCTTCTTTCGGGATAATTCCCGGGTCA
>JAGVQN010000105.1 GCA_020051675.1 Candidatus Brocadiia bacterium
CTCCTTTTATAACGAGTGTTAAGAATTATTCTTGACCCTATTATATCGGAAATGTAAGATTTGTATATAAATACAGTTAGTTTTTAGACAAGCTCCACACACCGCATCTTATAACCCGCTAAATATTTGACTTCTAAGGCGCGCTTTTCAGAAAATCAGCCTAACCCAAATTTTCCCCCTTCCCCTTTCCGATTTTCAATTAATCCATTTTTCCGCGTTGCCGAATTCGTTTTTATCTCCCGTTTGACACAGTATCATTTCCCCTGGCTATTCATTAGTTCACCGGCTCAATGGGTCATGAGTTCAGTCCGGGGATGGATTGAGGAGCGAGTGGTGAGTAGTGAGCAGGCAGTTCCGCCCGCGCCTCTGTGGAAATCGTGGCTCAAACAAGCAAATTTGTCCTGATTTTGTCGGTTAATACTTGACATTATTGGAATAGTTAATATAATCTTAATCCATGAAGATATACGACAGGAGATTATCCGGACAGCTATTCGATGAGATTAAGCTCCCCCGGTTGGTTATTTTAACCGGGATGCGCCAGGTGGGCAAGACCACCCTGATGCGCCAGGTTTTCCGGAAGATTGACAGCCCGCATAAAATCTCCCTGGATTTGGAAAATCCCTTAAATCAGAAGATATTTGAAGAGGAGAATTTTGATAATATCCTGGCCAATTTAGCCGAGCTTGGGTTCACGGCCGGGAAAAAGTCGTATATTTTTTTGGACGAAGTCCAGGCGGCCCCGAATATCGTCAAAGCCGTCAAGTATCTTTTTGACCATTACCGGATTAAATTCTTTCTGACCGGCTCCAGCAGTTTTTATCTCAAGAATCTTTTCCCGGAGTCTTTGGCCGGACGCAAGGTGGTCTATGAGCTTTTCCCGCTGGATTTTGCCGAATTCCTGTTATTCAGGCAGAAGCAGAAGAAAATTAACGGGAAGCTTTCCGCCAAAGCCAAAGGCAAAAATAAGGTTTCTTTTGAACTATACAAGAAATTATTTAACGAGTATCTGGAGTTCGGCGGTTTCCCGGCGGTGGCCTTGGAACCGGACCGAACCAGGAAAAAACAGGTATTGGAGGATATTTTCAAATCCTATTTTGAAAAGGATGTCAAAACCCTGGCGGATTTCCACCAACTGGGCAAGCTCAGGGATTTAATCCTGCTTCTGACCGGGCGGGCGGGCTCAAAAATGGAAATAAGCAAGGCGGCTTCTGAATTGGGGCTGTCCCGCGAAACTGTATATTCTTATTTGAGCTTCTTGGAAAAGACATATTTTATATATGCGGTCAGCCCGTTTTCCGGCGGCATAGACGGAGAAGTCCGGGGCGCCAAAAAAACCTATTTTTGCGATACCGGCCTTTTGAATTATCTGGGACGCATTCCGGACGGAGCCATCCTGGAAAATGCCGTTTTCCTGAACCTGAAAAAATACGGTTCGCTTAATTATTATGAAAAATACAAGGGACCGGAGATTGATTTTATCCTGAATAAAAAGATTGCCTGCGAGGTCAAAACCAAAGGCGATAACCCGGATTTGAAAAAACTGAAAAGAATGGCCGGCATCTTAAGGATGAAAGAGTATTATTTAATAGCCAAAGATTTTTCAGTGTTGCCCCATACGATTCCGGCCCAGGATTTATAGCCAGAAAATTATCATATCCGGTATAGGCGCGTTTATGGAATCGGAGTGCTTGATACCATTCCCCTATACCCGGCCATGGGAAAACAGATGTTAAACAGTTCAATTGTTCCCCGAAGCAGGTTCGGGACTCCGCCGCCGGAAAATTATTTTTACGCAAAAATATATTCTTTTCAGCCGCGGGTTAGTATAATAGTAAACGAATGATTATTCGCAGGTTGATACCGGCCGCGTTATTGATGGGCATCGTTTTCTCATCAATGGGCGTTTTCTGCAACTTGGACCGCAACCATCATGATGATGAAACCGGAAGCAGCGCGGGTGTCGGCGACGCAGATCTTTCGGCTTTGTCTATTTCCGACGGGCTGCTTACCCAGCCGTTTTCCACCTCCACACTCAATTATACGGCCAGGTTTATCACGGCGCCCAGCGTGACAATAAGGGCGTTCGGGACCAGCCTCTATACGAGTATTTACGTCAACAACGTTTCGGTGCTTTCCGGCGTGCTCTCGAATCCGATTGCACTTACCGGCGGCGCCAATACCATCACCGTGAAGGCTCAATATGGCATGATTTCAAAAACATATACCATTACCGCGAATAAGCTTTACCAGCAGGCTTACGCCAAGGCCTCCAATACCGGCGCCGGCGACAGCTTCGGCTGCAGCGTGGCGATAGACGGGAATACCATGGGTGGTGGGCGCGACCGGAGAGGATAGCAACGGCAACCAGGCGGATAACAGCGAATCTGCCAGCGGCGCGGCGTATGTTTTTACCCGCACCGGCACGACCTGGGCGCAGCAGGCTTATATAAAGTCATCCAATAGCGAAGGATGTGACCAGTTCGGTTTCAGCGTGGCGATAAACGGGAATACATTGGCGGTCGGAGCGAACGGGGAATCCGGCAACGCGACGGGCATAAACGGCAACCAAGCTGATAACAGCGCGGTGAATGCCGGAGCGGTTTATGTTTTTACGCGCACCGGTATAAGCTGGACACAGCAGGCGTACATCAAAGCTTCCAACACAGAAGGCGGCGATTGGTTCGGCTACAGCATTGCCATTTCCGGAGAGACGCTGGCAATCGGCGCGATTTTCGAGGATAGCAACGCGACGGGCATAAACGGCAACCAAAATGATAATAGCGAAGCGCAAAGCGGCGCGGTTTATGTTTTTACGCGCACCGGAATAAGCTGGGCACAGGAGGCGTATATAAAGGCTTCCGACCCGGATTCCGGCGACTGGTTCGGATGGAGCGTCTCACTTTCCGACAATACTTTGGCAGTCGGCGCGTATTTGGAGGATAGCAACGCGACGGACATAAACGGAAACGATTCGGATGACAGCGCGGCAGACAGCGGCGCGGTCTATGTCTTTAAATAAAATATAGCGCCATCTTTAGCCCATCAAGGGGGGCATGGTCAGTGCCGGATGTCCGGTCTTGGTCAGATACGCCACGACTTCTTCTTCCGTCGTCGCGACCGTTTCATCCGCAATCATATCCAGCAGTTTCGGCACGCCGATTTCTTCAGCCCGTTTGTTAAAGAGTTCCCTTATTTCTTCCTTCAATACCTTGGGCATCCAGACCATGCGCTGCAAGCCGCCTTCGGCAAGTATAAACTTCTTGCTGATGACATAGCGCTTGCTGTGGCCGACAAAGCCCGGTATCTGCTGTCCGCCGCCGACTGTGCCGGCAAGCGTTGAGAACTTCATGCCGGAAGGTGTCATCCCGGCGAATTCGCGGTTGACCGTCATGACGCCGTTTGCCAGCGGCAAGACCGCGGCAATACATTCAAAGCATCCGCAGGAGGTCATCGGGTCCGATAAGATGCTGTAAGCGCTCATGCATGATAAAGCTTTCCTGGATGTCTGGTAGATAAAATCGTTAACGCCTTTCCACTGCCCTTTGACCGCGTCAATGGTATCGCCCTTTGGCACGGGCTGGTTCGGCCCGCGCGGATTAATCTGGAACGACGCCTTGCAGGTGAACCAGTTATACGAGCCGCAGAGTCCGGTGCGTTCCGGGGAAACGACGCAAACGTGGGTGGGCGCGAAGCTCTGGCACAACAGGCAGGAATAATATGTATCGGTGGATTCATCGGTCATGGAGCCGACGCGCTCATCGCGTTTGTGATAGGCTTTCTTGGCGACATCGCGCCATTTCAAAACGTCCGCTTCCTTGGTATATATTTTCACCTGGACCTTATCGACAATCGAGCCGAATTCGGTATGGAACTGGGCGTGGATAATCGTGCCGATATGGGCGAGTGTAAAACCTTTTTCCTTGGTTTCCTTGCTGATGCGGATCCAGTTGATATCGCGCTGTCCCATGTGGAAGACGCCCTGTGCCTCGTTAATAAAGTTATGGAGGCGGCGTTCCAGGACTGGCTCGAAATCTTCCTGCATTTCGCGGCCGGCGACTTCCGCGACGATGCCGATGGGTATCTGGGTGCCGGGTTTCAGGTCTGCCAGTTCCGGTCCGATAACCTCGGTTTTGCCGTCGGTTATTTCCTTGGGGTCTTTAATCGTAACGAATTCAAAAGCGGGAGTTTTATTGCCGCCCATTTCCGCGTAGGTATCCTCGCCGCGGATGCGTTCGCCTTCAAACGCCGGTCCGTAAGATACCGGGATGGGTATTTTATGTATCTGTATTTTCAGGCCGCGCACCTCGATGGCTTTCTGTACCATATCTTCCGGCTTGACCGGTGAGACGACGTGTTCGTAGGTGCAGACGCCGGTGGGGAGAATCTGTCCGATATCCCTTTCCGAAATGGCGGGAAATCCGTAATTGATGGCGCCGGCTGCCTGTGCGTGTGTTTCGTCATCCACTTCGCCGAATGCCAGGGCAAAGGCGAAGATGCGCATCTTATTATATTTAAGGACTCTGCCGAAATCGCCGGGCTTAACGCCTCCGAACGCTAGGGCGGCGCGGGTGGCGAAACCCAAGGCGTGGATAGTGGCGGTGACATCACTGCCGAACGGGACGAGCCGTGTTTCCCAGCCCATCTGTACTTTCGCTTCGCGGAGCTGGTCGGCCATGCTTTTCAGGCCGTTTCCGCCTGAGGCGGAGCTGGAAGCGGACATAAAGACATAGAGATTTTTTTCCTGGAGTTCGCGGGCTATTTTCACGGCTACTTCGGTTGAAGGGCAGGATCCCACGCAGGCGGCGAATCCCGGGGCGGTGCCGTCCACGAATTCGATGCCGCGTTTACGCATAATGATATCATCCGCCGCGCCGAGCCAGAAATTGCCGTCTTCCGGGCAGTTTTCCGCGACGACGTAGGGCGGCTTATCGATATATTTTATCGCTTCGATAATTTCATCCGCGAAGAGCGTTGCCATGCCGCAATCGAGCGTATGGCCGAGGTACGGCACCCAGACTTTTTCGTCGGGCACCGGATGCAGGAGTTTTTTGGCTTCCTGCAGGAGCTCTTTGAGCTGGGCGACCTTGGTGATTTCCATGCCGAGCATGCCGTAAGAGATGGGCAGGAAATAGCCGGTGTTTGGGAATTCCACTTTCTTATCCGGACAGTGTGTTTTTAAGGCGGCATCGAGTTCTTTTTCCGCCCGGGCGACCAGTTTATTCGCTCCGCGGATGGCTCGGGTTGCGATAAGTTTTGACATAATTGATTCTCCTTGTAATTTATTATACTTCTAAAGAACGTCTGGCTTCCATATCAAAGAGTTTTCGTTCCTGCGCCTTTGAGATGCCGAGCGCTTCGCGTTTCTTATTGATATGGTCGATAATCATGGCGGCCATTTTGCCGGCATCCGGCTCAAACGCCCATTTGCCTTTATAGAGTTTTTCGTGTTCTTCAAACAGGTGCTTGGTTAATTCCGGGCTGCCCAGGGTGGGCCAGGTAACGCCGAAGGCAACCAGCGCGCCTGAGGCCACAAAGTATTGCCCGATTGAAATTGCCTTTTCGCTCATCCATTCAGGGGCAACGCCCGCGACCGGCAAATCAGAGATATCCGTGCCCAAGCCGCCTTCGCGGACCATTTCCGAACAGGCGATTAGGATGCGGCTGTTATCCACGCAAGACCCGCAATGTAAAACCGGCGGCATGCCGACTGTTTCGCAGACTTCTCTAAGCCCTTTGCCGGCCATGGATGCCGCTTCCGGAATGAGCAATCCGTCTTTGGCGCAGGCAATTGCCGCGCAACCTGTTTCCACGACCAGGATATCGTTACCGATTAATTCCTTTACCAGGTTGACATGGCCGGAATCGTGCTGGACGCGCGGATTATTGCAGCCGACCACGCCGACCACTCCGCGGATTCTGCCGTTTATGATATTATCGTTAAGCGGGCGGTAAGAGCCCCTGAAGGAGCCGCCTAACATATAGTTTATGCTTTCGTGGGAGAAGCCGGCAATCATGTCCACTTCCTCCTTGGGAATCCGGACCTTGCCGCGTTTGGGATAGTTTTCTATGGCAACCGTCAGCATCTTCTTGGTAATATTGACGGCATCATGCTCGTGGAATTCGATATGCTGTGCTCCCTGCATTTTTGCCTTTGGGTTTGCGGTGATAATTTTCGTATGGAAACATTGTGCCAGGGACGGGAGTGACTGCATCACGCACTGGACATCGACAATCATGGCTTCGACCGCGCCGGTGAGAATGGCCAATTCCTGCTGGAGGAAATTGCCGGCGATGGGGACGCCGTGCCTTAAGAGAATCTCATTACCGGTGCAGCACATGCCGGAAAGGTTGATGCCCCTGGCGCCTTTTTCCTTGGCGAGTTTCACCAGCTCAGGGTCTTTGGAGGCGCGGACAATCATTTCCGCCAGGAGCGGTTCGTGCCCGTGGATGATTACGTTTACCTGGTCGGCTTTCAGGACGCCGAGATTCGCCTTGGCGCGCATGGGCACCGGCGTGCCGAACATGATATCCTGCAGTTCGGTGGCAATCATGGAGCCGCCCCAGCCATCTGCCATGGCGCAACGAGTTGCCTGTTGCATGATATTTTTATAATCCATATCGACACCCATGTGGGTGCGATGCATCATTTCGACCACTTCGCGGTCTATGCCGCGCGGGGTGACACCTTTTTCTTTCCAGAGTTCCTGGCGCTTTGCCGGGGCGCGCTTGGTCATCTGGAGTATGCCATCCTGCTGTCCGAATTCAGCCAGGCATTTTACCCCAAGCTCTTCGGCGATTTCTTCTTTTTTCCTGCCCTCGGTTTTGACATTATAGAATGCGGCTGTCTGCTTTAGTTTGGCTTCGTCCTTTATTTCGTAGCCGGGCACTTCCTTGCGCGCGGCGGCGATGAACGTCTTGGCGACTTCGCGCCCGTGGTCGGAATGCGCGGCTGTGCCGGAGGCGACCATCCGTGCGAAGTTGCGCGCGGCGACGGTGTGGATATCCGCACCGCAGACGCCTTTGACTTCATCCGGTTTTTTGGGATTGAACCGGCACGGGCCCATAGCGCAGTTTTTGCAGCAGCTGCCGCTTGCACCGATGGGGCAAGGCTTGACTTTCTGGGCGCGGTCAAACGCGGTTTCCATTCCGTTTTTCTTTGCCCAATCCAGGATTTCCAGGCTGGATTTACAGATTGATGGCTTGTTGTTTTCTTGTGGCATACCCCCCGCTCCTTTCAATTTAAAAGATCTTAAAACTTTAATTTATATTTTATTTCCCAAGCTGTCAATAAATTTTCCCATAAAACCAAGATATTTTACTATATTCTTCCAAATTACGGAATGATTGCTATAATTACATGCGTATTAAACCAAGCAGGAGAAAGCCGATGAAAAAGATATTTGTGATTATTTTAGCGAGTTCCGTGTTTTTCCTGAACAGCTGCGCCGGCGACAAGGAGATCCGGAAGAATGGGACGAAACCGCCTCCGGAGGAATTAATGGCCGGTTTCTGGAACGCGCAAACAGGGGAAGAACAACAGCAGGCAATAAAAGCTTTAATAGACAGCAAATCCGCTCCCGAAGATATCGAAAGCAAGCTGAAAAAAGGCAGGCATTATAAATCCGGAGTAAAAACCGGATGGCAAATAGCGGAGAACGGCTGCCGTGACGGAAAAGCGCGGCCCTACCATTTTTATATCCCTGAAAACTACGACCCGCTGAAACAGCATCCTGTCGTAATCTTCCTGCATGGCAGTACGGGCACCGACGGCTTGCTTCCGGAAGACGCCGTAAAAGACATGTACGGGCTCTGGTCAAGACCGGGCCGGGCGGAAGAGTTCATTTACATTATACCTCTGACGCAACGCGGAGCTGAATGGTGGACAGAAACGGGTACTTATCATATTATTGATATCTTAAACCGGATTAAGCAAGTATACAATGCGGATGAAAACCGTGTTTTCCTGAGCGGGTTTTCAGACGGCGGTTCGGGCGCTTATTACCTGGCGCTTTATCACAACATCCCTTTTGCCGGTTTTATTCCTTTGAACGGGAAAATCACCGTGGTCCAAAGCGAACAAAGGCCGATTTACCTGCCGAACCTGAAAAACAAACCTTTGTATGTAGTCAACTGCGGGCGGGATCCCCTTTATCCGGCAGACGATATAAAACCTTTTATTGACGGGATGAAAAAAGCCGGCGTGCCGGTGACATTCAAGGTATACGAGGATGGTTTCCATAGCATGAGTTATTGGAATACCGAAGAACCGCTGCTGATTGACTTTATGCGGACTATCGTCCGCAACCCTTTGCCGCGTGAACTGGCATGGGAGACACCGTCCCAATCCTTAAACAGGGCCGAGTGGATGGAAATAAACGAGATACGGAACGTTAATAACAACGCGGCATTTGAAGATTCTATCGTGATGGTCAGCAAGCTGCGGATTAAGCTGGGCGTTTCCCAGGATACCGATTACCAAGGAGAAGGGGCAAAAATCAAGGAAGTGCAGCCGACTTCTCCGGCCGATAAATTCAAGTTAAAAAGCGGCGATATTGTCACACAGATTGACGACGTGAAAATCCAGGCCTTTGACGATTTGGCAAGGGTGGTCAGGATGAAAAGAACCGGCGATAAAATAACATTTAAGGTAAAACGGGGGGATAATGAATTTATTTCGGAAGGAGCCTTTGACGAAGTCCAACCGCAACCGGCTTTTATTCGCAAAAGCCCTTCCGCACGCATTGAAGTAAAAACAAACAATAATCAGATTGCGGTCTCCGCCAAAAATATCGCGCAATATACCGTCTTTATAAGCCGCGATTTATTCGATCTCAACAAAGAAATAACGATTTACACAAACGGGGAAATCTCTTTTAAAGGGGTGGTCAAGCCCGATATCAAATTCATGCTGGAACAATCCATTGCGGATAATGACAGAAACATGGTCTTTTCTGGAAAGATAGAAATAAAGGTAAAGCCGAAATAAATCCGCCTAAAAACAATATTACCGGATTGAAATATAAGATATTGACAATGAGGAAAAAATAATATATAGTTTTATATATGGGCAAGAAAGAACAAAGTTCTTACGCGTTCACCCTGATAGAATTGCTTGTCGTAATAACCATTATCGCGGTGGTTTCCGGAGTGGGCATGGCTTTTCTCTCCACGGCAAATAAGCAATTCGGGTTCCAGGCGACCCAGGGAGAAATTGTTTCCATGCTCCGGAGCGCGCGCAGCCAGGCCATTACCCAAAAAGAGCCGGTCTCGGTTGTTTTTGATGTGGTCAGGAAAGAAGTTTATCTGGAAATAAGACGCAACATCCGCCTGTGGCATATGGAGGACAGCACTACGGGAAAAGTTACCGGGGCATTCGGCTATAACGCCCAGTTTACCGGGCTGATTGACATTACTCCCGAGGGCCGTTTCGGCCGGGGACTGTCTTTCAACGGCGCCGGAGAAGTCGATTGCGGCAAACTCACTTTAAAGGGAAACGAAACTTCTTTGATGATAGATATCTGGATTTATCCTGTCAGCGCGACCGACCAAATAATTTTCCGCCTGACCGTAAAAGGCGAATCACCGGCCGACAGCAAGTATTTCCTGATGCTGACCAAAGAGAGAGCGTTAACCGCAAAATTCGGAGATATCCAGACGACTTCGATGAGAGGAATCGTTCCGCTTGACCGCTGGTCGCATGTGCGACTGCGCTATGATGCTTTTTTACAGAATCTTTACATCATGCAATGGGGGAATTTGAATGTTTGGCTAAATGAAGGCGTGGTCGCCCAAATGAGCGGAACGACCCAGGCAAAGGAATATGACCCGGTAATGCTTTCGCTCCAGGATACCCCTTATTACGGCAAAATGGACGAGGTTAAAATCAGCGCGATTGTGGCAACTGATTTGATTAAACTTGAGCCGGTAAATGTCGAAATAACTTCTAATCTACTACCGGTAAATGATAAAATAAAAGTGACGTTTGACAGCAAAGGCAATTTAAGCGGGGACTCTTCCGTAACGGTCGGGATGAACTGGCCGGGTAACAGAGAATCTTTTGCTATCGTAATAAATCCTTCCGGAATGGTGGAGTCGAAATGAAGAAACGCGAAAATGGCCCCCTACCTTCGGTCGGGTCTCCCCGAACCCCGCCCCAGCGTAAAGAGCGGGGTTTGGCGCTGGTAATAGTGGTCTTGATTCTGGCGAGCCTGGTGGCGCTGGCGATTCCTTTCGTCATTTCCATGTTTTTCAAGGAACGCATTACCAGAAACACCTTCTTTGTCAACCAGGCGCGCTATGACGCCCAATCCGCCCGTAATATCGCCATTACCGCGCTTTACCAGACACACGATACGTATGAAACCAAACAGGATTCTGTTTTGCCCTACACCAACCCTGATGCTGATACGCCCAGCGAATTAAAGGTTAACATGGATGCGTTTTCGGATTTGACCAAGGTGCCTGACCCGCAGGGCGATATCTGGGGGGTTGATATTTTTGACGAACAGGGAAAAATAAATATCCGTTCGGCGACTGAAGCAATCATGCGCAACATCAAAAGTATCATGAGCAAGTCGCCGGGGGCGAAACTGGAAGATTTTATCACCGACTATTCTTATTATCCGGATGATTGGATAGAGCCGAATCAACTGCGCGGCTATTTTAATTACCTGCTTTTTGACGGCAGAGAAGTTACCCTGCTTCAGACCGGGTCTTTAAGCGGCCGTTATACGCGCGACGGCGCCCGGATACGCCTTTCTAACGGTGATAAAAAGTTCTATGCCTGCGTCATGCCTTCCGGAATATGCAAAACCTGCGACAGCGTACGTTATATCCCGTTGCTTCCTCATGCATTGCATACCCCGCCTCCGGATGGAGCCGGACAGGCTTTAATCGACAGCGTAATATCATCAGCCGTTTTCATGGGCGTGGCGGTAAAATCTTCACTGATGCTTGACCGAATTATCCCGGATGAATTCTTAAGCCCGCAGACAATCGTGGAAGTCGCCCGGATCCATCCGATAAACATAAATACAGCGCCGGATGAGGTGCTTAAGGCTAATTTACTTGGAGTGGGCTGGCATGGTTATGAAATGGTTTGGGATGAGGATGCCAAGCAATGGGTGCAGGTGGAACGTGATTACCGGGTAACAGAAGAAGAGGCGGAAAAGATAATCGAACGAATAAAGGGACAAATCAAAATCGGAGGATTTACCGATATAACCCAATATTATCTCCTGCTTGATGAGTGCGTATCGGCAACCGACATCACCGGTTACCAGCGCAATGTTCTTTATAACAACAACCTCGGCAAATCTGAGTTTTCTGATTTGATTAACGGATATTTTACCTCCACTGTTCCGTTTTGTGTGCGGTCGTATGATACATACACCTCCGTTTCCACCGGAATCGTAAATTACCCGACCGGAAACGAAGCAACCACGGTGACCAAACGGGAAATTATGGATATCACGCCTAAAGGAATTAATAAGTGGGCAATCGAAAGCCAGTATGATTTCGACCGGGAATTCCTGACGCCTTACGGCAACGCCTCGATGTTTAGCACCTATCTGAATTTGACTAATTTAACGGCAACCGATCCTGATGCGCTCCCCGACCATTCGCGCGAGCCTGACAAAGGCGAACTTAAACTTAAAGCCAGCACTGATACGCGCGGCAACAGCATAGTGCTAAGCGACCATTTCGATAATACGCATGAAGGAAAAGATTTGCAAGGCATCCCTGTAAGCTACACGGCAAACAGTATTTTTACCATGCAAAATCTGGATATCATGCCGGGCGGCGTGGAAATGTGGGTAAAGATAAACACGATTGCCTCCCCCATATATTTTTTTGATATCGGCCAGCGCGATTATGAAAACCGCCTGGCGCTTTATTACGCCGGCGGAGATCTTATCCTTAAGGCATGCGATGCGACCGTCGCCCAGGAATTCTCGCAAATCAAGGCGAACGTAACTATGAAAATCGACACGTGGTATCATCTGGGCGCTTACTGGAAAGGGACCAAATACGCCCAAATGGCTTTGTTCCTGGACGGCAAATCGGTCGGTAATTTTTCCCATAATATCGGCGGGCAGGATTTAGTGGGCGAACTTTCCGGTGAATTAACGGATTCGATTAATATAACCACTCCGGACGGAGCGGGGCTTATTATCCCGATAACTTTTGCCGGCTTATTCCCGTCAAACGGAGTGGTGGAAATCGGCGACGAAGCCATAGAATATAACGGTCTAGCCGGCGGCGGACTGCGCGTCGTCCAGGTATGGATTCCGAATCCTACGCCGGGCCAGCCCGATCTTCTTGCTTATCACGGGCGCGGGGCGCGCGGCAGTACCATTAAAAAACATCCGGCCGGCGCTAAGGTGACCATGTATGGATACGCCAATGTGCTTAAAAACACCATAAACATAAACGGTTATCCGGCGCTGGATACTTCCAAGATAAAAACCGGCGGGGCAACCGTGGCAACCGAATTACCGCAATGCATGTCCGTAGTGGAAATCTGTAAGCCGGAAATACTTGATGGTGACGGCGATGTGATCCAGGAAGAAGGCATCCAATCAACCGATTCGCAGATACCGATTACCGCCTGCGATATTTCTTATTCGGTTTATAACACGCAAACTTATTCTTATACGAGCTATAATAAAACCTGCACGATTGACGATTTTCCGGAGCAAGGATATATTAAAATTGATAATGAAGTTGTTTTCTATTCGTCAAAAGGGACAACGGATATTAAGATTATTGTTGAAGAAGATGAGAATGGCAATGGAATGATTGAACCGAGTGAAATCAGCACCCCGACCGTAAGTGTCGGATGTTTTAACGGTTGCCAGCGCGGAAAGGCGGCGACCACCGCTGCTTCTCATGGCGACCAAAGCGAAACTAAATTATATTCCCTAAAGGTTACCGCAAATACTAATTATCCCGATAAAACGCTCCTTCAGGTCGGTGACGAGTGGCTCGGCCCCGTCCAAAAGGAAGGAACCGATTATTTTATCGGCATCGTTAACGGCGACATACCCCTTAATTTCCAGAGAGGTTATCTCTGGACCGGGGCAATCACCCAGACCGCGGGAACTAAAATACTGCCGGTCATCGCCGCTAAATCCCCTTATTCCGGAGGAGGCGACCGGATAACCATTGTCGAACCGGACCAGACCCTGGATAAAGAAGAATGTATTATAAACCGCCTCCGTTATATTAACAACCAGTATCTTTTGACTTTTACGGATAATGTCAACCGTGAATATCCGGTGGATAATACGATTACCCGGCTTCTCAAATTCCCCTCGGATGAACTGCTTTCTTATATACCGGTTTCTTGTTACGCCGGAAGCAAAGGCCCGTTTATTGACGGGGAAATTCCGGTAAGCTTTGACGGGATGATTGACGAGATTAAATTCTTCCGGACCACCAAGGGCGATTTTAAATCCGCCATGGATATTCTTACGAACATCCCCGCTTCCGGCGACCCGATTACCATGAATAATGTAGGTGGTTTGGGCACGCCCGGCCTGATAAAAATCGGTGATGAAATCATCGGTTATATAAGCATTGATACTTCCAACCGCCAGTTAATTAACTGCAAACGCGGTTTTCTTGATTCACCCATCCAAACGCACGATAACAGCCAGCGCGCCATGCACATGGCTTTTATTCCAATCGGCGTGCTTGATGCGGATATCACCTCGCAGGAGTATCACATCACCTTTACGACACAGTCAACCTTTATGCCGGAAGGATATATCCTGGCTGACAACGAGGTAATCGGTTATTCGTGGCTGTGTGGCGGTGACCCCTGCATGCCGTATGATAAAAACACCAGCGGCATATACCGCGGCTCTTTCGGCACGATACCGACTTCCCACAGCCAGAACACTCTTGTGGTTGGGATTCCTTTCAGGTATTATGACCGTTACCAGGCAGGCGCGTTTGATGTAACTATGGCTTATTTCCAATCCGCCACCAAGATGCTTGATGCCAAGTGGAAAAACCTGAAGTGGGATGATGACAATTCAAACCGGCCAAACGTAAGGATAAAGATGCTGTCCAGGTTTAACGGGCTGCCTTCCTGGGATACCGACCCGACCAATGAAGAAAACGGCATTTTTGAATTTACCGTTCCGGACGACGCTAACGAACTTAATCTCAAATCAAACCAGATAGAAATCCTGACTTTCGTAGAATACTTAACAGGCGCATTTTTAAACGACGACTGGAAACATTCACCGGTCCTGCGCGGATTGTGGGTGGAATACGAAAAACCCAACCAGATAATTACCAATCAGGAAAAATAAATGATGAAACTGAAACGGAAGAACGCCCTCCGATGTCCATCGTGGAGACAGGGGTTGACCCTGATTGAACTCCTCATCGCTATGAGCATATTCTCGTTTCTGTGCGTGCTTCTTGCCGGGCTTATCAAAGTGTCTTTTGATTTGTGGCGCGGGAGCGAACGGCAGGGAGATGTTACCGACCGCCGGCAGATAATACTGGAAGCATTACGAAACGACCTGGAAAGCGTTTATCTGGAAAAGGAAACCAGAGAAGTCATTAAAAATATCGTGGAAAACGAACCTCTGCCCGATGATATCAGCGTAAAAGAACCCAGTTTTTATACGGATATCGACCAAACCGGCAACCATTGGATTTACCTTATCAAAACAGACAGCGACAATCTATATGAATTTACC
>JAGVQN010000040.1 GCA_020051675.1 Candidatus Brocadiia bacterium
CCTTTCTTTAGTTAAACACAGGGGGTATTATACACATATCCCCCTTTGGAGCGATACACTTTTGCTATCATTTTTACAGGAAGTATAGGACATAACCTTCCCCTGCCAGCGAATAACATTGGCAAAATCAATATAAATATTGGTTGGCTTGTCAAATATCCATTCCAGTTCTTTAATGCGCTTAGGATATTTCTCTGCCAATTGTTTAATTCCATCTATTGTTGGGTTAAACATAGTATTCAATCTAAATCCGCGTTTATCTGTGTAATCTGCTTGCACTGAGTACAACGAATGTGTGGCTTATTTAGTGTAATTATCATAGGCCCAGCCGGTCATATCGCCCAGCGACGAGGGGCCATTACCCACCGCAATCGTGGTCGTGGTGGAGTCCGATTTCAGGATGCGGGTGACAGTATTAGAACCCCTGTTAATATTCAGAAAACAATGCCTTAGACACCAGCAAAATAGCCTATTTGCAAAATGTGTGCCTGTCCCGCGACCCAGTGGCCTGTCCCGCGACCCCCGCAACTGCGGGCAGGTTCCCCGCAACTGCGGGCAGGTTCCCCGCAACTGCGGGCAGGTTCCCCGCAACTGCGGGCAGGCTCCCCGCAACTGCGGGCAGGTTCCCCGCAACTGCGGGCAGGTTCCCCGCAACTGCGGGCAGGTCTCCCTCAACTGAGGGCAGGTTTCCCTCAACTGAGGGCAGGTCTCCCTCAACTGCGCCTGACTCAGGCTGGCTTGCCCGCCTCTGGCGGGGTGTCCCTATCACCTCCTTTTTTAGGGACTGTTAAGACTTTGGATACGAAGTAACCAAAGGCTGTTACAGTCTCTTAATCCCGCACCTATCTGGCAAGATGGGTGCGGGACCTCCCGCCTGGGGGTGTCTCCCGAATTACCCTGATTTTTCTCCTTCGGACACTGAGTCCTCAGGACGAACGCGAGAAAACTCCGCCTTAGACACCAGCAAAATAGCCTATTCTAAAATCTGGTGCCTGTCCCGCGACCACTCTGCCAATTGTTTAATTCCATCTATTGTTGGGTTAAACATAGTATTCAATCTAAATCCGCGTTTATCCGTGTAATCTGTGGCTTATTTAGCGTAATTATCATAGGCCCAGCCGGTCATATCGCCCGGTGAAGCTGGATAACTTCCGGCCGGACTCGGAATCGTGGTTGTGCTTAAATCGGATTTCAGGATGCGGGTAACATTGTTAGAATCCCTGTTAATATTCAGAAAACAATGCCTTAGACACCAGCAAAATAGCCTATTTGCAAAATGTGTACCTGTCCCCAAAACACGCGGCCTATTTATCCTTCTTATCCGGTTTCTGCTCCGGCTTGTCGTCCTTGCCTTTATCCTTATCTTTATCTTTCTTTTCTTTTATCCAACCATCTTTTATGCTTTTGGCATAAGATACATCAGTTTTACTTGTCAAATAAATAGTACTATATTGGTCAAGCAATTCCATCGCTTTGTTAATATCGCCTTTGTCGTGATATACAAAAGCCATTCTAAAAGTCGCCTCTCTTTTTTGCCACTTAGTCGCCTTAGATGATTCTATGACTGCCTGATGCTGTTCCATTGCTTCATCATAACGTTTTAGTTTTGCAAGTGCAAATCCCGTTTCATTTCTAACCTGATTTATAAAAAGACTCTGCGGATATTTTTTAACAAACTTTATGCCAGCTTCATAATCTCCCCTCAAGATTTTTATATACTCATTTAAAGCATCCTCCTCTTGTTTTGGAAATGGTTTGATATGCAATTCTATGCGATTTGATTTTAATATTTTTCCTTCACTGGGAATGTACGTGGCATCCAACTTATAATCTCCATCTTTTATGGTAAGAGGGAAAAGGGGATCAAGGAGGTCAAACTCGGTTTCATATCCTTTGTTAGGTTCAACCGATATGGCAGAACTTCCTACCGTATACGGTGTCTGCCATTTTAGTTGTGGGGGCAACACTTTATCAGTATCAGTAATAGTTAAGTTAAACTTAATTATCTTAGTATCGATGGATGGTTCTTCTATCTTGATATCTTGCTTACCCTTATTCTCTATATGAATTTTAATAATTATAGGTTCTCCCCTAACGAACTCCTTTTGAATGGATTCAATTGAGAAAATAATATTCTCTATTGGTTCCTCAGCTTTAACATTTGTTATCAGTGCGATAGATACCAGAATAGTAATAATCCAACCAATACAAATACTACCATATATTTTCCCAACATATGATGTCTGTTTATCCATATACTTTTCTCCTTTTTTTATTCCTTAACAACAAATTCTCCAGTTAGAGAAGAAGAAACCCCAATGAATGTTGACCAAAACCCATCTCCTAATGTTATTCCTCTTTGCCCTGGTTCTGACATAATATTTTCGTCGGAAAGGCTACCCTCTTCTAACCCAACTAAATGCCCTGCCTCATGTGCAAAAGTCCGATTGATAAAATCTATTTCGTTAACATAGTAAAAAACTTTTCCGCCATTTGAGTGAGCAGTGGCAATTGTCCCATTAGCTCCACGAGTACAACCAGTGAAACTTGTACCTGTTTTCCCAGTATAGGCTATTTCCTCATTACCTACCTTAAACACACCATTATTACGATATCCCGTAGTGTCTGTTACGGGAATCGTCGTCTCAGTGGCATTTATTCCACCTACTTTGTCAATTAAGGTGCCTTTTTTAATGGTAGCTACATAAACTTTACAGTAAGTCTGACGATTAGGGACCCAAGGTTCAGCAGAAGCTAAAGATACACCTTGCCTTTCTGGACGTAAAGGATCTGTTCCACCATTTTCAACCTTGATTGCCTGTTGATTATCGCCGTGAGCTGTTCCATAATTAAAGTTTACTACCCGGCTACTACTAATCCATTCGGAATTAGATATCGCATATACCGGGGTTGTTAAAGCACCCGTAGTGAAAAAACCACTTGTACCGGCATCTGTTACATCAACATTTCTGACAAATACATCTTTTTTATTAGTATCCAGTCTGGTAAAAGTCCCATTCACCATAAACCCTCGCCATTCTTCATAGCGAGTGATGCCATCGCCATCTGTTCCATTACCAGCAGGCGTATTATCATTATCATCTTCCGGTTTTTTATTTGTGCCTGGCCCAGTATTCTGGAGTGGGGAGTTATCCCAAATATAATTATTATTATCATCAAGTGGAATGTTCGTGTGATATTTAGTGCCGCCCTGTTCTTTGGCGCATAGTGTTAGGCTGCCTTTTATGAACTGGGCTTTAATTTTGCCATAAGCCCCATAGTCATAGCATTTAACTGTCACAGTTGCCTTACTGTCAGGTGCCTTGGTTTCCGCAATATCTTTATTGGTGCCGGAAATCCTAAAATCCTTGTTGATTTGTCCTTCATCAGTGAATTGTAAATCTTTCCATGAGGCAGAATCCTCTCCTGAAGACGGCACAGTCTGCGGTGCATTCATACAATAACCAGGTTCATTGGATACTTCATAAAGCGTAAATTTAAAGTCGCCTTTTATCGCATCTGGCGTTACTGTTACTTTGATTGTGGTAGTATTATCTTCAGCTCCGCCTTTTGGCTCAAATGCCGCCTGGCATTTTTCCATTTCAATTTTGACCGCGGTAGTGGATTGATTTTCGGCTCTATCTGTTTCGTCGTGTTGAATCCCTTTATAATAATTTAACGGCGTTATCTTAAACTTTATTTCGCCCGGCGCAGTAGGCTTGAACAATACTTCTTTGCCGATATTTGCACCTGCCGGGATAAACTCACCTGTGCCAGGGTTTTGAACATTCGTATTATCTATTTCCCATTTGTAAGTAACTATATCCGCATTCGGTTTATCCCAGGAGCAGGGACTTTGCCACGGTATGCAGGAACGGCTTCCCTGGACATACACCGTATCAGTATCGTTGCAACCGTTCGCGGAAAGGATTAATCGTGAATCTACAACGACATATTCTGGAATATTTATCGCGGCATTGCCTGTAATATTGGCCGGCACATTCCAGCTGTCATCTAATATACAGATACAATTATTCTCTGTTATTAGGTCGTCCTCCCCTTCTGTTTTTGTTTTAATAGCAAATTCAACTTTATGGTCAGACGCCTGTTTAGTCACCTTTATTTCGTAATCAGCCAGCCACCAATCTTTTTGCTGTCCCCTTCCATCAGTAATGGAAAGAGTTAAGATGTCGGTATAAATTTCATTTAAAGCCATTCCTTCCGGGACAAGATATTCGGCGATTCTTTTGGTGTTATCCTTAATTTGCCCTCTGGCGGTTCCTTCAAGAGACCAGTTATAGAAAACCTCATCTATTATAGAAATTCTAATCATAGAAGCCGAAGGACACACTAATGGCATACACATGCACCCGACTCCCCAGTTATCAATATCAACTACTTCTCCGCCAAGCGGGTCCTGGGCTATCAGCTTGATTTTACTCCCGTCGCAGTCAGAATATATCTCTTTTTCAACGGAGGCCCTTATCGCCAACCCATTTGTCTGTTTTTTAAGCACTGCCCTGCAGAAAGCAAAGTTAAGTATATCATGACTCCACGTAAAAGCGGCACATTTCGCGACTATATCGCTATTGCTGATAGTCAAACTCGTTATTTGTTGATTTAATGTGTGCGTAGCCAATACTAAAGGATGATTTGGCACAGAGACCGCATCTATAGAATTATTCAGCTGTACTTCCAAATTACCAAAATAACTCACCAAGAACGTAACATATGCTGATTGAATACTATTAGTATTTACCCCTGTTAGTCCTGCCAGCGGTGTTAGGACATTCTCGTTTAATGTGGTTAATGACTGGGTCAGCCGGTTAGAAATCAGGTGGTTTAGGACGGTATTAGTAGCGGTTAGTGTGCCCAAAACAGTAGCCCATTGGGCATCAGTTAAGGTGGTATCCTGGAGCAACAGCACGGTCGCCTTTGAGCCGCCCACCAGGAACTCAGAGCCGAGTCTTACGGCAAATCCGGTCGGCACTCTTTCAGCCCGAATATCTATGAGTTTATTTAATTTATACCAGATGTTTATCGGCGTGGTTAAGGCGGACAGGGCTTTAGCGGCTAAGGCAATATTCTCCATCGCCACTGACATATTGCTTAAAAAGACGGTGTTATTTGTCGTTGTATTCATTGTGTTGCAGGCATCAAGCGCCGGGGTAAGGTAATTATTCTTGATGTCTTGGGGAATATCCAGGTTGTCGTTTATCATTGAGGTAAGTTGCGCAATGATTCGTTCCAAATCGGTTTTGATATCCACGGTTATTGAGGCAGGAACCGCGGTCTGGCCGGGTGCGGCGAAACTAAATGTATAAGTATATGTGCCGGAGGTGTTCTGGGTAATCGTGTATTTATTATGGTAGTTATTGCTTTGCCAAGAGGCTTCTCCGTAGAGCTGATTAGTATTTTCAGTCAGTGACCAGCTTGTTGGAAAGACGTAGGTCTTGGTTGACCCGCCCACCCAGATATCAAATGGCTTGCCTGTGGTTGCCTGAATAGACCCTTGTATCACCGCCTCGGCGTTGTTGGCGGATGGGTCGCTTCTATCATACTGGTCGCCCTGCGCCAGACTAAAGAACTGGACCGGCAGGAGGCGCATATCGTGCACCTTGTAAGACAGGAAACCATCCCTGCCCCACATTGCGGGTATGATGTTAACCGTGCCCTCGGCGATGGCTGTAAACTTAACGGTGTAAGCAATTGCGCCCGGACGGTTCAGGGTGTTGCCTAAATACGGTGGGGTAAACGAGCCGAACATCCAGTGTGTCAGGACCAGATTGCCGCTGGTGCTGTTGCCTGATACTGACGGGCTCCAGGTGCCGGGCACGACCGGCGTGACGCTGGGCTCTAAGAAAGCCGGGTCGTAGGCATAGGCGATAGCACCCTGAATAAAATACTGTATCCACGGCTCGGTCTCCACCGGCCAGTAGATAGCCACCGGCACTTCAATGACATCGCCGGTGTGGACGGTCTTATCCGGCTCAATAAATGTCCGGACATAAACCGGCGGCATAGTCGGGTCACTACCGTGCTCGCCGGTGGGCGTGGTTACCTGCTGTAATATCTGGAGCCTGCCATCGGTTATCAGGACCAAATCCGGCATTGCATCCAGGTTTATGTCTGCGCTAAGTATCCTGCCGCCGGAGTTATTTACGCCGCCTTCGCCGGCGTTGTTCCATATAGGTTTTATACCGGCTGTAAATCCGCTTATGCCGTTATTATAAATAATCTCCAGCTTGCCCAGGGTTGCCCCAACAATATCTATATCGCCGTCGCTGTCTATATCCGATGCGCTGATGAATAACGGCCTTGCCTCTGCGGGAATCGCATCATTCCTGACCAGGGAATCACTGCTTACATTATATATAGACAGGTTTTCCGGCGCGGCTATGACTGCCTCCGGCAGGTTATCATAATTCAGGTCGGCGAATTTTATATCGGTAACAACGGCATCCTGAAGTTCGGCAGGCAATTGATAAGCAACATAACCAGACTGGTTCATATTATATGCCAGCAGGATATTGGCGGTAGCATCATTTACCGCCCCGGAAATCCAGACGTCCAGATAGCTGTCGTGATTGGCATCGGCCAGTTCAATCAGGCGCGGGGTAATATTCAGGGCGTTAAGCGCGGCAATAATGGGGAAGGCATTATTTTCTACAAATACCTTTTGTATCGGGTCGTTGAGAAGCAATCTGAATGTATCGCCAACCGCTAAAAGGATGTCCGGATGGCTGTCCTGATTAATATCGCCCACCGCAAAGGCAACCGGAGAACCGATAATATTATCAACCGAGTATCCCGGAGCCGGGGCAAATGTGCCGCCGGAGTTAAGCAGTGTCTTTATGCCGGATGGATTACCGAGGGGAGTAGAAATATAAATTATATCCGGATAGCCGTTGCCGTCTATATCAGCTAAAGCGAAATCCTCTATGCCGCTATTGGCAAAGCCGACAGGCAATAAGGCGGCGGTTTTATCGGAGAGATTGACCGGAGTATTTGCCGGCGTCTGCGAGACGGAAGCCAGCGGGATTGCGATAACGGCCAAAGCCACCAGAGTAATCAGGGAATATCTAAAGCGCAGGTGAAGAAATGACATACTAAGCTCCTTTCGTATGCGGCACTACGTTATAATTAAGGCGAGAACCGTTTCTGATTTCCAATTGGAGCAAATATCTAAAGAAGTAACATCTTACAGGAATCAGAACTGCTGGCACTATACATAAACATCGGATTATGTCAAGTAAAATATCCGATTTTCCCAGATATTTTCACGCGAATTCCGGAATTAGTTAACCTTAAAGGTGTTTGCGGATGGCGTCGGATAGGCGGGTAATTTCGTCTTTGTCAATGGGCCGGGGGTTCCAGTTGAAGTGTATCGGGTCGCCGGTTTTGCGCGGCACAATATGGAAATGCAGGTGCGGCACCAGCTGGCCGGCGCATCGCTGGTTGTTGGCTATGATGTTAAACCCTTCCGAACCGGTTTCCTTAAGTATCGCCGCATCAGTCCGGTGACACCCACCGCCCCTTGCAGCCTTTTATTTAACTGCATTTCCGGACGGAGTTTTCGGGAAATTACCTCTCCATCCGGTTATTAGTAGCATAGTAAAGCATTCGGTTCTGTCAAATCCTCTCCCTGCCGTCAACTTTATTGGTCATCATCAGCCTTTTCCCCGTTCGTCAGTTTATTTCTCTGTCTTCCCGGAGGCAGATAATTTTCCTTGGTGACCACGCTTCGGCCAGTTTTCTGCTCCAGTTCCAGGCGGGCTTTTTTGGCTATTTTTCCGCCTTTTTTGCCCGCTTCGGCATTTTCAGCCATTCCGGCGGCGTAAACACTCTCGGCAATCTGGCGGGTGGAAAGTTCCGCCAGGGCGGTGAAAATAAGCTCCGCTTCGCTCATATGGTCCCGCAGGTTCTGGGTTTTGAGCCCCTTGATAAACTTATGCTTTTCAACCGAAACACC
>JAGVQN010000088.1 GCA_020051675.1 Candidatus Brocadiia bacterium
ATAGCGTAGAGGTAAAACAGCTAATAAACCGAAAGAGGAAACTTATAAAAATTATTCAACAGAGCAGGGGCACCCCGAATAATCGGGAGTCCCCGTATGGGGGTTGGGAGTCCCATACGCAGAATGGGGCGGGGACTTCCCAGCTATAGCGGGGTCGCTGTTAAATAATCCATATTATTGACTTGCCCAAAGCCCTATGCTATACTTTAATTATGCCAGATACGCCGTCAGAACAGAATGAACACAGGAATTTTAAGCGCTATAGCATTGACGGGCTTGCCGTCCGCTCGGAAGAAAAGCATGTCCTGGGGCTCTTTAACGCGGCCCCCAAAAAGCACATGGTGCTGGATATCTCTAAAGGCGGGATACACTTCATCAGCCGGGAGAAATTCAAGCTGGAGCAGGAGCTCTCTTTGGAAATTACCGGCAAACTGTTAAAGGACGCCCCTATCAAAGCGCAGGGCAAAATTATCCGAATAAAAGAGTTTCCCGGAATGACTGCTTATGCAATCGGCGCGGAATTCACCTGCCTGGACCCGGAAAACCAGGAACGGCTTAAGACACTGCTTAAAAACGCCGCCAAGGCCAAAGGCGAGATTTCTTCCTATATCGATATCAACGCCACGGAAAAGTAAAAGTTCATCCCGCCAGTTCAATTGTTCATTAGTTCAATAGCTTAATAGTTCATGGGTTTTTATTGCCCTAGACACCATATTATTTTAAAATAGCGGCTATGGAATATATATCCTTTGACCTTGAGACGACCGGTTTATACCCGATAAGGGACCGGATTATCGAAATCGGCGCGGTGAGATTTAGTGACAACAAGATATTGGGTAAACTTGAAACTTTTGTCAACCCCGGGATGCCCATCCCTCCCGAGCTTACCGCTAATGTCCATGGAATAAGCGATGAGATGGTCGCCAACGCGCCGGCGGAACGCGACGCGGTGGAAAAATTCCTCAAATTCATCGGGAATACGCCCCTGATTGCCCATAATATCACGTTTGATATCGGATTCGTCTCCGCGGTGGTCTGCCAGCACAAGATGAAAACCCCCAAGAATATCCTGATAGATTCCTGCGAACTTTCCCGGAGCTATATCAAAGGGGTTGCTAACCATAAACTGACGACCCTTGCCGAGTATCTGCAAATCAAGGAACCGACCGCGCACCGGGCGATGGCGGATTCGCTGGTCGTCATGAAACTGTTCCTGGCCTGCCTGAAGCAGATGCCGCCTGACATAACGCCGGAAGGAATTGCCCAGCATATCGGGCAGCTTATCAGCTTTGGGGATTATATCTTCGGCGATGTGGAGCTTTTACCGGAACAAAGTATCTTGCAAGAAGCCGCCAAGGGCAATCTCGATGTCGAGATAGAATACAAAAACAACAACGGCGACCTTTCCCGCAGGTGGCTCAGCCCCTTTACTCTCTTTATATTTAAAGGCAGGCCGTATCTGGTCGCTTACTGCCACCAATCCACGGAGATGCGGCAGTTTAGGATAGACCGGATAGTGAATATTTACAGCAAGCGGCCGACAAAGAAGAAATCAGATTACCAGAATATCAGAGAATCAGAGTAATCTACAAACAGGGACTCTTACCCCTAAAGGGAGGCTGCGCGCCGAGACTTTTAATAGACAGAAAAAAACAGTCGTGTCTTTAGTCTCGTCCCAGTCTCTTTCAAGTCTCTGTCAAAATGTATTCTCTGTTTTAT
Source organism: Candidatus Brocadiia bacterium (assembly GCA_020051675.1). Taxonomy (GTDB): domain Bacteria; phylum Planctomycetota; class MHYJ01; order JACQXL01; family JACQZI01; genus JACQZI01. Next base: position 1,720 of record JAGVQN010000088.1, read on the forward strand.
TTTCCTGCTTTTAGTTGATAACGGGCTGGCAATTTGGTTTTATTATAGTTATCAGTCAAAACCAAATACCGAAAGGACGGTGAATTTACATGATGCAAATAGATTTTAAGAACATCAAATCCAATATCGTCGGGCCTAATAACGGCTTAAGCGATAACGAGCTTAATAGTTATATCAATGGCCACCAGCATATCATCCGTGATAACGAGATAGAGCAGAAAAACGGGAAGCTCAGGTTCCTCGACCTGCCCAACCAGAGTGTTTCGGAAATAGAAAAACTCGCCCGTAAATATTCGGGAAAATTCGAGAACCTCGTGGTTTTGGGAATAGGCGGTTCGGCATTAGGCGCACGGGCGTTACAGACGGCGCTCTGCCCTCCGTTTTATAACCTGCTCTCTTCCAAAGAAAGAAAAGGCAAACCGCGCCTATTCATACTTGATAACGTCGACCCCGACGAGACAAACGCATTGCTTAAACTGCTTGACCTTAAAAAGACCCTGTTCAACGTAATAAGCAAATCCGGCAAAACCCCGGAAACAACCGCCGGATTCCTTTTAGCCCTTGCTATTTTAAAGAAGGCGTTCGGCAAGAAATACCGTGAACACCTTATTATCACCACGGACAAGGATAAAGGCGTCTTAAGGAAATTCGCCACTGAAGAAAATATAATCTCGTTTGAAGTGCCGCAGGGGGTGGAAGGCAGGTATTCCGTTCTTTCCGCGGTCGGCCTGGTGCCGGCGGCCTTTGTCGGGATTAATATTTCCAAGCTCCTGAAAGGCGCGCGCAATATGGCAGAAACCTGCCGTAAAACATCTCCGCAGGGCAACCAGGCATATCTGACCGCGCTGGTCAACTGGCTGATGGACACCAAAAAAGGCAAGAACATGCTGATCATGATGCCTTATGCGTATGCCCTGAAGGATATTGCGGACTGGTTCAGGCAGCTTTGGGCGGAAAGCCTGGGGAAGAAAACAGATTTGCAGGGCAAAGAAGTCTTTACCGGCCCGACTCCGATTAACGCATTGGGCGTGACGGACCAGCATTCGCAGATACAGCTTTATAACGAAGGCCCTAATAATAAATTAATGGTGTTTATAGAAGTGGAAAAGTTC
>JAGVQN010000031.1 GCA_020051675.1 Candidatus Brocadiia bacterium
CCCAAGAATCGTCGGGGAAACCGGCGGAAAGGATTTCATCTTCGTCCATAATTCAGCCGACCCGGTGGAAGTTGCCACGGCAATGGTCCGCGGCAGTTTTGAATACCAGGGGCAGAAATGCTCGGCTGCCTCGCGCGCTTACATACCGAAATCCCTGTGGAATAAAACGAAACAGCACCTCCTGGAAATGATTGAAGAAATAAAAGTCGGCGGCGTGGAAGATATGTCCAATTTCATGAACGCGGTCATAGACGAACCTTCCTTTGACAATATCATGGGCTATATCAAGAAAGCCAAGGCTTCACGCGAGGCGAAAATCCTGGCCGGCGGAACGGGCGATAAGTCCAAGGGTTACTTTATCCAACCGACCGTTATCGAGGTGACCGACCCCAATTTCGTAACCATGCGGGAAGAAATCTTCGGCCCGGTAATGAGCGTTTTCGTCTATAACGACAAGGACTTTGAAAAGACTCTGAAAGTTTGTGACCAAACTTCGCCCTATGCCTTAACCGGCGCGGTATTTTCTTATGATAGATACGCTCTGGTCAAGGCCTGCCAGATATTGCGTTACGCGGCGGGTAACTTTTATTACAATGACAAGCCGACCGGGGCAATGGTCGGATTGCAGCCTTTCGGCGGGGCGCGCGGATCGGGCACCAATGACAAAGCCGGCGGGGCGTTAAACCTGACCCGCTGGACCAGCCCCCGGACGATAAAAGAGACCTTAGTGCCAGCCAGGGATTTTAGATATCCTTTTATGAATAATGAATAATCCCGGCATAATCTATCCGGCAACAACTCCCGATTAATAAAAGGTATTTATTGCCCTTGTTTTTATTGACGCAAAGCTCATTAAACTGTAATAAATTATCCCATATGAAAATAGTTATTATAGGCGCAGGCGGGGCCGGACTTAGCGCACTGGAAACCATTCGCAAGTTTGATAAAGACAGCCCTATCACCGTTATCTCGTCCGAAAAGTGCCTTCCATATTCCCTGTGCGCCCTGCCTTCACTCCTTGAAGGCGAGCTTCCCCATAAACATCTTCCGCGCGTGGGCAAGAATTACTTTAAGAAAAATAAGGTTACCCTGCTTCAGGGGAGTCCGGTAAAAAGCATACGCCCCAAAGATAAAATATTAGCCTTAAAAAACGGTAAGTCCATCAAATACGATAAACTTCTTATCGCCACAGGCTCTGTCCCGATAATTCCCCGCATTGAGGGAATATCTAAGGCTGGCGTCTTTTCGCTATCCGACCTTGCCGGCAGCCAAAAGATACTTGCTTATATCAAAAAGCGTAAAGCCAAGCGAGCGATAATCATCGGGGCGGGCTTTACCGGAATCGAAGCCGCAGAGAGCCTCTCCGCCCAAGGACTCAAGGTAATTATCGTAGAAATGCTCCCACGCGTCCTGGCAAGAATCCTTGATGAAGATATGACCGCTCCCGTGGATGAAGCTTTAAAGGGGAAAGAGATAGAAGTAAAACTTAAAGAAGAAGTCGTCAGCATAAACGGAACAAAATCAGTCAGCGGAGTAAGTTTGAAGTCTCCCATGCCTGACGGCAGGGACGCCCGATTAGTCCCCCGACGTGACGTCGGGAGGAACGAAGTGGAAAGGGCGCGGTGCTCAATACCATGTGATTTAGTCATTGTAAGTATCGGGGTCAGGCCTAATCTCAACCTCCTTGAAGGGAGCAATATAAAAACCAACCGCGGAATAGTCGTGGATGAACACATGCAAACCAATATTGACGGCGTTTACGCGACGGGCGATGTCGCCGAGTCGCATGATTTTATCTCAGGAAAGCCATCATTGAGCGCCATCTGGCCCAATGCCGTCGAACAGGGCAGAGTCGCCGCCCTGAATATGCTTAATACAACGGCCGCCTATGAAGGGAACGTAAGCATAAACTCGCTTAACCTGGATGGCTTATCCATTACCGGAATGGGACAAACAAGCGCGGAAGCCAAGGCAGAAGGAGTACACGGGCTGGAAGAAATTAAGTACCAAAACAGCCAGAGCACGAGGAAACTCATCCTGCGCAATAACCGTATCATCGGCTTCCAGTGCATCGGCCCCTTTAGGCATTCCGGCATCATCTGGACCAATATCATAAAGCGCGCCGATGTTTCGGATATTAAACACCAACTCCTCAAAGATAATCCAAGGTTGCAGTACGTTAAATAAAAAATCCTAATCATGCCACTAAGACACCAAGACACTAAAAATTATATTTTTGGTTTCTCAACTTCGTGCCTTAGTGCCTTGGTGGCTGGTTTTATCAGTCCCCATACCAAAATAATTGTAAAATCACGCGATTTATGATACAATCATTGATTATTAATTAATAAGGATAAATTATGCTAAACAAAAAACTTGGGATTATCGACTTAACCACCGGAAAGATAAAAATCGAGACTATACCGGATTCGCTCCGCAGGAAGTATCTGGGCGGGAGAGGCTTAAACATCTATTATCTGAATAAACTATTGAAAAGGGATGTTGATGCCTTATCGCCGGATAACGTCCTGATTTTCGGGGCGGGGTTCCTGACCGGCACCCTGACGCCTTCCTCCAGCCGTTTCAGCGTTTCGGCAAAGTCTCCGGAAACCGGAATCTTCGGAGATGCCAACTGCGGCGGATTCTTCGGGCCGGAACTGCGCTATGCCGGATTCGACCGGCTGATTATCACCGGCAAGGCCAAGAAGCCGTCGTATCTCCTGGTCAAAGACGGCAAGATAGAAATCTGCGACTCCAAGAAATACTGGGGCAAAGACACGACCGAGGCCCAGAAAGATATAAAGAACGACTTGGGTCCGTGCGAACTGGTTCTCTGCGGAGTGGCCGGGGAGAAACTGGTCCGTTTCGCCTGTGTCAGGACAGGGATAAAGAACGCCGCGGGGAGATGCGGAATGGGCGCCGTGATGGGCTCCAAGAATTTAAAAGCCGTAGTCGCCCAGGGAACGGGCGGAATTAAGATAAAATATCCGGATAAATTGCAGAAACTGGTCGAGGAAATAAAGGATTACCTTTTCGCCTCCAAGATAACGCCGATTCTCGGCAAGCTTGGAACTCCGCTCCTGTATGAAGTCAGCAACACCATCGGCGCTATCCGCACCAAGAACAGCCAGCTTAACGCCTGGACGGAGAAACTGAACGCGGAAGAAGTGGAAAAGTTCGTGGAGAAAATGGTCTCCTGCTCTTCCTGCATGATGCACTGCCGCCACAGGAACACGCTCGGCGGCGAGGGGCCGGAATACACCGCACTGGGCGTAATCGGGGCAAATATCTGTATAGAAGAACCGGACCAGGTTATCGAACTCAATAACATCTGCAACGAACTCGGGCTGGACATCTCTTCAGCCGGAACGATTCTTGCCTGGGCTTATGAATTATACGAAAAAGGATTGATTGACAAGAAAACCACCGGCGGCCTGGAACTCAAATTCGGGGACCTCGAGCTTTCCAAAAAACTCCTGCATATGATATCGCGCCGGGAGGGATTCGGCAATATTCTGGCGGAAAGCACCCAGGCGGTCAAGCAGCTGGGCGAAAAGACAAAGGATTACCTGATTGCGGTAAAAGGGCTGCCTCAGAGCGACCCGCACGATGTCAGGTATCTTAAGGCGTTTGCTTTGGGAATCGCCACCTCTTCGCGCGGAGCCGACCACTTAAGGAGCCGCCCGACCCTGGAAATATTCCAGAAACTGCCGCCTGAAGTAAGGGAAAGGATCTACGGCATAAAAATACAGGATCCGACTACGCTTGATGAAAAAGAAAAGGCCGTCTATTTCTCCGAACATATATTCGCCACGGTCGATTGCCTTGGCGTTTGCAAGTTTATCTGCCACGGATTCAACAGCCCTAAATTTTTAGGATATTCCCACTTTAAGGATTTAATTTACGCGACCACCGGATGGGAAATCACGGAAAAGGAATTGGAAGCTGCCGGCAGGCGGGTGATTGATACTGAAAGGATGTTCAACCTCAAGCAGGGCATGACCAAAGCGGATGACACCCTGCCCAAGCGTTATTTTGACGACCCGATGCCTTTGAAAATGGCCAAGGGACATCATGTTGACAGGAAAGAATTCGCCTTAGCATTGGACAGATATTATAAACTGCACGATTGGACTGAAGCAGGAATGCTGAAGGCGGAGAGGGTAAAAGAACTGGAAGCCATCAAGTAATGCGGAGTGGCGAATGCGGAATTCGGAATAATGAGAGAACAGCATGTGGAATGACAAATGAGTAATACAGAATGCTGGGTGCGGAATGAGGAATAGCAGTTGCTAAATGCGGAATATATAAAATGGGAATAAAAAAAGGACAAGATTTAAAGGAAAGAACAAAGCGATTAGCCGTTAAAGTAATTGCCTTAACAGAAGAACTGCCTAAAAACAGAGCAGCCAATGTTTTAATCGGACAACTTATCCGTTCGGCAACTTCCGTTGGCGCTAATTACCGGGCGGCTTGCAGGGCTAAATCACGCGCTGACTTTATCGCCAAAATGGGAATTGTCGAGGAAGAAGCGGATGAAACATTATATTGGATGGAATTATTCGTCGAGGCTAATCTAATTAAACAAGAAAACGTGGAACACCTTCAGAAAGAATATGGGGAAATTCTCGCAATTACTGTCGCATCTATAAAAACTGCTAAGTTAAATAAAAACTCTAAATTTAATCCTAACGAGAGTCGGAATTCTACCCCATTCCGCAATCCGAATTCCGCATTCTGCATTCAAGAAAGGATACATCCATGAAATACTTATACGTCTATCCTGAATTATGCAGCGGTTGCCGCGAATGTTCGCTTGCCTGTTCACTCGGCAAGTTCGGTGAATGCAATCCCAAAAAAGCGGCGGTAAGCGTGGTCCGGGACGAGTTCGAGCGGTTTGAATATCCGGTTATCTGCATGCAGTGTGATGACGCCCTGTGCCTGAAGTTCTGCCCCCAAAACGCCTATTACAAAGAATCAACCGCCTCTGGGGAAGTCATCAAATACAACAAGGATAAATGCATCAAGTGCCGATTCTGCGCGACGATATGCCCTCATTGCGCGATTACCGTTCTGGATAACGAAGTGGTCAAATGCGACCTGTGCGACGGCGACCCAAAATGCGTCAAGGTCTGCTCGACCGGAGCCCTGAAATACGAGGAAGAAACCGCGGAACTAAGCGAACGGCGCAAGAAAATGGCCCGTAAAGTGTTAAGCGAAATGGGCAAAACCGCGGCAGGCGCGGGAAAGCATTAAACAATCAGCTTCGTATTTTGAAGGCATGCTTACGCACGGCTTTCAGAATCTCCAAATCTTTTGATAAATCGGCAATCTTCAGTTCCGGAAATCCGCTTTGCTTTGTCCCAAGAAACTCTCCCGGACCGCGTATCCTTAAATCCTCTTCGGCAATCCTGAATCCGTCGTTGGTCTCTTCCATTATCTTCAGGCGCTTTTCAGCGTCCGGCGTCTTGAAATCTCCGAATAAAAGGCAATATGAGTTGTGTTCTCCCCGCCCGATTCGCCCCCTTAACTGGTGCAGCTGCGCCAGGCCGTAACGCTCGGCGTGGTCAATGACCATTACCGAGGCATTGGGAACGTCAATCCCCACTTCTATCACCACGGTGGAAACAAGAATATTGGTTTTGCCCTGGCGGAAACCCTGCATTATTTCATCCTTCTTTTTCTGTTTCATCCCGCCGTGGAGGAGCTGTATATTATATTCGGGAAATACTTTTGCCTTAAGATATTTCGCCATCTGAGTGGCGGAGCGCAGCATCGCCCGGCTGGCTTTTTCCTCTTCGCTCTTTTTCCCGCTTTGGCGGGATTCATCTATCAAAGGATAGACGAAATAAACCTGCCGGCCTTCGTGTATTTTCTGCCGGATGAATTCAAGCGCTTCGGGCATTTTGGCCGAAGGGCGAAGGATAGTTTTTACCGGCTTCCTGCCCGGGGGCATTTCGTCTATGACGGATAAATCAAGGTCGCCGAAAAGGGTCAGGGTCAGGGTTTGCGGAATGGGAGTGGCGGTCATTATCAGGGTGTGCGGGTTTTCGCCCTTTGATTTCAATGTCTCGCGTTGCTCTACCCCGAATTTATGCTGTTCATCTATGATTAACAAAGAAAGCTTATTGAATACAACCGCTTTTTGGATAAGGGCATGCGTGCCGATAACCAGATCTATCCCGCCTTTTTTAATCAGTTCAATTTGCTCCTGGCGTTCTTTACGCGGGATTCCGCTAACCATCAGGGAAATGCGCACCTTGGAATTTTCCAGGAGGCGGTAAATCGTCTGGTAATGCTGCTCGGCAAGTATTTCCGTCGGCGCCATCAAAGCCGCCTGCGTATGGTTGCCGATTGCGGCAAGGATGGCGTAAACCGCCACGATGGTTTTGCCTGAGCCGACATCGCCCTGAAGCAGGCGGTTCATCGGATATTTCCCGATAAGATCATTTTTCATCTCACCGATTACCTTTTCCTGCGCGGCGGTAAGCGCAAAAGGAATCCGCTGCCGTATGCGTTGTTCCAGATTATCCGAAATAGTTAAGGTATGTTTGACTGTGTTTTTCTTTATTGTCCTGTAACGCTCGGCAAGAGACATCTGAACCATGAATAATTCTTCCCAGACCAGGCTTGTGCGGGCATTATTAATATCATCTTCCGAATCCGGAATATGTATCCGGCGAACCGCCTCCGGCACGGGCAAAAGATTTGCTGGTTTATCCGGTATCAATTTAAGCGTATCTTCAAGCTCTGAGCTGTATTTTTCCACCGCGCCCTTGATTATCCGCCGCAGGTATTTCTGGTTTAAGCCGGCGGTCAATGGATAGCAGGGAATAATCCTGCCGGCGTGCAAGGGCTCGTATTCCTCGCCTTTTATTATTTCGTATTCCGGCGATTCAAGGAATGGCTGTTTGTAAAATTTTAGTTTCCCGGAAAGTATAACTTCATCGCCTTTATTAAAGTATTCCTTAAGGAATGGCTGGTTAAACCAAGTGGCGTAAACGATGCCGGTATCATCGCCTACGGCTATCTGGAATATCGATACCCAACGCCTGGTCCGCTTAAGGACAGATTCCAATATTTTTCCCTGGATGGTTTGCTCAGGCAAGATACCGGGAGATGATTTACGCCCTTCTTCCAGTACCTCGCCGATGGTTTTTATCCGGGATCGGTCAAGGTAGCGGCGCGGGAAATGGTACATTAAATCGCGGATGGTTTGGATGCCTAATTTATTAAGGAGCTTAAATCGTTCCGGACCGACGCCTTTAATATATTGTGCGGAAACAAGTAGTTGCTGCATTGGAAGTTTATTCCGGCGTCTTCAGACCTTGCGATTATCAGGCACTTCCGGCTTCAATTTCTCAATATCTTCTGGTTTACCCGCAAGCATCTGCATTGCGCCCACATGTTCGGGATTGAATTTAAGCGCTTTCTTAAAATCCTCTTTGCCCTCTTCGCTCATCCCTTTTTCCTGCAAGACCATACCCCGCTGGAAATAAGCCTCGGCATAATTTGAGGCAATGCTGATCGCCTTGGTAAAATTGCCGTAAGCCATATCCAATTCGCCTGTCTGGGCATAGGCAAGCCCGCGGTTAAAATAGGCTTTGGTGTAATTTGGTTTCACCTCGACCGCCCTGGTAAAATCGTCAATCGCGTCTTCGTAATTTTCCTGTTCCATATGGACTGTTCCGCGCCGGTAAAGGGCCTCGGAGAAATTCTGGTTGAGTTCGATTGCCTTATCAAAATCACGCATGGCGTTTTCGTAATTTTCCGCGTGGTAATAAGACCGGCCGCGGTTATAAAATATCGTCGGGTCTTTTGAATCCAGCTTAAGCGCTTTTGAAAAATCATCTATTGCCTGTTCATATTTTCCCAGGCGGTAATAAGTCCTGCCGCGGCGATAAAGCGACAAGGGATTTTTCGGGTTCAGGGCAATGGCAAAAGCATAATCCTGGATGGCCATGTCATAATCGCCTTTATGGTAATAAGAACGTCCCCGGTTATAATACGCGGCGATATTATCCGGCCTCATCTTGATGACCTTATTGAATTGTTTTATGGCCAGCTTGTAATCGCCCTGAATTTTATATATAAGCCCAAGCCCCAGATAGGCTTCGGCATAAAGCGGTTTCATTTTTATAACACGGTGAAAATACGAGGTTGCCTTATCGAACTTGCCCTGCCTGGAAGAAATGACGCCGCGGTAATAGTACATCCGCGGATTTATAACCCGGCTAAAGAATGTTTTTATGCCTTTAAACATATTCCGCTAAAACCATAGGGCAATGCCTATGACCGGCCCGTCCAGATTATCGCCTCCTGAATTTATCAGCGAATGGTATCCGACAAATATTTCCCAATTGTTCTTATGCCAGCCGGCTGTGGTATCTAAATTAAGAAGCGAATGATCGGCAGGCGAACTGTAACCAAGAGATACCTGCAGGCTCCATGGTTCGCGCGGGAAATAAGACACTCTTCCCTGAATCGACAAGCTGCCGTGAGCCGCCCCATCGACATCGGTTAAAAACGCTCCGCCTAGCCCAAGCTCGAAAACCGTATTGGTATCGCTGGCTAAACCGGCGAAGTTAAAGTGCATGGTAAAAAAGTTCATGGTATCGGTTGAGCCTTCCATTTCCTCTCGGTAACGGTTATAATACATATCCCCGCTGAAACCGGAAGGCATGAGTAGCTTTCCGTAAACACCGTAGCCCCATAAATCGCTTTCCACTTTCTGATAGAACGATCTGAGCTGGAGGGCAAATCCGTTATAACTTTCTGAAATAAAAGAATCGCTGGAGATATAAATGCCCTGATGGGCAGATTCCCCGTATGGATACGACCTGTACCGAAATCCATGGTCCCCGAAAAACAATTCCCACCAGATATCCCAGAAAAACTCACCCCAATCATAATCAGCATCATCATCGTCGTCTTCATAACTGTAATATCCGACAGAAGAATTTTCGCCGTGGCGGTCATGACGCCCTTTATCATCCGATTTCGGCTTGTCTTTTTCGGTATATGGCTTGACAAAGCTTTTCAGAGTCCCCTTCTTTTCCTTCTGGGCCTTGGGCGAAGGGGTGGAAGGCTTATCCTTATCCTCATCCTTCCCCTTATCTTTGTCCTTATCCTTGTATCTATTGTCATCATGCTTATCCTTATCATCGCCTTTGCCTTGCTCATTAGGATTATCCTTGGTCTTTTTCTCTGATTTATCCTTGTCTTTAGCAATCAGCAAAGGCGGTGTCGCGAGCGACAGCAAGATAAGAAAAGCCATAAGAAAGGTCACGGTTTTAAGTGTTGTTTTTAGACACATATTTTTACTGCCTCTAAACAGGCAAAGATATAATACCCATTTATTCATAAAATTACAAGAGAAATTTATACCCTTATATAGTTTTTACCCGGCATCTGTTTTACGCACCTTTTTAGTTCCAACTCAAGCAAAGTAGCCGAAACAAGCGCCGGAGACAGTTTTGTGCCTTGCGATATTTCGTCAATATGTTTAGGCTCGTCTTTGGAAAGCAGGCTCACAATCGATTCTTCCCGGTAATTCAATACGGATGATTTTCTCTTTGTAATTTCTGCGCTTGCTTTTATTTCAGATACAAATAACCCCAGTTCTTCTGTTATATCGTCCACATTTTCAACCAGCTTGGCGCCCTGTTTGATTAACTTATGGCATCCCTGGCTGACTGGACTATCGACCTTTCCGGGTAAGGCAAAGACTTCCCTGCCCTGATCCAAAGCCATATCAACCGTGATAAGCGCGCCGCTTTTAAGAGGAGCTTCGACAACAAAAACGCCGAGTGACAACCCGCTGATAATTCGGTTGCGAACCGGAAAATTACGGCTGTCCGGCGGGGCATCCAGAGGCAATTCCGAAACGACCGCCCCGTTTTCCGCTATCTTTTCAGCAAGCTTTTTGTTTTCCGCCGGATAGATATTATTTACCCCGCTTCCTAAAACGGCTAACGTCCGGCCTTTTGCCCTGACCGCACCCATATGGGCATGGGTATCTATCCCGCGCGCCAGTCCGCTGACCACGCAAACCCCGCGAATCGCTAGGTCGTAAGACAATTGCTCTGCCTGGCGCCGGCCGTAAAGAGACGCACGGCGCGAACCGACTACCGCAACCGCAATAATATCGGATTCTTTCAGTTCGCCTTTTACGTACAATATCAAAGGGTAATCGTAAACCGTCCGCAGGTTTTGAGGATATTGATCGTCCAGGTATGTTATTATTTTTACGCCTGCTTTTTGCGCCTGACCTAGCTCTTTGGCGCCTCTTTTTTCCTGCGCCGAGAGCGTTATTTCACGCGAGAGCTCCTCACCGATTCCCGGAATGCGCCTTAATTTCTCCGGACTCGCTTTCAGGATATTATCGATACTTCCGAAATGGCGCAGAAGTTTCTCGTAACGCACCGAACCGATTCCGTGTGCGCCGGTTAAAGTAAGCAACGACTCTAATTCATTCATTATATTGATTTATTGTTTAGGACGGCCTACAGGGATAATATAAACAGGATCTTCGTTATCCGGCAGTTTAAGGAGCGCTTTCACCTGCTCATCAGAAAAAGCACCGACCGGCACAGAGCCCAACTCCATGGCGACCGCCTGGAGATGGATATTTTGCGCAATATGGCCGGCTTCGATATCAACATACCTCTTGGACCGGTCTTTGTATTTTCCGGCGCATTTCTGATAATCTCCGATTATGATAATGCTTAAAGGGGCGCTCTTTACGCAACCCTGCCCCAAACACGCCTTAGCCAGCTCGCCGCGGTTATCGCCCGCTTCGATAAGTTTTAAAGAATGCGAAACCGGGTTATATTTATATATCCCGTCTTTGGTCATGGAGTATAGCTCCATCGGATAAATAGCGCCGGCAGACGGCGCGGTCCGGTTTGCCCTTGTTTCAAGGGCGGCATTCAGACCGTCAGCCGCCCATAAAAGCTGGCTGATTTGCGCCTCGGTCAGGGCGTCATCCTTAAAAGCCCGCACCGAACGGCGCAGAGACAATGTTTCTTCCAGGGATATCTTCCCCTTTTTCGCCGGGGCAGGCAGCTTGATTTCTTTCATTTCAGTTTCCTTTCCCCGACGGTCGTCGGGACTCCGCTTTGCTTCGCCTTTATCTTCCCCTATGCCATAATCATAAAAGCCCATTATAACCAGGCCGATGACAATAATTAAAACAATCACGGAAGATTTCATTTTACCCCTCCATTATAGATGATTTTATAACGCTCTCTTTTATCCCGTCCGCAACGACCGCTTTCCCGAGACGTTCCAGAAGGATAAGCCTTGTTTTCCCCAAAAGCATTTTTTTATCAAACCTAAGATTTTTTATTATATCATCCGTTTTCAAGTTCTTTTTTAATCTAACAGGCAATTCGTAAAGTTTCAATAAATTATGCTGTTCCCGGATAACCCAAGGTGAAGCCAATTTCATCCGGGATGCGATACGCCCGGCGTATATCATTCCCAAAGCCACCGCCTCCCCGTGCCGGTACCCGCCATGCCTTTCAATCGCATGGCCGATGGTATGGCCGTAATTAAGGATCATCCTGATATTCTTTTCCTTCTCGTCTTTCCGGACTATTCGGGCTTTTAGATTAACCGCCTGTGTAATCATCTCTGCCAAGGCAACAAATTCCCGCGATAATATCTGCGCACGGCATTTTCTCAGGAATCCGATAAGACGGGGGCTCTGTATCAAGGCAATTTTGATTACTTCAGCCATTCCGTTTGAGAATTCTAGTTCAGGCAGTGTTTTGAGCAAAGCCGGGTCGATTATAACCAGGCGCGGCTGGTAGAACGAGCCTATCAGGTTTTTGCCTTCGGGTAAATTTACGGCGACTTTCCCGCCGATGCTTGAATCAACTTGGGCAAGAAGCGAAGTCGGCATCTGAATAAAATCTATTCCCCGCATAAAGGTTGAGGCGGCAAAACCGGCGACATCGCCGATGACGCCTCCCCCGAACCCGATTACCGCGGAAGAACGGTCTAAACGCGCGGATAAAAGAGCGTGGTATATCTTTTCAACTGTCTTAAGCGATTTGGTTTTTTCTCCGGAAGGAAGCGTTATGAGATTCACAGGAAAACCGGCGCATTCAAGAGAAGATGTTATCTTTTTCCCGTACAACCCTCCGACATTACTATCCGTAACGACCGCGACACGGCATTTGCGCATAAGGATGCGCTTCAATAATACGCCCGCTTGTTCCAATAAACTTTTCCCGATAAAAACCGGATATGCGTTTTTACCCAGCCGCACGATGGTTTTAAGCATATAGTTAAGTATAAAAAAATAACCTGATAATTCAAGCAATTAATTAACTTGCTTTGAAGGTTGCCGTAAGTATAATTCTTATGTCTTATGAATATACTGCTAACCAACGATGACGGTCTGGAACACAGCGGATTAAAATCACTTTATCTGGAGTTAAAAAAACTCGGCAAGGTAACGGCGGTTTTGCCTTTCAGCCAGCAAAGCGGAGTAAGCCACGGAATAACCATCTTTAAGCCGCTTTTTATCAGGAAGGTTTATACTTATCTTCCGAACAAAGAATGCCTCTATACGGTTGAAGGAACGCCGGCTGATTGCGTAAAATTGGGAATCGCTCGGATATTAAAAAAGCGCCCGGATATCGTGGTCTCCGGGATAAACGACGGGGCGAACGTTGGGGTGGATGTATTTTATTCCGGAACGGTCGCGGCGGCCATCGAAGGCGCTTTCTGGGGAATCCCTTCTTTTGCCGTTTCCCGGGAGAAAAGAGGGCGCCAGCCGGATTTTTCCGGAACGGCCGCATCAGCCGTGAAAATCATAAAAAACATTCTGCGCGAAAATAAAAGGGAC
>JAGVQN010000060.1 GCA_020051675.1 Candidatus Brocadiia bacterium
CCTTATGGATACAGACAGATGCCTCGATTAATCCCGGCAATTCCGGCGGCCCGCTTATTAATACTGATGGGAAAATCATCGGCATTAATACTTTGGGCGGTGGGGCGTTGGGGTTTTCCATACCGGTTGATACCGTCAAGCGTGTCGCCGGGCACCTTAAGGCAAATAAGGAAATCAAGCGCTCCTGGACAGGCATCATGATCCAACCCTTGCGTGATTTGGATAGCGAAACTATCCTTGACCGAGATACCGGCGTTTTGGTCGCCAGCGTGGATAAGGAATCGCCCGCCCTGCGCGCCGGGCTTCAGGTCGGCGATATTATTACCAGTGTCAATAAAACAGCCACTAACGGCGTTTATGATACGGATTTACCGGAAATTCGCTGGTTCCTCGGAGACCTGCCGGTCAATCAGCCCGCCGTCTTTGAAATCATCAGGGGCGAGGAAGCCAAAACAATTACCATTACCCCGCGCGAAAAAGGAAAAGTGGAAGGCGAAAATTTCGATTGCAAGCGCTGGGATATGACCGTCCGGGAAATCAATGAATTTGCCGAGCCGGAATTGTTCTATTTCCAGAAAAAAGGGGTCTATGTGCGCGGTATCCAGTATCCGGGTAATGCCAGGAATTCGGATATAAGCGAAGGCGATATAATCGTCAGTGTGGATAAAAAAGCTGTTGCCAGCCTGGATGATATGAAAAAAATCTATGACGAAATAATTAGAGATGAGAAACGGGAGAAAAAACAGGTCGTCATGGAAATAATGCGCAGCGGAAAAACCAAATTGATTATCCTGAAATACGACGTCGATTACGATAAAGAATAAACTGTAATTATTTAGCTTGGTCATTCCCGCGAAAGCGGGAATCCAGTAATAAGTCTGGCCCATGGTGACGGATTTGGGTATAGAACTTTATTTTGTTTGACGCTATAAGAATAACTTTTATGAAAAGGAGACGTGTTATGGAACGGAAAATATGCCTCTTAGTCGCCGTGTTGCTCATGGTGGCGATGGTGATTGCCCCCGGCTTGATGGCGCAGGAGGAAAAGAAAGATAAGGAAAAAGAGGATGATAGTGCCCTGCGCGGTAAAATTGCCGAACTCACCCGCACCGCCCTGGTCAGGGTCCAATTTGAATTCCAGAAAGATAAGGAAGAAGGCAAACCCGATGATTATAAAATGACACGGTTCATTTCGGATAAAACCACCATGGATGTTTCCGGGATTTTGATGAATGATTCTTCGGTTTTGATAATAGACCAGGGGTTTGAACGTAAATTTATCAAGAAAATCACGGTCGTCGATGCCGATAAAAACGAATACGAGGCTGAATCAAAGAGTTTCCTCCTTAATTACCACGGCGCTTTTCTCCGGATAAAAGGCGATAAGAAGCCCAAAGGCGGCATTACTTTTGCCGATGCCGGCGAATTAAACCCGGCCAGGAAATTGTACGTCGCCGCCTTGTTTAAGGCGGATGAAAACTGGTATGTTTCTACCATGCCTTTCCGCCCCATGGCTATCCAGCCTTATGAATCCAATTCTAATCTCCAGCCGTGGACCGGCATGGATGAAGGCGGCTGGTATTCCCATTCCGGTTTTTGCCCGCTCATGTTTGATGAAAAAGCCCAGCCAATCGGCTCTTCTCTGGAAGGCCGGATGGAATTAAAGGGAGCCCTTTACGGCTGGCGCGGAACCGATATTGTGAAAAGCCCTTCCATTGCCGTTGGTGAATTTGAAAAGAAGATAGAAGAAACCAAAAAATTATATGCCAATTATATCCTTGAGGTTAAATTCACCTTCCGCCAGCCGGAAAAGGAAAAATCAGGCCGCGGCTATTCGCGCGGTTATTCAAGCTACCGCAATTACGACTCTGACGACGAAGATGGAAACGACCTGGATATCGTGGAAAAAAAGGTTTACGGCATCGCCATTGATAAAACCAAAATACTTATCCCGCGCGAACTGCCTAAGGATTTGATTAACCGGATTGAAAATATCGAGGTTACCGTTAATGAAACTAAATTCAAGGCGAAGTTCCTGGGCGTTTACGAGGATTTTACCGGCATGCTGGTCGAATTGGAGGATGCCCAGGCGATAGCTAAACCCTTGGATATTTACAAGGCGGAAAAACCCTTGCTTAACCGCGCCTTGATAACCTTCAGCGTAAAGGAAAAATTCAGCAAGCGCTATGAAAAAGTCCATTATACCCGCTTGAACGGAATCGTCAGGGGCTATAAAAATAAGCTTCAGTATCTTATTGATGATGAAAAACCGGTCGGCACGTTTTTCATTGGCTTTGACGGCGTTCCCATCGGTGTAATCATGTCGGAAAAACGTGAATTGGCAGACCGGATGTCCGGCAACGGCGGCGGATATTCAAACTATTACAGCGGGGGCTACGGCCGGGGCGCCAGCGGCACCAAACTCTATATCTTTAGCGAGATAAAGAAATATTTTGATGACCCGAAACCGTGCTTTGATAAAAAACTTGTCCCGCTTTCCGACCGCGAGATGAAACGGATTGTCTGGCTGGGCGTGGAATTCCAGTCCTTAAGCAAAGACCTGGCGGAACAATTGGGCTGCCAGAAAATCACCCGCGAAGGGGAATTAGGCTTGCTGCTTACTTACATCCATGAGGATTCGCCGGCCGCCAAAGCCGGCCTGCAAAACAACGATATCCTGCTTAAAATACAGGAAGAAGGCAAAGACGACCCGATTGAATTGATGTATGCGCGCGACGATTACAGCGACATGTATTCCCATTTCAGCGAAATTGACGATTTTTCCTACTTTGAACGCTCCGGAATGTCGCCCTGGCCGCCCGCTAATAATTACCTGAACCAGATTCTTACCCAGATCGGGGAGGATAAAAAGATTACCCTGACATTCTGCCGCGGCGATAAAGAAGAGACTCGTGAATTCATACTGGGGAAAGCGCCTTATGACTATGAATCCGCGGAAAAGTACAAGGATGAAAATACCGGGCTGACCGTGCGTGAGCTCACTTATGAAGTCCGTTATGCCTGGCGCCTGCCTAAAGATTTCAAAGGGCTTATTATCAGCAAGATTGAAGAGGGCAGTAAAGCCGCTATCGGCGGTGTCCGGTCATTTGAACTCATCACCAAGATAGATGACCAGCCCATGGACTCGATTGAAAAGTTCAAGAAGCTGATGAATCTCCTGGCGAAGGATGAAACCAAGGAAAAGGCGCGGTTCACACTGGAGCGGATGGGCAAGAGCCGTTTCGCGGATGTGGAATTGAGGAAAACCGGCGGTGAAGATGAAAAACCCAAGCCGCCTCCGGAAGAAGAACCGATGGATGAAGAAGAACCGGAATGAAGCCTCATCCCGCACCCGATTGTGGTATGAGGGTAAGATTATATAAACCCCTCCATGTTCCTCTCCCGGCGGCGCGTCGGGGGAGGATAGGCGAGGGGCGCTTCCCCGATGGGTTATCCAGCCGAATTTACAGTAATAATAAATAGCCTGCTCCTCCGGGATTACCGAAAAGGCGGGCGAAGCATCGGCTTTTAATTCCCATCCGCGGGATAGATAAGTAAGCTGGCTATATGTCCCACAAAGGCACGCAACCTGCCTTGGGTATTAACCCGGTGCTGTTTAGGCCTGATTTAAAATATGGGAAAGAGACGCGCGCTAAAACTTGTCGTTCTTGCTTTGGCGCTATTAATCGCTTCTTCTACGGCCGCCTTCAAGGGATGCTTCGGAAAGCAAGACCCTGATATCAATACCGGCAGCAGCGGAAATTATTTCCTCACCGTGAGCGGCGATAAATTCATGCACGGGAACTCCGTCTTTACCATGAAAGGCTTTAATTACTTCCCCAGGAACTATGCCTGGGCGTCCATGGCTGAATGGGATTGGGATGAAGTGGATGAAGAGCTTGCCCTGGCGTCCTCGCTCGGCGCCAATACGGTCCGGACCTTCATAGATTACGGTTACTCTACCGATAATCCGGATGAAAGCAAAAATATCTACACCAATTACCACCCGACCATGGCTTATATAAACTCCATCCAGCGGTTTCTCAATATCGCGGAGAAATACAACTTAAAGGTGATACTGGACTTTTTTGACTATATGCCCGGCTGGGCTTTTATTGATAACAGCGACCATGAAACCCCTAAAAAATACCTTTCGGAATTAGTCCCGCGTTTCCGCAATAACCCGACCATCGCCGCCTGGGATATCATGAACGAAGGCGATATCCTGGTCGATAAATACGGGACGGATTACAATAAAATCCTCAGTTTCTACCGGGCTATCTCCGCGCATCTGAGGACGCTGGATAAAAACCATCTGCTTACCGCCGGATTTGGGAAGATTGATAAAGCCGCGGACTCTAAGGATTTCGTGGATTTTATCTCTTTCCACCGCTATGAAGACCCGGCTGATTTAGGGCCGAAAATCCGGGAATTAAAAGCAAGCCTCGGCAGAGTTATGCCCATTGTCGACCAGGAATACGGCTATGCCTCTGCCGGTAACGCCTGGGCAAGCGCATCAGGCAATGCCACCCGCCTGGCAAGCCATTCCGATATTATTTTTAATAATGAAGGCCTTGCCGGAGGCATTTTCTGGATGCTCCTGGATTTGAATAATCCGCCGGCGACCGCTCTATGCCGCGCCGGGGCGGAGAACCTTGATTTGAAATACGGCGTCTTCAGCGCCACACTCGAAGCCAAACCTTCGGCAGTGGTGATAATTAAATACTTTACCGGGGAAAACACCACGGCTAAAAGGATAAAATTCCAATATTCACAGGTGGAAACAACCCCTGTCCCTGGCGACGGCAGGTATCTGGCGCTGGCTTATACGTATCTGGAATTCCTGGCGGTGGATACTTCGGTATTAAAACGCATAGATTTCGGAACGATTGAAGCCAATAAACTGCAGGGGCAGGGCTGGTATCCGAATGAAGCCTGGGGGCAGTGGACGGGTAATCTTGATAAGGTGAATACGCTGTATATGGATATTCCGGCGGGCACGGCATCTATCAAGGTAAATATGCTTTCTTACCAGGCGAATAACGCGGTGGAT
This sequence comes from Candidatus Brocadiia bacterium, assembly GCA_020051675.1. Lineage (GTDB taxonomy): Bacteria > Planctomycetota > MHYJ01 > JACQXL01 > JACQZI01 > JACQZI01. The sequence continues at coordinate 5,054 of JAGVQN010000060.1, forward strand.
ATTTGGATAGGGGAAACTTTTCTTGGCACGATTAACGTAACTCCGGCAGTGGCGGATTATGTCCTGGCCGTGCCGTGACAGGGCGGCTTCAGCGAAGCTGAAGATACCACCGCCGTTTAGCCGGCCGGAGATTCAATGCCCGCATTGCGGCCGTTCAAACGAGATTTACAAACCACAAAAATAGCCTTTCATTTTTCTATCCTTAATCCCCCTTCCCCGAAGCAAGTTCCCGCCAAAGGCGAGGCTCGCCAGAGGCGGCGGGATCCCGTCCCGAATGGCACATAGATAAGGGATAAAACTTCCCTTATTGTCATTCTGAGCGTAGCGAAGAATCTCAATTGGACCCTTCCCCCGAATGTTTTCGGGGTCAAGGTGACAGTTTGGGCATTAACTATGTGCCATTCTATGGTGTCCCCCGAATTCTTGGATGAGGATAAGGCAAAGTTCTTGAGCGGCTGGCTGATGGGCGAGAAAAAGGTCTGTATGCGGCACGCCAAGAATGCCCAATACATCTACCTGACCAAAGAAGAAGAGGAAAAGTTCAAGCGGATAAATGGGAATTCTAATGTGTAAATAAACGGCTTATTTTGGCGTTAGATATATGGATTTAGCCGATTTCCGTTTTTCCAACCCCTTACTAAACAACGCCTTGGAAAGAGGGGGGGGAGAGGCATACCCACCCCCATCTATACCCATACCCAGCGTAAAGATTACCCTCGACCAGCTTAATGATTACCCTCAACCAGTCTAAAGAATACCCTTAACCAGTTTAAAGATTACGCTACCCCTTTAAAAAATACTCGCCTGTGGCAAAGGTCATCGCCAAAGACGAAGCATTGAAATCCATCACCCGGATATTCTTGAAACCGATTATCTGGGGTGCGGAAACCCTTATCAAGAGGGGTGAATAATCCGGGATAATCATCTGGGATAGCGGTTTTCAGGCGACAGATTTAAATAATAACTGAATAAATAAATATTCACATATATTTTATTTTCTTATTGACAAGGCAGGAATTGTGTTGTATACTTTAAGTTAATAGAATCTATAGGTATCGGCAGAAGACATCGTTGATTTTGCTTCTTTTGTGTTGCCAACGCGTATTATTAATGTAGGGGAGAAACTGTAATCTATGAATAAAAAAATAGCCGGCATCGTATTCCTCCTTATGATTTTATTCATCGCAAGTAATTCTTTTGCCCAGGCTTACGATTACAAGCCTGACAACCGCATCAAAAATACCGGGGAACCTTCCTACTCAGGCGATAACACCTATAACCTCGACGGGACAAACCAGACCAAGATGCAGACGGTAACCAGCGATGAACCGGCGGTTTATTATGTCTATGTGGAAAATGACGGCACTGAGGAGGATGCGGAAACCGTGCAGGGGTCAACTGGCGGAAGCGGCTGGACCGTTAATTATTACTATGAGGGAGACAATTCAAATATTACCGCGCAGGTTACCGGCGGCGGATGGTCCACCGGCATGATGGCAACAAGCGAATATAAAGTAGTGAGGGTGGAAATCGTTCACGATAATACGGTTCAGATGGGGGCGAGCAAGGATGTCTCAATTGTTTCCACCTCTTTCCATGACCCGTCTAAAACTGATGTCGTAAAAGCAACTACAACCTCGGATTATAATTACCAGCCGGATAACCAGATTAAGAAAACAACCGAGCAGGAATACGCCGGCCTTGATATGTATAATTATGACGGGACTGGCCAGGCGAAAAGCGATAATGCCAGCAATTCACAGGCGGCTGTTTATTATGTCAGGATACAAAGCGACAGTTCAAATCTTGATTCGTTTAATGTCACCGGCACCTCCGGCAGTGGGGGATGGTGGGTTACTTATTATGACGCAACGACAGGCGGGAATAATATCACGTCCAATATGACCGGCGGGGGCTGGTCAACCGGAGATTTGGCGCCTGACGAAACCAGGTTTATCAGGGTGGAGGTCGCGCCGGGTGCAACCGTTGCCGGCGGGGCAAGCAAGGATGTTTACGTTACTTCTTCATCCAATCACAAGCCGATTAAGAAGGACGCGGTCAAGGCAACAACAACCGCGGATTATAATTACCAGCCGGACAACCAGATTAAGAAAACAACCGACCCTGAATATACCGGTGATAATACGTATAATTATGACGCGACGGGCCAGACCAAAACAGAGGCGGTTGTGAATAACCAGACCGTTACATATTATGTGAAGGTGGAAAATGACGGGACGGCTTCAGATACTGTTAATGTAAGCGGAACAGCCGGTGGAAACGGATGGACGGTCAATTATTATTACGAAGGCGATGGCTCAAATATTACCGCGCAGGTTACCGGCGGCGGATGGTCGACAGGAGTTGTGCCAATCGGCACAAGTAAAGTAATCAGGGTGGAAATAACAGCGGATATCACGGTCCAGGGCGGAACAAGCAAGGATGTCCTGGTTACCTCAACCTCATCAAACAATGCGTCCCAAAAAGATGCGGTCAAGGCAACAATAACGGTTAATTACAGTTACCAGCCTGATAACCAGATCAAGAAAACAGCCGAGCCGAGTTATACGGGCGATAATGTGTATAATTATGACGGAATAAACCAGACCAAGACCCAAAGTGTAATCAAGAACCAGAATGCCATTTATTATATAAAGATTGAAAACGACGGTTATGATACGGATTTGTTTAACCTGACCGGCACAGCCAGCGGGAGCGGCTGGTGGGTGACGTACTATGACGCGGTGGCAGGAGGCAATGACATAACCGCGAGTATGGGTGGAAGCGGATGGAACACGGGTAATTTAAGCGTTGCCGGAAGCAGGGAAATCAGGGTTGAAATCGCGCCGGATAACAGCGTTTCTTCAGGGACAAGTAAAAGCGTTTATATTGTTTCTGCTTCAACCGCTGATTCTTCCAAGAAAGATACGGTTAGGTCAACGATTACGGTTGCGGATACCTCTTACAAGCCTGATATCCAGATAAAGAAACCGGCTGATGCGGATTATGCGGGGAATGATGTATATAATCTTGACGGGACTAATCAGAATAAGAGCCAGAGCACAACCGCAGGGCAAGGTATAGCTTATTGCCTGAAGATAGAAAACGACGGGACAGCCGCGGATTCGTTTAATGTAACCGGAACGCCCGGCGGCAGCGGCTGGTGGGTGACGTATTATGACGCGGCGCAAGGGGGAAACAATATAACCGCAGATGTGGTTGGGAGCGGTTGTAATGTAGGGAATTTGCCGGCGGCGGGAACTAAGGAAATCAGGGTGGAAATTGCGCCGGATAACAGCGTCTCAACCGGTTCAATCAAAAGCCTGTATATCACGGCCATTTCGGTAAATGACGCATCCAAGAAAGATACGGTTAAAGCAATAACCTCGTTAGGGAGCGGGATTAATGGGGGATTGGCGAACACCCCATGTCCGATTTTCAAGCGTGACAATTGCCATACCGGACGAAGTCCTTATATAGGAGCCGCTACCAATACTCTTAAATGGGTTTATACTACAGGCGGCCTTATTGAATATCCCATGCCGACTATCAATACGGACGGCACTATTTACATAACTTCCCGTGATTGCAAACTGCACGCGGTTAATCCTACAGGAACTGTTAAATGGACGTATATGACCGGCGGATGGGCTTGCGGTTCAGCCACGATTGGTTCAGATGGGACTATATATTTTGGTTCGGCTGATAAGAAACTCTATGCCATCAATCCGAATGGTACTTTTAAATGGAGTTATACGGCCGGCGGGACCACGATGTCTTCCCCGGCGATTGCGCCTGACGGCACCATTTATGTAGGATCTGCAGGTGGTGATAATAAACTCTATGCTATTAATCCTAACGGAACTTTTAAGTGGACTTATCCCGCAGGCTACATAGACCAATCTCCGGCAATAGGAGCAGACGGTACCGTTTATATCGGGTCTGAAAACAGCAAGCTCTATGCCATTAATCCGGATGGCTCTTTGAAATGGAGTTATACAGTAGGTGATTTTATTCACTCTTCTCCTTCAATCGGTACGGATGGAACAATCTATGTTGGTTGTATGGATAACAAACTCTATGCTATTAATTCCGATGGCACATTGAAATGGAGTTATACGGCCGGTGGTCGAATTGATTCTTCTCCGGCGATTGGTGCGGATGGAACCTTATATGTAGGTTGTTATGATAGCAAGATTTACGCCATTAATTCGGATGGAACTTTTAAGTGGAGTTATACGACCGGAGGCGGTATTGCTTCTTCTCCTTCTATTGATATAAATGGTGCTATATATATAGGTTCCAGCGATTTTAAGCTCTATGCTATTAATCCAAATGGGACTTTAAAGTGGTCGTATACAACCGGAGGAGATCTCAGCTCTTCGCCTTCGATTGCCGCCGATGGAACCATATATGTGTGCGCCCGTGATGCCAAACTTTACGCGGTAGGCGCGCCTGCAACGGGGACACTTATCGCTAATTGGAAGTTTGACGATGGCTCAGGCATAACCGCAACGGATAGTTCGGCTAATGGATTAAATGCCACGATTTCCGGGGCAACCTGGGCCGGCAGCACTTTAAGTTTTGACGGCGTATATGATTATGTGGATGCAGGCAGTAGTTCGCTTCTTAAAATTACCGGACCATTAACAGTACAATGTTGGTTTAAGACAGCAATAACCGGTAGCCATATGGCCATGGTTAGCAGCTATGATGCTTATGGACAGCTTTTCCCATGTAATAATAAAAAAGGGTATCTGTTATTAATGCCTGATTCCGGAATAGTCCAATTTTCGGTTCTTAAGTATCAAAGCGCCGATATTCTTGATTCAGTCCAAACCACCAATACTTTTAACGATGGGCAATGGCATCAGGCGGTTGGCGTATTTCCTGCTAATGGAGTTGATCGGGTTCAGGTTTATGTTGACGGCGTCCTGCAAAACGTTATCCGTGATGGTAGTGCCAAGGCAGACAGCACCGCCTCAACGATTAACCTTAATATCGGTCGGCAAGCTCCTTCTAATTATCAACCGGACATGAATTATTTTAACGGACAACTTGACGACGTAAAAATATATAACTATGCCCGCTCATCTTCAGAAATACAGAATGATTATAATTCAGGGCCGAGTTATCAGGTCGATTGTAATATTAAAAACAGCTCGGACGGAGTTTATATCGGAAATAATATCTATAAC
>JAGVQN010000071.1 GCA_020051675.1 Candidatus Brocadiia bacterium
ACCGCAGGCGGTAACCCTTAATATTACTGGCTTGCCCCGATGGTTATCGGGACTCCTCCCGCATAGCGGGATACGCAAGGCATCGTTTTAGAAAAACACTCTTCTTGGCTTAATGGAAATTATAGGAATTTTTCTCGTGCCTCTTGACAAATCAGTTCTGAATATTATAATATTAAACATGCTTAAACCGGATGGCAAAGGTGAATTGAGTATGCCTGCCCGCCCATGGCGTATGTATGAAAACGCATACGCTGTATGTATAATCATACGATTTTAGCCTGTTTTAGCCCTCTTATGCTCTCTCAGCCCTTTCTTGTCTCGTATCTCCAACTCCAATCAATTCAACCAATTACTTAACAACTGACATCTAATACCTGAAAACTAACGAAGCTTGGCACGCTATTTGCTATATATTCCTTATGGAGTAACGAAAGAACTGAAAGACTGAGAAACTAAAGAACGGAAAACAGATAGTTTTTAAGTTTATTAGTCCATAAGTTTTTTAGTTACTTTGCTAAAAAGTAGTTGACAAGACGCCATTTATCGTTTATACTATAAGGAGGGTAGGAAGATGAACACATAACTCAACAACATCTTCTATCTTATCTTCCCAGACTAATCCGTATCTTTTCCGCTTCTTTACGCTGTCCAGTTCCCTGATTAACTCTTCCTTCGTCCAACTCTGATAATTCTTACTCATAATTTAATTCCGAGTATATCTTTTTCCTTAGCCTTTATTCCCTCTGCCCGCCCGATTAACATAATATGAACTGTATCCCGTATCCCGCACGGCGGGACACGGGACGTCATCCCGATAAATCAAGATTCCGAAGGCGCGAGGACGTCCAAATTATATAATATTGTTTGTAGGTCCGCAATCTTTTTACTTTACGCTTTTAAGGAACTTATTCAGCCGTTTCATGCCTTCTGCCAGATTCGGCATGGAATTGGCATAGGAAAACCTGATGTTTTGGTTACTGCCGAAGGCGTCCCCAGTCACCACCGCGATATGCGCCCGCGTCAAGAGCAATTCGCAGAGTTTTACCGAGTCGGAAATCGTATTACCCTCGTAGGTCTTACCGAATAGTTTGGATACATTCGGGAAGGCGTAAAAAGCCCCTTCAGGCTGGTGGCATTTGAGATAGGGCATAGTATTAAGAGCTTTGTAAAGATAGTTGCATCGCTTGGCGAATTCGCGCTTCATCTTCTGGACAAACGGGTCACCTTTCTGATATGCCGTCACCGCCGCATACTGGGCAATCGAGGTCGGGTTTGATGTGACGTGCCCCTGCATCTGCGCCATCAGGGATATGAGATACGCCGGCCCGGCGGCAAATCCGATTCTCCAGCCGGTCATGGCATAGGATTTGGAAACGCCGTTAATCACCACGGTCAGGTCTTTAATCTTGTTGTTAAACGAGGCTATGGAAACCTGCCTGGCCTTGCCGTAAATGAGTTTTTCATATATTTCATCGGAGATGACAAAGAAATTCTTCTTAACTGCTAAATCGGCAATGGCTTTGAGTTCCTTGGGCTCGATAACCGCGCCGGTCGGGTTATTCGGGCTGTTGATGATGATTACCTTTGTCCGGCGGGAAACCTTTGCGGCGACATCCTTTGCCTTCAGGCGGAATCCGTTGGCTTCGTAAGTCGGCACAAAGATGCATTTGGCTTCGCTCACCTTGATTTGTTCCGGATAGCTTACCCAGTAAGGGGTGGGCACGAGCACTTCGTCTTTCGGGTTGCAGATTGCCTGTATGGCGTTAAAGATGGCGTGCTTGGCGCCGGCTGAGACGATTATTTCCGAAGGGAGATAGGTAAGCCCGTTATCTGCTTTTAGTTTTTCTATGATGGCTTTTTTAAGTCCCGGAATTCCGCTCGTTGGGGTGTATTTGGTGTAGCCTTTGTTCAGGGCGTCTATAGCCGCCTGCTTGACGATATCCGGAGTATCAAAATCCGGTTCGCCCACCGAGAAATCGATGATATCAATTCCATCCGCCTGCATCTGCTTCGCCTTGGCGGAAATGCCGAGAGTTACTGATTCCGTTAAAGCGCTTATTCTATGTGATAAAATCATAACAGTCCTTTCTAAGAAATACTAATAAACAAACACGATGTCATTCTGAGGGAGTAAGAACGACCGAAGAATCTCATTACGAGACTCTTCGCGGAGTTTATCCTGAGATTCTTCACTTCGTTCAGAATGACAGATTAAGTCCATATCGTTAAACATTTTTAATACCCAGAAGTTTTAGTTTATTTTCTATTATGAGTTCATCCTTGAAATTATCCATCAACAATTCCTTGGGCGAAAACCCCGCCAAGGCGTCGGCTGGAAGAAGCCCGATAAGTTCGCTTTCTTTCACGGATGTGCCCAGTTTCCCCGCCTCTTTCTTTACCGCCTCGAATACGGTCTTTAGCCCGGTCTTCTTGTAATTGACGAGGTTCATGGTTACCTGCGCCTGGTTTTTATCAGAGAGAAATACTCCCAGCGCACGGACCGCGGGCAGTCCGCCGCTTGATTCGCGGATGGTTTTGGCAATCTGCTTGGCTATTTTCACGTCAGGCGTATTGAGATTGATATTATAAGCTATGAGGAATACCCTGGCGCCGACCACGGTTGCCCCGGCGGTCGGGTGTATTTTCTCCGGCCCGAAATCCGGTTTCCTTTCCGGTTTCTTGCCGATTTCCTCGCGTATTCCTTCAAACTCTCCCTGCCGGATATAAGCCAGGCTCCGGCGTTCCGGAACGGTCGCCGCTTCCTCGTATAGATAAATCGGGATTTGGAGTTTATCGGCGATTTCCTTGCCGAGTTCCTTGGCGAGCTTGACGCAATCCGCCATGGTATTGCCTTCAAGCGGGATAAAAGGGATGACGTCCGTCGCGCCCATCCTGGGGTGCTCGCCTTCGTGCTTATTTAGGTCTATGAGTTCCATAGCCTTTTTGGCGGCAAAGAAGGCGGCTTCTTTTACGGCATCGGCATCGCCAACGAAGGTAACGACCGAGCGGTTATGGCTTTTATCCATTTCGCGGTCTAAGAGAGTAACACCTTTGACCGATGTTATCGCGGAGATAATTTTATCGAGTACTTCCGTCCTCCGCCCTTCGCTGAAATTCGGAACGCATTCTATCATTATAACCCTTTCTGTTTATTAGTGTTATCGTCTAACAAAATGGGATTGCTTCACTTGCGTTCGCAATGACGTCATTGCGAGGACCATGGGACGAAGCAATCTCATCAGATACTATAATCTGAAATAGTTATTCTTTCTTCTTAGTGTTTGATTTCTGTATGGCATTCCGGGCACTGGGAAACATTTTCGGCAAGCAGCATCCCGCATTTGGGGCAGTTGACGAAGTTCTTGCCGCAGGGCTTGCAGAAAGCGGATTTCTTATCCACCGGGCTGCTGCAATAGGGGCAGGCGCATTCCTCGGCGTGCCCTTCCTCTTCCGCGGCATGTTTTACGATAGCCTGGGCTTCTTTCACGGGCTTGCCTTTATTGAGATAGTTTTCAATCGCTTTGTGGAGCGCGTCCGCGCCGAGGTTGGAGCAGTGCATTTTCTGGGGAGGGAGCCCGCCCAGCTTTTCGGCGATGGTTTGCCTCGTGATTTTCATGGCTTCCTCGATGGTTTTGCCTTTCGCCATTTCGCTCGTCATGCTGGAAACGGCAATTGCCGCGCCGCAGCCGAAAGTCTTGAACTTGACATCGGTCAGGCGGTTGTCTTTAACCTTGATATAAAAAGACATCATATCACCGCAGACGGGATTGCCGACTTCTCCGATTCCGTCCGCGTCGGGAATCTCGCCGACGTTTCGCGGATTCCTGAAATGGTCCATTACTTCTTCGGTGTATCCTGTTGCCATACTTTTCTCCTTTTTAACCACAGATAAACACGGATAAACGCCGATAGGGAATTGAATTATCTGTGTTACATAACTAACCGTTTATATTCTAACTTTGTTTTAGCAAAATTCAAGATAAGTCCGACTTGATATCCGCTCGCTTTTAAATAATTTAACAGCTGGGCCTGATGTATTTTTGATATTTCTTCAACAGCCTTTAATTCAAGTATGATTTTCCCTTCAACCACGATATCCGCGATATAATTACCGGCCGCTATCTTTTTATACGGGACTTTAAATTCCTTTTGTGTTTCTGTTTTTAATCCTGCTTGTTTCAGCTCGTAAACCAGAGCGTTTTCGTAGACCTTTTCCAGGAAACCGCATCCCAAAGTATTATGCACCTCAAAAGCCGCACCGATTATATCGTGAGTTATTTTCTCGTGTTTAAGTTTATCTGTATCCATCAGTATGTATCTGTGTTTATCAGTGTTAATCTGTGGTTGCCAAGTATTTCATATTAAAATTTATCCGTGCTTATCAGTGTGTATCCGTGGTTGCAAGTTTTCTCCCCGCCTCATACGCCTCTTCCAACGCGGTCGGGTGTTTGGTTATATTATCCTTATATTCTGATAAGCGGATTAATAGTTCCCCTCTGTATTCGACATCAAGCGCATCAAAGAAGTATTTGATTGTCAGCTTTGCCCCGTCAAACACTTTCTTACCTTTTGTCGCCGCGGTTGATATAAAGAATCCTCTGCGTTTGGATTTTGGGATTTGGCGTTTGGGATTTGGCGTTTTGAGGATATATTTACGTGCCCAGAACGCCTGGCATCTATCTATCAATGCCTTAGCCTGGGCGGTTAATCCGTAAAAGAATATGGGGGAGGCAAACGCGATAATATCAGCCTGTTCAATGTCTTTATAAAGCCCGGTCATTTCATCTTTAATACTGCAAGTGCCTGTTTTCATACAGGCGTAGTATTCCATGCAGGGTGTTATTTTTATCCTGCCAAGGAATACCTTCTGTATTCGGGCTCCTTTTTCGGACGCCCCTTTGAGGAAAGCATCCAGCAATTGCTGGGTATTCCCGTTCTTGCGCGGACTGCCGTAAATTCCCAATATTTTCATGTTTAGTACACGGATTAAGCGGATTAAACTGATAAATACTTTTCAGATTAAATCCGCTAAAATCAGCTTAATCAGCTTACTTTTTCTTAGTAGCGTTAAATATAGCTAATGCTTTTTTAACATCGGATTTTTCGTGTATAATCGCATGAAGGGCTTTTGCCATAGCGACCGGTTGCGGGCTTTGCCAGATATTTCTTCCGAGGTTTACGCCGATTGCCCCTTTTTGCATGCCGTCATATACAAAATCAAATACTTCCTTTTCGGTTTCGCATTGGGGACCGCCCGCCATAACCACCGGCACCGGGCAGCCATTGACCACTTTATCGAAATCCTTGCACCAGTAGGTCTTGACTACACGTGCGCCCAATTCCGCGGCAACGCGGCAGCAAAGCGCCAGATACCGCGCTTCCCGCTTTTCCAGTTCCTTGCCCACGGCGGTGACGGC
>JAGVQN010000080.1 GCA_020051675.1 Candidatus Brocadiia bacterium
ACGCATTATGGTACACGCCTTTGCTGCCGGTGATGTTCTTTGCTTCGGCCGTAATGGTGGGTTTGGCGATGGTGATTTTTGAGTCGTTTGTCAGCTCCAAAGTGTTTAAGCGCTCATTGGAAAAAGGTATCCTTATAGGATTGGCAAAGGCCGAGGTTTTTGTAATACTCGCCTATTTCCTTCTGAGAATAATTGATGTGATAGTCCGCGGGGCGCTGCCGGCGGCTTTTGCGGGGAATATGGAAGGCAATATGTTCCTTGCCGAAATGATTGTCGGGGTTGTTCTGCCGCTTATCCTGCTGGCTATTCCGTCTGTAAGGGGAAGCATCGGCGGAGTATTTTTCTGTTCGCTGATGGTTATTATAGGATTAATCCTTAACCGGATGAACGTAAGCGTTATCGGGATGTTAAGAGAATCCAAAGCATCTTATTTCCCATCATTGATGGAATTTGCCATAACTGCGGCGGTGATAGCCGGGGGATTGCTTGCTTTTAAAATAGCCGTCAAGTATTTTGACATCTTCCATTCGGAAGAGAAGAAACCGGCTTGATTCTCGGCTGTGTTTTAAGGGGTCAAATATGACTGATAAATCAATGGTGGCGGATAATTTCTTGGAGATAAAAGGGATTGTTGAGCATTACAAAGGGGTCAAGCCCCAGTTGACCGAGCTCCTGGATTTATTCTCTAAAATCAACGAGTTGCGCCGCAAGCATGCGGACGAGCCTGCGCCGGCTTTGGTAATGACGCCGGAGGCAGCGGTTGCAAAACTTAATTCGGGCAAATACCTGTTAGAGGGCGCGCCCTTATCCGTTAACAAACAGGCCGTTGAAAAGATAGGAAACGACCTGCTTGATATCTTGGGCGTTGATGGACAGATGGCACAACAACTGAAGGAGATATTTTCCGGACTGCCAAGCCAGGTTTCAATGGATTTGGCGGAATTAATGGGCCGGTTTGACGGCGATAAAAAGGGGCTTAATCCAAACACGGCCAATTATGTTGGATGGCAGATAATAAAGATTTTTCATCAGAACTTAGCGGATAAATTTAAGGGGCTGGATTATCAGGCCTGCTGGACCAAGTCAACCTGCCCTGTTTGCGGCGGTATCCCCAAAATCAGCCGATTGCAGAAAGGCACCGGCAAAAGGCTGCTGGCTTGTTATCTGTGCTGGACCGAATGGCCGGTGGCCCGTCTTGTGTGCCCCTATTGCGGGAACACGGCCCAGGATAAACTGTCTTATTTTTATGCCGATGGCAATAAAGTTTATCGCGTTGATGTCTGCCACGATTGCCGTAAATACCTGAAAACGATAGACGAAAGAAGCATGGGGCGGGAAGTTGTTTTGGAACTGGAAGACGCCATTACTTATCATTTGGACACTTTGGCAATTAATGAGGGATACCAGAATCCCGTGTTTTCTCAATAATGTTATGATTAGTTTGACTCCGATTCAAGAGCAAGTCCCCGGTATAAAACGGGAATCCGGCAAAACAGAACCCCGGGCGCCTGTCCTGCCGCCCGAGCATATCGTTACTATATACCTGAATAATAAATTGCTGACATCTATTATGGCTACGCCTTTTCAGGTGAAAGAGTTGGTGATTGGTTTTCTCTATTCGGAAAATATTATTGATAACCCGGCTGAGCTTAACAAGGTTTTGGTTAATCAGGACAAGAGAAAAAGCCAGGTCTGGGTTGAATCTAATGCCAAGGAAATAGACCAGAAAGCGCGAATAATGACCTCTGGTTGCGGGCGGGGTTTTACCTTTCTCTGCCCGTCGGATATAGAAGGGCTGACGCCATTGAATTCGGCAATCAAGATAAGCGCTGAAGATATGGTAAACTTGGCCCGGGAAATGCGCACTTGTGCTGCTTTATACAGCCAATCAGGGGGAATACATTCTGCGGCCCTTTGCGGCACAAAGGAAATCATTTCATTCAGCGAGGACATCGGCAGGCATAACGCGGTGGACAAAATAGTGGGCGATAGTCTGCTGAGAAGCATTGACCTGGCTGAGAAAATAATGCTGACCACAGGCCGTATCTCATCTGAAATGCTGCTTAAGGCGTTCCGGGCCGGAATACCTATACTTGGTTCATTGACCTCGCCGACTGATTTGGCTGTGGAACTGGGTGAAAAATTGGGCATCACCATCGCCGGCTATATCAGGGGCGGCAGAATGAAAATTTATACTCATCCCGAGAAAATACTTGTTAACTATTGGCCAGAGAAAGGTTAATGGGGAATATGTTTAATAATTTCGGCGTCCAGGAATTGCTGATAATTTTAGGGATTCTAATCTTCCTGTTTGGGGCCAGTAAAATACCTGCCTTGGCCCGCGGCATAGGGAAATCAGTCGGGGAATTCAAGAAAGGGATGAAAGAAGAAGGCAAGGAAACTCAGCCCAAAGAAGAGGACTTGAAGCGCCCGGAAACAGTGCGGAAATAGGGTTATCTTTGTAACGGGCGCGGTATTTTGCATTGGCGATAAGCGCTAAAATTGGCGCTATTTTCTTGACAATATCTTTAATATTGATAGCTTGATTAGATAAAGATTTTGGCAATAAATGCCGATATCAATATAATCTTCCCGTTGATGGCGCTTTAAGTCGCCATCATCAGGCGAAAGGAGGTGGTTCGGTTTAGTCGTTATGAGGTCTCGGCTCGTAACGAAGGGAAGAAAATGAGGAATGGAAGGCATCGGCCTCACCCGGTTAACATCGGGCGCGGCCATAGGGACAATGCTTTCCGCCTGGCACGAGGCGCCGGGTTCCCCGACCTAACATCGGGGGTGTCCCTGAATAAAGGAGAAGAAAAATGAGTAAAGTATTAACAGTTGGTCTGGCCGTGGCGTTTTGCCTGGTAACAGTCGGCGTATTTGCCGCGGACGTGGCCATTGATAACAAAGGCAGCCGGTTAGCAGTTGGTTGGATGGATTCCGGCAATGCTGGCAATAACGCTCCAAGCACATTTGGCGCGCCGGAGGCCAAAGCAAGGTTCAATGCCAAGATAGACGAAGATGTAAACGGCGTATTAAGGCTGAACCTCAACAATGCCATCTACAACAACATAGACCTGGCTTACCTGAAGGTGGACAATGCTCTGGGTAAGGTTATGGGCGGCAATGCCCCGGTTAACCTGGGCGCGACAGTCGGTCTG
>JAGVQN010000102.1 GCA_020051675.1 Candidatus Brocadiia bacterium
ATATCTATTCGTCTTCGGCTCGTATTTCTATCACGATAAGCTCTGGTGGCCTTTTAAAGGGAAAAAAATAAGGCAACAAATGCAGAAAACGAGCAAATGGGGGAAACTTTTCAGCCTATATCCTGAGGATTAGATAAATCTAAAAGAAAAATGTACTGGTTCGGTTCCATATGATTTCATCTGATAGAATCAGCTTTATGACGGACTCCAAAAGCAGTAGAGATTTAACGGAAAACTCTTGACTTCTAACGAGCAGTTTTTGTATTATAATAACATGACTAAAGGTTATGAGGGCGTCCTCACGAGTTAGGAGCGCGTCCTCACGAGTTGTGGGGGCATCCGCACGATTTGAGAGGACGTCCACACGGATTGTGAGGATATCCTCACAAATTATGAGGACATCCACACGAGTTGGGAGGGCGTCCCCACAAGTTATAAGGTCGTCCACACAAGCTGTGGGTGCGTCCACACAAGCTAAAAGGAGGTGATTATGGGGAGAAGGAAGGACTTTATGCCACGGAAGGATACCGAGTTCTTCTCATTCCAGAGGATTTTGGTGGATAAGGTGGTGGCGAATAAGGCGGCGTGGGGCATTCCGGATGCAGATGTCAACCCGCTGATTGCCCGCCGGAGCGAGTTTGAGCCGGTCCGCGTTAAGGCGCAGAATAAAAACACCCGCACCAGCACTGATGTCCTGGCGCATCGTCAGATGAGGAAGACCTACGAAAAAGAAATCCGCGCCTTTGTCAGGAAATATAAGGAATTTATCCCGGATACCGGCAAGGTGGGAATGGGCTTGACGGTCCGTGATACCGAGCCGAGCCCGCGGGGACTGATTGAGAGTATCCCGGTGGTCGCGCTGTTACCCATAGGCGGGGGTGGTATTAAAGTGATATGCAAAAGAGAAACCGACCAAAACAGGCCCAGCATGCACCGGCTGGCAGATGCGATTGAGTGCCGGTCTATTCTCGTCCAAGGCAGAATGGCGATTAATGACCCTGAAGCCGCCCCCAAGTCACAGATTTCCAAGAAGGCAAAGTTTATTATTCAGTGCGGTGACGAAAATGCCGGCAAGCATTTCTATGGATTTTTCCGCTGGGTTAACCTGACCAATCCGGCTAATAGCGGTCCCTGGAGCAAGGCTCATACGATGATCGTTCCGTAGGAGTCCCGACCCCCGCTAAAAACGTGGTAAACTCCGCGTCGGGGCGTAACAACCCCCTGCTCCCCTTTGTTTCCCGATGGGTTACCCACAGAAGTTGCCCTCGGGATCCCGCTTTGGCGGGAAAGGGTGGCTCAAGCGGGGAATGCTATTTTAATTCTATCCGGCTGGTGAAATACATTTCCGGGTCGTTTTTGTCAATGATGGTTTCCAGCAGAGCGCTGAGGCTATAGCCGGTTAATCCGTTGAATTCCTCTTTTCCGGCGGCTTCAATGATGACGGGCTTGGTTAAATCGATCATCTTGTCATTGAGGAAAATGGTCAAGCCGGAGACATGGCTTTGCAGTGATATTTTATTGCCTTCTATTTTTGCTTCAATACGGATGCCCCGCGAAGGATTGGCGATTTTTAGCCAGTAGAAATTATTTTTAAACGACCGGCTCGGTTCCCAGATGACAAACTTGGGAAGGGGGTTTCGTTTCCTGGCGAACATCCACTTCCAGATAGTCGGCAAATCTGTCGGCTTGGTATGGCCGGTATTTTTATCCTCATCGTAGACATAATCATAAGGTCCGTATTTCTTTTTGAATTCCTCAAGCGTTTCAGCGGATTTACGGTCGGAATCCGGCAGGACGGCCATATCTTTTGCACCGTGAAAAATCCAGATAGGAGTGTTTTTCAGGTTAGCCAAGGTGCCTGTATAGCTGTTTAACGCGCCTTCCATGGGGCTGATGGCGGCAAAGAGGTCGGCATGCGCCGTGCCGATTGACCAGGTGCCGTAACCGCCCATTGAATAGCCGGTCAGATATACCTGGTTGGTATCGATATTAAACATCTGTTTCATGTCATTGATGATTTCCATGACGTATCTTTCCTCGCGCTCGGTGTTCCACGCGGTATTTTCCTTTTTTATGACGGTCGGGTAGACCGTGATAAGTTTGGGGTTGGGGCAGCCCATCACGGCTTGGGCTTTTCTGCCGTCGCCGGAATCATCGCCTCCGCCGTGCAAAACGATGCATAAACCGGTCTTGGCGCCGTTTTTCGCCGCGGTTGGAACGGTGATAATATATTCACCGGGATAATCCGGATGGCTGCATTTGCCTTCATTTTTGCCATCGTATTTAAGCCCTTTTTTCATCAATGGCAAGATGGTTTTGGCGAAATACTCCAGGTCTTTTTTGGAAACGCGGTCGTCATATTTTGCCAGTTCTTCAAACAGTTTTTGTTTCTTGCTTTCGTCATTCTGCGAAAAATATTCTTTGATAATCTTTTCCGCTTCCTTTTTTTCGTCAGAGGAAAGCCCCTGGTTCTTGGCTTTGGGTTCGGGCGTTTTGCCTTCTTCGGAGAATGCTAGGAAAGAAAATATGGTGATGCCGATGATTGTTGCGGCAATTATCCTTTGAATATGTATGCTTTGTGCCATCGTAATCTAAACAAACGACGCGGGCGAATTATTCCAGCCCGAATATTTCCAGCCATTTTTCGGCTTCTTCGGGCGAGATGCCTTCAAGCTTGCGTTTGGAAATCGCCGAAGAGCCGGATTTGTTTTTATTAGCATCTTTTTCCGCAAGGAATTCTTCCGCGAAATCATTGGAGCGGATAATTTTACAGCCGAGCGGCTTAAGTTTCCTGATGATTTCATTATCCGAGGTGACCACGGTGGTTTTGCGCGCCGAGGGCTGCTCCCGGGCAGCCTTTATCACCAGCGCATCCGCCTTTTCCTCTCCTGAAAAGACGAGCGTTATCCGCGAGTTTTTGCGCGCGGATTTGGAGGGCGTTTGGCCGTCAAATATGAGGATGATTTCATTGAAGCGGTCTTCGGTAACGCGCCGGACGAGGAGCCCGATAAAATTCTCGCGCGCTTTTTCGAATAAATCGCGGTTCTTGGCGCCGGCAAGTTCCGGGCGGCGCGCGAATAACAGGTTGTAACCGTCTATAATAAGCATAGCGGCTTACATTATATATAGTGTTTATAAAAAATAAACAAAAAGAAGTGGTTTTTTGCTTGACAATCCGGCGTAATCTAATAAGATACATTCCAAAATCTTAATCTTAACGATAGAGAATTGCTAAATTATGGCGAGAGGCGTTTGGGGTTTAGATGTAAGCAAATCCTGCCTTAAGGCGGTCCGGCTGGAACTGACGGATGAACTGCCGGAAATAACCGATGTCGACATAATAGATTACACGCCCGCGGCCAGCCGTGATGATGCCGCCCTGGAACAGGAAATACGGATGGCATTGTCGCTTTTCACCTCGCGCCACAACCTGAGAAAAGATAATATCGCCGCCTCGCTTCCGGGACACTCCACCTTTAACAGGTTTATCAAGCTTCCGCCGACCGATCCGGCGCGCTTAAAGGATATCATCCAGTATGAAGCGCAGCAGCATATTCCGTTCCCGATTAATGAGGTCGTCTGGGCGTACCAGCTGGTCGAGCGCCAGTACCAGCCGGGGGAAGATCTGGAAGCGGTGCTTTTTGCGATAAAGAAAGAGTTGATTGACCAGTTCCTGGGAACGATGGCGCTTGCCGGTGTGCAGATTGATATCATACAGTTCGCGCCGGTGGCGCTTTATAATTTCGTTACCTATTCGGGACTCGTCCAGAAAAGCGGGGTAATCCTGGATATGGGTGCGAACAATACGGACCTGATACTTATTGATGACAATAAATTTTGGATAAGGAACCTCCCGATCGTGGGCAATGACATTACGCACGCCATAGAGAAGAAATTTGAATTACAGTTTGCCGAGGCGGAAAAGCTGAAAGTATCGGCTTCGCAATCGCCCCAGGCGGGCAAAATTTTTACGACCATCCAGCCGGTCTTAAAGGATTTAGTGGGTGAAGTGCACCGTTCAATCGGCTATTACAAGAGCCTTTCGCCCATGGGCAAGCCGCCGGCATTCACCAAAATGGTCGCGATGGGCAACGCGACGCGCGTCATATATTTCGACGAGTTTGTTTCCCAGCGCCTGCAGATGGAATTGATCCGGTTTAAAAAGCTGGAGAAATTCGAAGTGAGTCCGAAGCTCGACCAGGCGGTTTTGACGACGCAACTGCCTTCGCTCGGCGTGGCAATCGGCTTGGGCTTGCAATATCTCGGCCAAACGATTAACCGGATTAATTTATTGCCACAGGAAATAATAAGAATAAAGCAGGCGACCAAGCGCAAGCCATTTATCGCGGCGATTGCGGCGATTGCGACCATTATAGTTATCATGCTCTGGTGGACTTCCGGCAAAACCATCGATGCTCTCAACGAACTCAGCGAGAAGGTGGCCGTGCAGACAAAAACCTGGAAAGAGATAGACCGCAAATACAAAAACGTGAGCGATATGACGGAGTTCGAAGAAAAACTGAAGCGTCTTATCCAGACCGTGCCAAACCGTGAAATCTGGGGCAAACTTTTTAACGCCCTTAACAGCATTGATGCATTAAAAGATGACCCCAATGATTTGCCGTCTTCGTATATTGAGGTGACGGATATTGATAAGATTAACCAGATCCAAGAATCCTGGCATAAAAGGATATGGATATTGCGGCTGGAGGCGAAGGACAAATATAAGGGCGAGGAAAACGCCCAGAAACATGTTTTAGAGGTGACGATATATTGCGGGATGATGAGTAAGATGCAAAACGGGTCTCCTGACGGAAAGGTTTCGCGTGATTTTGTGAACGATGAATTCGGCAAACGGCTTTCCGATGCGTTTAATATTGCGGTGCCGCCGGATCCGACTTTACAAAAAGGGGCGGTGCCGGAGTTGAAAATCGGAGACCTTGAGGGGATGAATGATGAACAAGCCCCAAAAGAGTCTCCGGACAGGAAATATTACCGTTTTAAGATAGTTTTGGATATACCGTTATGAAAATTAATATTATCGCGATTTTAAAAGACCGTTTCGTTATGGGAATGGCTGTTTGGGTAATTGCCCTGGCGGTGGTTTTTGTTTCGGTAATCCGGAACGGCCGTTGGGTTAAGATAGAAGAACTCAGGGGAGAGATTAAAAGCCAGGAAAAGACACTGGATATGATTATAAGAACAGGCACCAATAATCCCACTCAGAATAAAATCGACGACTGTATTAAATATAAGAAGACACTGGAAGACGAGATCCAAAAATGCCTCAATTTCTATGCGGAATCAGATAAGCCTTTCGAGAGGTTGTTAGCGAACGTGGAGATAGACCCTACGGGAACTCCCATTCCCGGGTCATTCCTGACTGTTTTGGAAAACGCCAGGATAGAAATAATACTTAAACAATTATCCGAACGCAATATAAAAGTTTTTGATGTCCACGATAACGAAGCGGCGGATGACAGCAAAATTATAAACGTGCTGGATTTGGATTCACCGACGCATGCGGCACAATTCAGGGGGTTCCAAAAGAAGTTTTGGATTGTCAAAAAGCTTGTCGAGGCTGCGGTTGCCGCTGAGATTTCCAAATGTGGCCAGATTAAAATACAGCCGGCAATTCCTCCCCTGAAAATTCCCGAGGATTTAGGCATTATGATTCCGTTTGAATTCAAAGTTTATATGCCGTTAAAAAATGCCGCTAAACTGCTTAATATTATAGCCGATACCTCCAGGGGGGGGCCGTTCATTTATATTACACAGGTTAAAATAACCAGAT
>JAGVQN010000092.1 GCA_020051675.1 Candidatus Brocadiia bacterium
CAGGTTAGGAGACTAAGAAAGCACCGTCTTGCGCTAGTAAGTAAGTAAGTAAGTAAGTAAGTAAGTAAGTTCCTTCTTCATATTAGCTGATTATAGGAAATTGATATATCCCTGTCAAGTTTTTTATCGCCCCACCTCCCCCCGCTTAGGCGGGGTTCCCCACTACGTTGCACTTCGGGGACACCTAATTATATTTTATTATTGTAGAGGTACGGGGACGTCCCGTCTAAACGGGAGGCTCGCTTCGCTCGACACTCGCTGCTGCTCCGCCAACCCCCATTAGAAATATTTTTATCCCACTGGTCTTAAACCAACCCCGGCTGGTTTTCTAACGGGTCTCCCCGGCAAGTATTTTAAAATACCGTTCCAGCCATTCCTGGTATTCGATGGTGAAATCCTGCGATTTGGAAAGCAATATCGCGTCGCGGACTTTGGGCGGCAAATTGCCCCAGCGGTCGGTTTCGCCGCCGACATGCCTGCCAACCCCGGGCGGAGTCGCATTCGCTTCATACGGCTGGGTTGCCGGGTTAGAGGCATTGGGCTGTTGCTTGCTGGGCTGTTTCTGGGTTTTTTGCGGCTTCTGCTTTTGCGGCTGGCTGGATTCGCTTTGCTGCTGCATCTCGCGAGCCAGCTTGATAAGCTTGGTAATATCATCTATCGCTTTTTTCTGTTTGGCCTGGATTCCCTTAAGCATTTTTTCAAGGTTCTCCACCGCTTCCTTCTGCTTTTTTATAATTTCCTCGATGCTCAGTTTGGCTTCTTCCTGTTTTTCGATTGCCTTCCAATCGCTTGTCGTGGAAAGGCCGTCGGCCGCTTCAAGCATTTTATCCTGTATTTTTTTCAGGATGTCCAGGATATCGGCTTCTTCCGACAATGTCTCAGGCTTTAGCTGGCTGTTAAGCTCATCCATATTCTCGTCAATCTCCTTCTTTTTAGCCTCGACATCATCCGCAAAGAGTGGCACGATTGCCATACATAATATTAGCAGTCCTTCAGAGATGATTTGATAGGTTGTGCGCCCCTGAGAAAACTTCCCCCTTTGAAAAAGGAGGATACCCGCCTGACCGCAGTCGGGCAGGAAGGTGGATTTAAATCTCCCCCATCCCCTCTTTGCTAAAGAGGGGGGAGAAAACATTTGTGCAATCACGGAAAATAGTTTCAACATAAGTTATATCTCCTCCGTTATTCTTTTTCCTGTTCTTCCTTAGCGGCTTTAATCAGCCGCTCGGTAAAGCCTTTGGTCAGTTCATACAGATGCAACTGCTCGGCGCTCAGGCGCTGGGCAAGTTTTTTCTGGAGCGCGTCAAACTCCTTTGTCCCTTCCTTGATATTTTTGCCATAAAAATCCCTGGTCCTGTTTAAGAGATGTTCTTCCATGGTGCGGAGCATTTTGAGTTCGGCGACATCCGGCAACAGCTTCTGCTTGCCGCCGCCTCCCCCGCCGCCTCCCCCGCCTGATTTCATGCGGGATTTTTCCGACTTCAGGGCGTCCACCAGCTCTTTCAATTTCCTTATAATATCTGCTTCTATCCCCTGAGTATATTCATCAGTCCGTTGCTCGTTATCCAACAATATTTTAACCGTGGACATATCGTCAACAACCGTCTTTAAGACCCAGGAAAATACGGCCGAATCCTCCTTCAGGAGCTTTTCAATCACGCCGGATGTTTCTTTTACCAGCTCATCCTGGCTTTGCGCTATTTTCTTAAGGTTAATCAACTCAGCCCTTGATAATTCATTTTCCTTTATTTTGACATCCTCCAGCCGGATGGTTTCGTCATTTATTTCTTCCTGTTTCCCGATAATCCTGCCGAGCAGCTGCTCGATTTTCTCAAGAAGCTGTTGTTTTTGCTGCTGTGCAAGCGCCTCCTTTTTACGCGCTAATTCGTCATACATTCTTTCCAGTTCATCTATCGCTTCCTGCTCTTCGGATTGCGCCTGCTGGGGCGCACTCTGGGACATGCTCTCGGATGCCGATTTCATCTGCTCAGAAGCTTTCTTAGCCTGCTCGCCTGCCTTTGGCTCATTTTTGGTCTTGGCATCCTCGGCAAGTTTCTTGGTCTGTTCTTCTATTTCCTGCTGGCGGCGTTTTAAGCGTTCCAGCTGTCGTTTTTCTTCATCGGACAAAGCGCGTTTTTTCAGGTTTTCCAGTTCTTCCTTGGCCTTGGCAAGCTCTTTTTCGGCGCTTTTCTGGTTTTCCTGCGCCTCTTGTTTCTGTTCCTGGCTTGTTTCAGGTGATTTAGAACCTTCTTTAAGGCTATCCGAAGCCTTAGACATCTGCGACGATGCATTCTGCGAATTCTGCGATGCCTTGTTCATCCCCTGTTTGCTTTCCTGGCTGGCATTAGGCTGGCTGGAAAGCTTTTGAAGCTGTTTGGAAAGAGCGTCAGCCTGCGCGGAAAGTTCTTTTTGCTTTTGGGCTAAAGCATCAAGCCTCTTTGCATCATCAATTTTATTAAGCTCCTTAAGCAACTCATCCAATGATTTCTGGGCTTCTTTTAATGAATCCAATGATTTTTCCTGCTGATTATTCGCCTGCGCGGCGTTATTCTGCGAAAGGCTTTGTTTTGCCTGTTCCATCTCTTGCGCGGCCTGGCCGGTCTGCTGGCTGGCGTTTTGCGCCGATTCCTGCGCCTTCTTCGGATAAAACGGTGATGATTGCATTTGCTCGGAGATTTTCTGCAGGTCATCATGCACATCATTTGCCTGGTCATTGAGTTTTTCCTGCTTATCGGCAACCTTCTGGAATTTTTCATGCTCCGGATTGGCCAGCTGTGACCTCAAAGCATCGAGCGTTTCTTTGGCGTCTTTCAGGTCGTTCAAGGCCTTAACCTGTTCCGGCTCGGCAGTCTTGGAATCATCCTCTTTAAACTTTTTCCGGGCGTTATCCATATTCTGCACGGCTGAACCGGTTTGCGCCGAAGATTTAGTCAATGACTGTTTCATCGCCGGCTGTGAAGAAGATTGCCCGCTTGATTTCATCTCCTCGGCCAGTTTATTTGTTTCTTCCCGAAGTTTATCCTGCATCTGGGACAGGCGGTCTGATTGTTCTTTCTTTTTTTCCGAGACGCCTTCGGACATTTTCTGCAAGGCATCGCGTGTCTTTTCCAGATTCTTTAAGGCGTCAGACTGGTTTTGTTTTGCCTGGTCGTATGATTCATCGGTTAAGTTCTGCGCGGCTGAATCGGTATTTTCCATTCCCTTATCAAGCGCTTCCAGCGCTTTTTCCTTGTCTTCCGGGGGCAAAGGGAGCTTATTAATCAACGAACCGATTTTTGCGGCATGTTTTGTGATATTTTTCTGCAGTTCGCTTAATTCTTCCGGTTTGGCATTGCCCGGATTGCCGGAAGCTTTTTCGGTTTCGTCCCTAAGCGATTTTTGCGCCTGCATAAGGTTATTCAATTGTTTCAAGGCATCATCAAGTCCCTCTTCGGTCTGCTGTAACGCCTTATTTTCATTAAGGGATTCGGCCTGCCGGTTAATAAGCTTATCCAGCTTATTTATAAAGCCGGTCAGGTCTTTAAGGTCGCCCTTTTCGATATTTTTAGCTTCCTCGACAAGTTTTTCCTGCTGCTTGATTAAATCCTCTATTTTCTGCTTGGCTTTTTCAATATCCTCCTTATTATCGGAAAGACTCGGCTGGCGAACTTGCTCCCGCAATTCTTTCTGCTCGGCAATCAACCGCTCGATATCCCGGATAGCATCGTTTAGCTGCCGGTCCTCCGCCGGATTGGTCTTTTTTGTATCCTCGAGTATTTTTTGCTCTTCATTCTTAAGACGATCCGCTTCTTTCATCAAAGCCTCAAGCGCTTTCATTTTCTCTTCGATATCTTTCGCGCCTATTTTATCTTCCAGAAAAGCCAGCAAGGCTTCCAACTCTCCGGACACCTCCTCCCCCTTTGAAATCGCTTTGCCAACCAATTTATTTTCCAGCATGGTCAGTATTTCATTAATATCATCCGTTACAAGGTCTCTTTTGAGCATCTCCACCGCCTGAAGCAATTTTTCCGCATAATAAGGCTGTATTTCTTTCAGCTTGTCCGCAATCCGGCGCATTTTAGCTTCAAGATTCCGCAAATCATCGGCGGCTTCCTTTTGCCTGTCAATGGCGCTTTTAAGCCTGCCGTCCGGCGCCTGTGCATAAAGCACCGGGCTTAAAAGGAACAGGATTAAAAGATAAATTATTTTCTTCATAAATATATCCTTTTTATTCTTTTAACTCCCGGATGATTTTGTTTTGTTTCTGAAGCAATTCCCGTACGACACGGATAACTTCCTGGTAATCCTCCCATTCCTCCATTTTAGCCAATGCTTCCTGCAGGTTTTGGATAACTTGCGACTGGAAATCAAGCACGCCGCTATATATTTTTTCGCGCCGTGAATGATCAGGCAGATTCACCAGTTTGCCGATTGAATCCGATGCCTGGGCGGCTTTATTTTTACCGGCATCTTTGATAAGCCCGTTTATCGTTTTAAGCTTATCCGAAGTCGCCGTATCCCACAACTTATTTATAATGATATCGCTGATAATTTCATCGAATTCATTGCCGACCCGGTCGAGAATCTGGACAATCCTGCGCTGTTCGGTCTGGTTTTTCTGGAGGCTGCGCGTTTCCGGCTGGCTAAGCGCTTCGTTATCAAGCAATGCTTCCTTGCTTTTGACAAACTCGTCTTTTATTTCCGTTTGGAGCTGCAACGTTTTTTTGACTTCTTCTTTGATTCTTAGCTCGATTTCCTCTATTCTTTTCTGCAATTGGGCGGCATCCACAATCATGAACTTAAACTCGCGTGTCCGGGTGATATTGGTTTTTGACAGGGCATCCCGCTCCGCTTCGCTCTGCGGGACGATAAGGAGTCCCCGCCCTCCGGGCAGGGCGCAATTATCTTCCGCCTCGATTAAATAACCGATGATATCGCCTTCTTTAACGCCCGTTTCGGCAACATAGAAAATATAATTGGATTCGATCCTTGCCGCACCGTATGGCAAATTATTATGCCGCTCAGTCAAAAGGATTGATTTTTCCTCGGGCGCCTCGCGGTTCTGTATCTTATAAAAAAGGGAAATCCGGTTAACGCCGTATTCATCCGTCGTCAATAATATTATAGGCACCTCGGCATTGGGTGTAACCTGTTTGACATCCTTTTTGGGTTCGATTATCTTTACCGTCGGAGCCGTATCGATAATCGCCTTAATCGGATAACGCACCGGCTCAAGGTTTTCCAGGCCGTTTTGCGCCTTCAGGAATATCATGTATTCAACATCATTTCCGACTTTAAACACCATCGTCATTTTTTTCGGCTCATTAAGGATATCGTTTTCGATGGCAATCCCCCTGGTATCGCTTCCGCCCAATATCAAATTCGCGGAAGTTAAGGGAATATTCGCAAAAGCAATAAGCTTTACCTCCGTTCCGAACGGAGCATGTATCAATCCGCCCTCTTCAGACTGGCCAACCGGTGTGTTTGCAAGTTTCGTATATGGCGGATAATTATACCAAACCTGGATTTTTTCCAGGCGCGGCGGCGTTAACACCCGGATTGTTTTCGGGGCGGTCCGGTCGTCGCCTCCCTGGACATAAAA
>JAGVQN010000038.1 GCA_020051675.1 Candidatus Brocadiia bacterium
AAACCGGTGGAGATTAAAAAGGAAGCCGATATCGCCCTGGAAAAAGCGCCCAGCGTCAAGAATGTAATCGTCGCCAGGCACACCAAACAAAATGTCGGGATGAAACAAGGCAAGGATTTCTACTGGGACGAGCTTGTCGACAAGCAACCGGAAAAATGCCCGACCGAAGTAATGGAAGCGGAAGATTACTCCATTATCATCTATACTTCGGGCACCACGGGAAAACCAAAAGGCACGGTCCATACCCATGCCGGCGCCATGGCGCAGATGGCAAAGGAGCTCGGCTATTATTTCGACGTCAAGCCGGACGATACCTTTTTCTGGGTGACGGATATCGGCTGGATGATGGGCCCGTGGGAAATGATAGGCGTTTCCTTCTTCGGGGCAACCTATGTGGTTTTTGAAGGCGCGCCGAATTATCCGAATCCGGACCGCCTCTGGGAAATGATTGAGCGCCATAAAATAAATTCCCTGGGCATTTCTCCCACCGCCATCAGGCTCTTAATTACTTACGGCGACCAGTGGGTGGATAAGTACCCGATGGAAACACTGCGCATACTTGGCTCAACCGGCGAACCCTGGGACCCTGATTCTTACATGTGGTTCTTTGAAAAAGTCGGCAAGAAACGCTGCCCGATTATCAATATTTCCGGAGGAACGGAAATAGTCGGCTGCCTTTTATCCCCGCTTCCCATCACCGAACTCAAGCCCTGCACCCTGCGCGGGCCGGGACTCGGAATGGATATAGATGTGTTTGATGATAACGGCAAGCCCATCCGTGGGGGAATCGGCCACCTGGTCTGCAAGAAGCCGGCGCCTTCAATGACCAAAGGATTCCTGAACGACCCGCAAAGATACCTGGATACCTATTTTTCCAAATGGAATGATGTCTGGTATCACGGCGACTGGGCAAAGGTGGATGAAGACGGGTTCTGGTTCCTTTACGGCCGGAGCGACGACACGATAAAAGTGGCGGGCAAACGCACGGGACCTGCGGAAATAGAAGCCGCGCTGATTGAACACGAAGCCGTTGCCGAAGCCGCGGCTATCGGAGTGCCCCACGACATAAAAGGCGAAGGCGTCGTTTGTTTTGTGGTGCTTAACCCCTCTTATAAAGCCGATGAAAAACTAAGGGAAGAATTAAAAGCGCAGGTAGTGAAACACCTGGGCAAAACCTTAAAACCAGAAGCGGTAAAGTTCGTAAAAGGGCTCCCCAAAACCCGCTCGGCTAAAATAGTGCGCGGAGTGATAAAAAAGAAATATCTGGGAGAAAACCTGGGCGATATTTCTTCGGTCGAAAACCACGATATGATTGAAGAAATCGGCAGGGCAATCTGATAAGGATAAGATGGTAGGATAACCCAGTACATAAGCTTTATGTGCTGGGTCAACATATCAACTTATCCTTTTATTCACCATAGGGTGAAGAAAGGATATCAAAGCAAATGAACACCATTTTCGGCTACACCTTCCGCGATGAAGCGTTTTTAGAGCAGGCCCTTCGGCATTCATCCGCCAAGACGGAGACACTGCCCAGCAACGAACGGCTCGAATTCCTGGGAGATGCCGTTATCGGATTGGTTGTTTCCGATATCCTCTACAAAAAATTCCCGGATAAAGAGGAAGGTGAACTTACGATTATTAAATCCGAAGTGGTCAGCCGCCCGATTATGGCAAATATCGCGCACGAACAAGGTTTGCAAAACTTTCTCCAAACAGGCAAAGGGATAAAACAACTACCGGAATCAATCCTATCCAATGCGGTCGAATCTATTATCGGCGCCATCTACCTTGAAGCCGGGCTGGATACAGCTTTCGGCATAATAAACAATCTCTTTTCCCAAAAGATTGAGGAAATAAGCCTCCGCCCGCAGGAAATGAATTATAAAGCCCTGCTCCAGCACTTCACCCAGAAAGAATATAATTCCGTTCCGCAGTATAAACTTATTAAGACGACCGGGCCGGCACACGAACCGTTTTTTGAAGTATCTGTCGGTGTCGAAGGGACTATATACGGACCCGGTTCCGGGAAAACCAAGAAAGAGGCCGAGCAGCAGGCGGCGAAAATGGCAATGGAAAAAATCAGGGAAACCAACTGAATAACAAATGCTAAATAAATCCGCCCTTATCGGGATACTGGAAGAAAAAGGCCTGTCTGCCGTGCTGGCACAGGCAGGCATTATTACACGCCGTTCGCTCGGGCAGAATTTCCTGATTGACCAGAACTTCCTGAAGTTCATCGTAAAAACAGCCGGATTGTCCAAGGACGATTACGCCCTTGAAATCGGCTCCGGGCCGGGATTGCTGACAGGGCTCATCGCCCAAAACGCTAAATACGTCTGGGCAGTCGAAATAGACAAAAAGGTTTTCCAAGTATCACAATCAATCAATCCCGGTTTAACCAATGTCCGCTGGATAAATGAAAGTATTCTGGATAGAGAGCAAATCAACCCGATTGTACTAAAAGATATTCGGCCTTCCGAACTTATGAACCTATCAACTAAGTGCGTAAGCCTCCCTTCTAAAAGGGATGAACCAAAGCTCAAGGTTCTTTCCAACCTTCCCTACGCTTCTAGCGCCGCCATCATTATGGCGCTTTTGGAAAGCAAACTGCCGATTTCGGAAATGACGCTGATGATGCAGCTTGAAATGGCACAAAGGCTTACTGCCAAGCCGAAGACAAAAGAGTATAACGCCTTTACCATACTGGTAAACCTTATGGGCGCTGTAAAGATAGTCAGGAAAATACCGCCTGATGTCTTTTATCCCAAGCCAAAGGTAACCTCGGCGCTTTTAACCATCTCGCCATATCACAAACCGATTGAGAATTACGCTAAATTCAAGGATATCATCCAGACTATCTTCCGCTACAGGAGGAAAACCATCGGGCGCATTCTTAAAGAAACGTGCGCATCTAATAATATAAACAAGATATTGACTAAAACCGGAATTTCTCCTACAATGCGCCCTGAAGAAATTACAGGCGAAAAATACCTCAAACTGATTGATGAATTATGACGTTACATTTATATAATACCCTGACTAAATCCAAGGAACTGTTCAAACCGCTTGCCCCGCGCCTGGTAACAATGTATACCTGCGGGCCGACGGTCTACAACCATCCGCACATCGGCAATTTCCGCTCCTTTATTGCGGCGGATATATTGCGCCGTTACCTGGAATATTACGGATACGAGGTAAAACAGATAGTCAATATTACCGATGTCGGTCACATGACAACTGATGACCCTGCACCATTCGGCGCAGGGCAAGCTCCTTCTGCGGAGGAAGGTGAAGATAAAATACAGGCAGCTGCCCTCAGGGAGAAGAAATCACCCTATGAAATCGCCCGCTTCTATGAAGAAGAATTCCTGCGCTTAAGCCGCCTGCTTAATATAGAAGAGGCATCTTTATACCCAAGGGCCACCGAGCATATCCCGGAAATGATTGAACTTATCAAAAAACTTATCACCAAAGGTTTTGCCTACGAGGTCTCCGGCGGGAATATTTATTTTGAGGTTTCCAGGTTTGTCGAATACGGAAAGCTTTCCGGCAATACACTCGAAAACCTGATGGCAGGCGCGCGGATAGAGGTTAACCGGGAAAAAAAGAGCCCGCTTGATTTCGCTCTGTGGAAACAGGACCCGAAACACCTGATGCAATGGGATTCGCCCTGGCGAAGCGACAGTCCCGACAAGTCGGGAACCCAATCGGGAGGCAAGGGCTTTCCCGGCTGGCATATCGAATGCTCGGCAATGTCCATGAAATACCTGGGAGCAACCTTTGATATCCATACAGGCGGGGAGGACAATATCTTTCCGCACCACGAAAGCGAGATTGCCCAGTCAGAAGCCGCCAATGAAAAACCCTTTGTCAAATACTGGTTCCATACGCGCCACTTGCTTGTCAATAACCAGAAGATGTCGAAATCAGCCGGAAATTTCTATACGGTGAAGGATATCATAGATAAAGGCTTTGCTCCGCGCGTCCTGCGTTATGCGTTGATGAGCGTCCATTACCGGCAGCCACTGAACTTTACGCTGGAAGGGTTGGATGCAGCAAGGAACGCCATCCAGCGACTGCTTGATTTCAAGAATAGCTTAGTTGAAATAATATTCCACAGCACAAGCGCAACGACAGTGGAGTCCCGACCTAATCGGGAAAAGGAAGTAGACTCGGACATGAACGACATCAAGAAAATCGTTGAGTCGACGCGCGAGCGGTTCAACGCGGCGATGAATGACGACCTGAATATATCCGAGGCGCTTGGCGCGGTTTTTGATATGGTGCGCGATACGAATAGGCTCGCTCTTTCCAGCGGGAAAGCCGGCATGGTTTTAAGGATGCTGGAGCAATTCGATTCGGTTATGGGCGTCTTGTCAGAAGAAGAAGTGAATCTGGATGATGAGGTAAAGAAGCTGATAGACGAACGACAGCTTGCCCGCAAGAACAAGGACTATAAGAAGTCTGATGAAATCCGTGACAAACTGACCAAGATGGGCATCACCCTTGAAGACACACCCCAAGGAATCCGCTGGAAACGGAAAGTATAAAGTGTGATAACGGGTAAAATCAGGGACAATTAGATATGGCGTTTCTGGAATTATTCAACAACCCCAAAATAATCGAGGCGTATCTGGGGGAATAGAACACAGGTTTACCTAACCAACGGGCATCGAAATTATGCTTGACATTCCTGATAATTGTGATATTCTACCAGTAATTAAATGCAATTAGAAATACATAAAAAACTTGTTAAACTCAGCGGATTACTGCTATTCGTTTGGGGAGGCTTGCTTATTTGGATCTTCATTAAACTTCTTTTTTTTAGCAGCATTAATACGCCTCTGAATGGTTATCTTAAAGAAGAAATCGAAAATGGGCAGCCCGTATTTACAATAGAAACAATACGCATTGATCTTTATATATCTTTAATTTTTTCTTTCCTCCTTTGTATTCCAAGTCTGATTGCCGCATTTGGGATTTTGTTTTATAGGAATTGGGGAAGAGTTTTATCGATTCTTGTAAGTATCATTTCTTTAGCATATGTTTTCTATATGTCAACAAGCAGGGTAATAACTTATTTTAGAATAATGCAATGGGAAAAAGCGAATATTGGATTAACACGAATACCATACTCTATCCCTCCTATATTTGTTTATATTCTTGTAATGCTATGTTTTTCAGGCATTCTAATAATTATGCTTACTAAAAACTCTAAATTAATATTCAGAAATAAAGAAACAATTCAAGGATAGCTAAAACTGAGCTGAAGATGATATAACCTGCCCGCCCAAATAAAGGACGGAGATAGGTGGGGGCGAACCCGTGCGAACAGCCGCCTGCCCGTTCCGACTTGGAGACGAGGCGAGCCGGTGAGGCAGGGTCGGGGAATGGTTCACTGACGTCTCCGAACGGTTCGCTTAGGGCGGGGAACGGTTCACTGACGTCTCTGAACGGTTCGCTCAGGGCGGGGAATGGTTCACTGACGTCTCTGAACGGTTCATTCAGGGCGGGGAATGATTCACTGATGTCTCCGAATGGTTCGTAGAGGGCGGTGAATGACTCACTGAAGAGGCTGAATGGTTCATTGACCTGCCTGACCGGCAGGCAGGCATAAGCGAGTAAGTAATCTAACTGTCTAATATTTAAGGGGTTGTGTCAAGATACTAAATACTGGATTGCCACGCCCTACGGGCTCGCAATGACAGTTATCCGGGTTGTCATTGCGAATCCCGCCTTGCGGGATGAAGCAATCTTATTATCAGGATAAGGAGGTATAAAATGCCCAAAAAGGACTATATTCCATACTCGGATGCGGAGTTTGATGAGTGGTTCCGTAATTTTGCGGCTAATATCAGCGCGATTGCGACACGGCTTGAGATTCCCCCGGCTATGATTACCGCAGTAACCACTGCCTATGCCAACTGGCAGCCGGGTTATGCGGCTCAGCAGACGGCAAAGAATGCGCACCAAGCCGCCACAGAAATCAAAGATGAATTACGCGATACAGGCAAGGAAGTGGTTAGGCCTTTGGTTGGGATACTTCAGGCTCATCCTGGGCTGACCGACGGAGAACGGAAAATACTGGGTATCACTGTGCCAGACAGGAAACCGACCCCGGCATCGCCAGACTATGTGGCGTCTTTACCACCGCCTCTTTTATTGCTGGATTGGTCAGGGCGCGGGCTGGTAGTCGTTCACTTCGGAGTCAATCCGTCCAATGAAAAGAACAATGCCAAGCCGCCGGGACTTTTCGGCGCGCAAATCTGGTGCCGTCAGGATGGCAAGGACTGGGAGTATGTGGCGGTTGATACCAACAGCCCTTATACGCACAATTTTTCTATTACCAAGCCGGCCAGTGTGGAATACAGGGCACAGTGGTTGGATAAACAGATGCGCCCCGGCGTGTTCAGCGAAACGGCTAAATGCACCGTGACACCGTAGAAAAAGAAGACGCCCCCGACGTCCAAAGGGAGCATTGAATTGATTTTCTTGATAAATTCATAGAAGTAATTTAGAATAAGCGACATGTCGTTTATTATTAATATCGTCTATCTCCTCGCCATTATCATCGTCCTGCCGTATTACCTGGTAAAGTTCATTACCACGCCTTCATCACGGATGGGTTTATGGCAGAGGTTCGGCTTCGTCCCAAAAAGCGCCAAGCCTTCCATCTGGCTGCACGGGGCATCCGTAGGCGAGCTGAAGTCGGCTGAGATACTTATTGAAAAACTGGTTAAGGAATACCCTGATTACGCTATCGTCCTTTCCTCTCTCACCCCGACCGCCCAATTGCTCATCAGGAAGAAATACCCCAATACCCTGTGCATATTCTTCCCGATAGATTTATCATGGGTGGTTAAGAGAACCATTAAACGGATTAACCCGCGCCTGGTAATACTCTTAGAGCAGGAAATCTGGCCTAATTTCATCCGCGCGGCATCCGGAAAGAAGATTCCGGTGTTGCTTTTAAACGCGCGGATTACCGAGAAATCATTTAATCGTTACAGCAAATCCGGATTGATATTCAAGCCATCACTCGGTATGTTCAGCCATTTCGGCGTTCAGGACGAAACTTATGCCAAACGCTATGAGGAACTGGGCGTGGCTAAAGACAAGATAACCGTAACGGGGAATATGAAATATGATACCATTGGTAAATCCCAGTTACCAACGACCAATGTCCAAAATGAACTTGGAATTAAGAATGAGGATGTTGTGCTGATAGGCGGGAGCACGAGCGCGCCGGAAGAGGAAATCCTTCTGGATATTTGCTCTAGTCTAAAGATTACTATCAGCAATCTAAAATTAATCATTGCTCCCCGCCATCCTGAAAGGTTCAATGAAGTGGAAAACCTGATTAAATCAAAGGGATTTAAGTGCCTGAAACGAAGTAGGCCCTCTAACAACGAGCAACTAATAGCTAACAACTATATTATCCTCTTGGATACCATGGGCGAATTAAGCGCGATTTATTCGCTCGCATCAATAGTTTTTGTCGGCGGAAGCCTTAGCCCTCGGGGCGGGCAGAATATGCTCGAACCGGCGGCCCTGGGAAAACCGGTCCTTTTTGGTTCTTATGTGTATAATTTCCAGGAAAGTGCCGATTTACTAATTAAGGCCGGCGCCGGCTTTATGGTCAAGGATAAGGACGAATTACACCATAAACTGGAAGAATTACTGTCTGATTTACACAGTCTCAAAGAAACCGGCAAAAAGGGAATTGACGTAATCGCTTCGCAGCAAGGCGCTACCGAGAATAATTTTACTATAATAAAACGGTTTATAGGAGGATAGATTAATCTATGGATAAATTTATTATCAAAGGCGGCAAGCCTTTAAAAGGAACGGTTACAATCAGCGGTTCAAAGAACGCGGCACTGCCCATCATTGCATCGACTATTTTGACGGAAGGCAAAAACACCATAAAAGGCGTGCCCCGCCTTAGGGACGTGGATACGCTCCTGGAGATAATGAAAGAACTGGGCGTAAAGGCGGAGCGCAAACCCAACGGCGATATCATAACGGAGGTTATTTCAGAAAAGCAATCAACCGCACGCTACGAACTGGTCAAGACCATGCGCGCATCCATCTGTGTCCTGGGCCCGCTTATCGCCAAGCGCGGTTACGCCAAGGTTTCTCTGCCCGGCGGATGTGTCATCGGGGTAAGGCCGATTGACCTGCATGAAAAAGGGTTAAAAATGATGGATGTGGATATGCATTATGAACACGGATATCTCATCAGCAAGACCAAAAGATTAAAGGGCGCGGAAATTTACCTGGGCGGCGCTTTCGGCTCGACCGTTACCGGCACGGCCAATATCCTGATGGCGGCAACGCTGGCAAAAGGAACAACCGTGATTGAGAATGCGGCAGCTGAGCCTGAAGTGCAGGACCTGGCAGGATTCCTCGTAAAAACGGGCGCCAAGATAAACGGCATCGGGACACACCGCTTGGTCATTGAAGGCGTGAAATCGCTGAAAGGCGCCGAGCATACGGTTATCCCTGACCGGATTGAAGCCGGGACATTTATCCTGACCGGGGCTATGACCTGCAGCGAAATAACCGTGCAAAACTGCCGCGTCGACCACCTTTCCGCGATGCTTGATAAGCTGAAAGAAATCGGCGTCCAGGTAGTAAAAAACTCCCGGACTGAATGCACGGTTAAACCGGCCAAGAAGATAATCCCCTCTGATATTACCACCTTACCTTACCCGGGTTTCCCGACTGACCTGCAGGCTCAGATAATGACACTTTTATGCCTGGCGGACGGCATCAGCGTGGTTACGGAAAAGATTTACCCGGACCGGTTCATGCATATCGCCGAATTAAACCGCTTGGGCGCA
>JAGVQN010000089.1 GCA_020051675.1 Candidatus Brocadiia bacterium
ATATCGTGGATTTCTCCCCTTCCACCAGCAGCCTTTCCAAGGGCGAAACGCTCAAGGATACCGCCAAGAATATAGAAGCCATGGGTGTGGATATCGTAATCATACGCCATACGGCGCCGGGAACACCGCACTTGCTTTCCCGTATCATAGATGCCAGTATCGTCAATGCCGGAGACGGCGCGCACGAACACCCGACACAAGGACTCCTTGATATCTTCACGATGCGTGAGAAAAAGAAAACGATTAAAGGATTAAAAGTAGCCGTGGTCGGCGATATCCAGCACAGCCGTGTGGCACGCTCCAATATCTGGGGGCTGCTAAAGCTCGGCGCTGAGGTTATCGCGGTCGGGCCGGCAACCTTAATCCCGAAGGAACTGGCCAGGCTGGGCGTAAAGATATGCTATGATATTGACGAGATTATTGATGAACTGGATGTGATAAATATTCTAAGAATCCAGATGGAGCGGCAGAAATCCAATCTCTTCCCATCCATCCGCGAATATGCCCGGCTTTTCGGGATAAATTCGGAACGCATGAAACACGCCAAGAAAGACGTCCTGATTATGCATCCGGGCCCGATTAACCGCGGGGTGGAAATAACGCCGGAAATCGCGGACGGGCCGCATTCGGTCATACTCCAGCAGGTAACCAACGGGCTGGCGGTCAGGATGGCGGTCTTGTATCTGGTTTCCTCTTTCAGGGATAAAACAATGGGCATAAAAACCCCGACAGAAGAATAAATATGACGACACTATTAATAAAAAACGGTTTGGTGATAGACCCGGCGAACAAGATAAATAAAATCGCCAATGTGTTTATCAAAGACGGCAAGATTGTCTCGGTTGACTCCAAATCGCCCAAGGCGGATAAGACCATAGACGCCAAAGGCTTGGTCGTTACGCCGGGCTTGATTGATATGCATGTGCACCTGCGCGAGCCGGGCAAAGAGGATGAGGAAACGATTGCCTCAGGAAGCGCCGCGGCGATAAACGGCGGGTTCACCTCGGTCGCCTGCATGCCCAATACCGATCCGCCCATTGATAACGAGGCCTCCGCGGAATTCGTTTATATACAGGCCAAGCGAAGCGGAAAGGCGAATGTATTCCCAATCGGCGCGGTGACCAAGGGAAGAAAAGGCGAGGAGCTGGCGGAAATCGGACAGCTCGCACGGGGCGGCGCCGTGGCATTTTCCGATGACGGCGACCCGGTCGCTTCCGCCGAAGTCATGCGACGCGGGCTGGAATATTCATCCATGTTCAATAAAGCCATCATCGCGCATTGTGAAAACAAGACCCTTATCAAAGAAGGCGTCATGAACGAAGGCTATATTTCCACGCTTCTGGGACTCCCGGGAATGCCCGCTGTGGCGGAAGAAATCATGGTCTACCGCGATATCGCCCTGGCGCGGCTAACCGGAGGGAAACTCCATATCGCCCACCTTTCAACGGCCGAGGCGGTCAACCTGGTCGCCAATGCCAAGAAAGAAGGATTAAAAGTCACTGCCGAGGTTACGCCCCACCACTTTACTTTAACCGATGACGCCATCAAACTGCGCAATGATGGCTTTAACACAAACTTCAAGATGAATCCTCCGTTACGGACAGAGGAAGACAGGCAATTACTATTAGACGGATTAAAGAACGGCACGATAGATGTAATCGCTTCAGACCACGCGCCCCATTCTCCGGAAAAGAAAGATGTTGAATTCAGCGTAGCGCCCTTCGGAGTAATCGGGATAGAAACGTTGTTACCCATTATGCTGACCGAACTGGTCCACAAGAAAATACTAAGCTTATCGGAAGCGATTGCCAAAGTAACAATAAACCCGGCGCGGATACTGGGAATCCCCAAAGGCACGCTCTCCCCCGGCGCGGATGCGGATATCACCGTAATGGATATTAACAAGCAATGGACAATCAATCCGGAAGAATTCAAATCCAAGAGCCGCAATTGTCCTTTTGCCGGATGGAAAGTAAAAGGCAAAGCCGTTCAGGTGATTGTTGCGGGACAACCGGTTTCCCCAAATTGACACTAAAACACTAAAATCACTTGACTATTAGAGTGATTTAATCTATTATAATTCGCACGTAACCTTTATATAAAGGAGCGATTTATGGCAGTATTTTCATACGAAGCAGTAGACCGTTCAGGCAAGAAATTCAAATCAGAAATCGATGCCGCTAACAGCCAGGAGGCCGCGGATAAAATCCGTAAGATGGGCCATTTCCCGACCGCGGTCAAGGAAAAAGCCGGCGCCAAAAGCGCCACCCCTGCCGCCGGGCAAAAAGGCGGCCCGACCGGAGTCGTTGCCGGAAAGAAATCCGGCGGATTTAACTTAAGCCGGTTCGGCGGCGTTAGCAACAAACAATTGAGCCAATTCACCACCCAGCTGGCCGTCCTTCAAAATGCCGGGCTTCCGTTATTAAGAAGTCTCAAGATTCTCTCTAACCAACTAAAACCTTCTCCGTTAAAATATATGGTCCAGGATGTGGCGGATGATGTCGAAGGCGGCAGCACCTTATCCGATGCCATGTCAAAACATCCCAAGGCGTTCGACAAGCTCTATGTAAACATGATTAAAGCCGGGGAAATCGGCGGCGTCTTAGATACCATCTTAAACAGGCTCGCCACATTTATGGAAAAATCGCAGGCGTTGAAAAGGAAAATCATCGGCGCCATGGCCTATCCGGCGGTGGTCATTGTAGTGGCGGTTTTAATCCTGGCGGTAATCATGACAAAGGTCATCCCGGAATTCGAGAAAGTTTTTAAGGAACTGGCCGGCAAGGAAGGGTTGCCCGTAATGACCCAGGTAGTGCTTAACACTGCCTCGGTCGTACAAAATTTCTGGTTCCTTATTCCCGGAATCCCCTTGGGGTTTTACCTGATTTTTGTCGCGATGAGCCGTTCGGAAAAAGGAAAATTCACTCTTGATATGATGCGCTTAAGAATGCCCCTCTTGGGAATAATCATCCGCAAAGCGGCTATCGCCCGTTTCTGCCGGACTTTCGGAACACTCTTGGCCAGCGGCGTGCCTATCTTAGAGGCCTTAACCATCGTCCGCAATGCCATCGGAAACGAAGTCATCGCCGCGGCTATCCAGAAAACACACGATAGCATCAGGGAAGGCGAAAGCATCGCCGGACCGCTGGCGCACAGCCGTGTTTTCGAGGATATGGTCATCGATATGATCGAAGTCGGCGAAGAAACCGGCGAACTTGATAAGATGCTGATGAAAATAGCGGATACTTATGAATCCGAAGTCGATATTCTGGTCGGATCATTAACCAGCATCATTGAACCGCTGATTATTGTCTTCCTGGGAGGCGCGGTCGGATTTATCGTCGTGGCGCTCTTTATGCCGCTGGTCTCCTTGATGCAGAATCTCGGTGGCGGTAAATAATTTGACGGATTTACTGTAATCCGTAAACTATAACTTAGCTAGAATACTGCCATGTCCCTACGCTATAAAATTCTTATCGCCATTATCAGCGTCATGGTCTTGATTCTGGGGTTATTGACACTTAGCCTCTATGTCGATACCTCGGCACGGATAAAAGCCACGCAAAATGAAATCGCCCAGCTTAACCTTAAGGTCGTCCAGGACTGGCTGGCCAATATCAACGATTGGAAGGTCCTGCAAGGCAGGCTCAATTCAACCGGGCTTTTTTCCAAATGGGTGATTGTCAACAGCGATTTTGAAGTGCTTTCCTCAAGCACCCCGCTTTCAAGCCAGGAACGCGCCGCCTATAAGCAGGATAGCGACCTAATAATGGCAATGAGGATTGATTCCCGCGTCTTTATCAATGGGAGCAACGTTTCCACCTGGCTGATTATGCCCAAGGACGGCAAAACCGTCGGCGTCAAGATGGATATGCAATACCTTACCCTTGCCAAGTTTAACCCGTGGGATTCGATTAAAATCATTCTCCTCATAATGCCATTGGGAACAATTTTACTTATTCTCAGTATTTATTTCCTGCTCACCAGATTGGTCATTAAACCGATTGAAAACCTTTCAAAGACAAGCAGCCATATCGCCAAGGGAGATTATAATGTTGAAATCAAGCCGGTCAGCGGCAATGATGAGGTTACTAACCTGATAAACACATTCAGCCTGATGCTCAACGAAATCAAGGAACACCGCGGGCACATGGAAAGTAAAATTGAAGAAGCGCAGGTAAAGATAAAAACCACCGAGGAACAGCTGATTATCGCCCAGCGCCTTTCGGCAACCGGCACCTTAGCGGCCGGAATTGCCCACGAAATAAACAATCCTTTGGGAGGAATTATCAACGCCGCGGAATCCCTGAAAGGCGGCAAGCTGGATAAAGAAAAAGCCGATGAATACCTAGATTTAATCATAGACGGGCTTGACCGGATTGCCGAGACGGTAAAGAAAATACTCCAATTCTTCCCGCGTAAACTTGCTCCGCAGGCGGTGGATTTGAAGCCGGTTATTGACCGCGCCATCTTGCTGGTCCAGCACCGGCTGGAAAGTAATAATATCACGGTGGAGAATTCCGTTCCGCTCAGCCTACCCAGTATTTTCGGGGAAGGGAACGAACTCCAGCAGGTATTTTTAAACCTCATGATGAACGCGATAGACGCCATTCTCACAGTCAGGCAGCAAAAACCCGATGCAAACAGGGGTAAGATAGTAATTTCCCACGAGATAAATGCCCGCGCCCTGGCAATCTCAGTCAAGGATGACGGAATAGGTATGTCAGAAAACGAAATCAAGCAGGCGTTTGACCTCTTTTACACCAACAAAGAACCCGGAAAAGGAACAGGACTAGGGTTATCGGTTGCCTTTAATATCATAGAAAACCACGGAGGAAAAATCACGCTGGAAAGCAAACGCAACCATGGCGCCACCGCTAAAATCACCCTGCCTATCATGAAGGAAACAATCAAATCCATAGTGGAACCGAACAAGGAATAATCGTTTATTTGCCCCATCGGGGGAGCTTTTTGTATCTGTCCGAATAGTCCTCCGAGATTCTTCGCTCCGTTCAGAATGACAACGGCGAATGGCTCCTCAGGATGACGGTTCGGCCATGCCAAAGGTAGGTTCCGCCTGCCAAGTAATTATTTGGTATTACTAAAACCGATAGATAACAATGCACAATTTTTTATTAGACTAATTCGCCGCTTGATTGTTTAATAATAAGCATTAAATATCAGGAGAATTACTTATGGTTAAAACTATTTTAAAAGCATCCGTTTTGGTTTTACTGATTTCCATTTCTGTTATAGGACAGAATACCCCGGAGGAAACAACCGCGAACCCTCCGCAAATGGATAAACCCACCGAGCTATTGTTCAAAGGACAATACGACGAATGCCTGAAATTCTATGACGATATCCTGGCAAAAGAGCCAGCCAATATCAAAACGCAGGAAGGCAAGGCGGAACTACTCTTTATCCGCGGTGATTATAAAGGGGTGGAAACAATGCTGGATGTAATCCTTAAAGCCGATTCGGGCAGCTTGAAAGCGCGCTTGCTACGCTGTAAACTTTATATAGAAACAGGTAAATATGCCGAAGCGGAAAAGGTAGCGGAAGAATTCACCAAACTTACCGAACAAGATATCCAGAAACTCACGTCAGCGGATGACCTTATCACGCTGGCGGAAGGCTTGTGGATGTTTGCGACGCGCAAAGGCGATTTAAATACCTTCCATTTTGTCAATAACTTTATACTGCCTTCGGTGGAACAGGCTGACAAGGCAAACCCACGGCTCTACTCATTCTGGGGAACCTGCTATCTGGATAAAGACGATGTCCCGGAAGCGGTTAATTGTTTCCAATCCGCCCTGAAAATAAATCCCGAATACCCGCAGGCGATTCTCGGGATGGCTTACTGTCAGGAAAAGCCGGAAGTAACCAAAGCCATTCTGGAAAAACTATTAACCATTAACCAGAATCATCCGGAAGCATTAGAGCTTTTAGCGCTTGCACACCTGGCAAATGAACAGAACGAAGAGGCATTAAAGACAATCAATAAAGCGCTGTCAATCAATCCTAATTCGGTTTCGCTTAACGCCACCAGAGCAAGTATCTATTACCTTAATAACGATATCAAGGAATTCGACAAAGCCTGCTCTGAAATCGTTAAAATAAACCCTAACCCGGCGCTGTTTTATTACATTCTCGGCAATAACTGCGCGAGCATGTTCCGCATGTTATATCTGGATGCCCAACCGTTTTATAAAAAGGCGGTA
>JAGVQN010000016.1 GCA_020051675.1 Candidatus Brocadiia bacterium
AATCGCCTTGGGTTGTCTCGTTCTTTTGCTGCTCTTTTGCTTTTTCCTGCATTTCCAAATCATGTAATATAGCCAGCGAGTTGTCTATTTTCTTCAGCTGTTCCGCGCGGACGTTTGGTTCATTTGGTTCATCGGCTGTTTCCCCTTTACCGGTAATCTCGTAATCCCCCTCGGCATTACCGGGAGTTTCTTTTGAATCTTTAACCGGCGCGTTACTGGCGGAATCCCCTTCCGGCGGTTGGGACGGGGCCGCCGGTGGAGGCGGGGCTTTCATCGCCCCGGGAACTCTGCCTTTGCCGGATTCTTCCTGTTTATTCGGTTTGTTTTTATCGGTTGCGCCTGCGGAATATCCGTATGAATTGCCCGCATTATTTTCTTCAGGTTGAGTTTCCTCCATTTTAGTGTTAAGTTTATCCTCAATCCCGGCGACCAATTCATCAGTCAATAGTTCATGGACGGTAAGCGAGCCGGTTTGGTTTTTTTCCAGTTCGGCCACTTTAACAGTGCCGATTTTATTTATTTTAAGCTGTTCGATAAATGCTTCTTTTTGGTTAAGGGGCAGGATTACTTTTACCTGGTATGTTTTGCCCGTGTTCATCTGTTTTTCCGTATCCGGCTTTTCTTTAGCCAAGAACCCGTTGTTTGCTCCGGCTGGTTCGCTTCGTTTTTCTTCGTTGCCGCCGGCTATTTTCCCGGAATATTGCGTGACGATAGCTTCGATATTCCGCAAAACCATTGCATTGTCTTTAGAGGCAATATTGACTTTTTGAGAAAACACCACGGGCTCATTTGAGTTTTCTTTAACGTTCAGCGTGAAAATCCCCGGTTGCGCCTTTTTATCTTCCGCAAGCGAGTTAGTTTTTAGCTTGATCCTATATTCAGAACCGGCATCATCGGGACGATTTTCGGTTATATCCGTTGTCTTGGCCGGCTGGAGCATCAAGCCCGCGTAAACAACCAGGAAAGCGGCCGCGGCTGTTGCCAGCCCGGGTATTACCCACCGGTAGCGGACAAAAATGTTTAACGGGTTAGGCTCTGGGATACCGTCTAATTCTCTGTTTACTCTTTCAGCCAGTTCGGCCGGCGCTTTGACCATGGGCAGTTCTTTCATCATCTGCCGCACCTTATTTAACTCAACGGCTTCCTCCCCGCAATCGAGGCAATCTTCCAGATGCCGCCTGATTATGGTTGCCTCCTTTTCCGAAAGCTC
This sequence comes from Candidatus Brocadiia bacterium, assembly GCA_020051675.1. Lineage (GTDB taxonomy): Bacteria > Planctomycetota > MHYJ01 > JACQXL01 > JACQZI01 > JACQZI01. The sequence goes on from JAGVQN010000016.1 coordinate 1,211, forward strand.
GTCATCGATATAAGCGCTTAACAATTCCCTGATATTTTCGCATTTCATAATTATTACCTCGCTTCCTTAGCTTCTTGTTCCATACGCTGGATAGCGTTGTAGAGTAATTTCAACCTATTTATTAATTCTGTTTCTTCTTTGGATTCTCCGTCTTCCTCATCAAGCAGGTCGCCTGTCTTGTCGTCTGATTTTTCATTCTCAGCCAGCTTTGTTTCGGTATCGCCTTTAGCCAGCTTACTCTGCGACTTTTTTCCTTTATTTGCCCGCTCCGCAGAATCGCCTTCCGCGGATAACAACCCGAAGTCATTTTCTCCCCTTGATTTTTCGGCAGAAATCGAATTGTTTTCTTCCGGTCTGCTTGCTTTAGGCGCGGCCGGGGCGGCCGGAGGCTCTTCGCTCTTTTGCCCATATCCGCTCAGATTCATTTTATCCGACTGGCTGTTTTTATTCTTTTCCAGATAGGTATTCAGCTGTTTAGCCTGGTCCAGCTGGGCTACCATTAACTTTGCCGTATCAGGCGCGCCGGGCAAAGAAATACGTCCGGCGAGAGCCAGGTAAGATTTCCCTTTTTCTTTTAAGGCGTTTATTATTTGCATGGTCAAATCATCAACTATTTTAAGCAGGTCTTTATTGTAATCAGCGCCGTCTTTTCCGCAATCGGCAATATGCTGCAGCCCAGACTGGCTTTTGCTGCTATAGCGGTAGATGCTCGCGGTCACCCTGATTTTAGGCGGTTCGGGGATGAAGAATTTGCCAACTATTACCACATCGGCTCTCAAGCCGCTTAAAACCGATTTGGCTTCCGGGCTGAAAAGCGAATTGCTGTCTATTGTTTTCTTTGTCTGCCTTATCTTTTCCATAAGCGACGGGCGAGTGGTGGTTTTGAGGGTTTGGCACTGGTTAAGATTGACAATGAGCATTTCCGGAATCGCTATTTCCAGCCATTTCGCGTCGCTATTGTTGCCGAGGTTCTGGAAATCAAAGACCACTGTTGTGATATCTTCCGCCTGTTGCGCGGGATCAGCCGTCTGCCGGCTGACAGCAACCTGTTTATCTTGATGGGCGTCGATTGTTTTATCCGGTTCGGAAGGCTTATTCCGGAAAGCAATAAATAAAACCAGCAATATCCCGGCGGCGACGCCTATTAATGTATATATCGCGGAGAAAGAAGGTTTCTTTATCACGACTATTCTTTTAGCATGTTTCTTAATCGGAAGCGCCGGAGTGGCTTTCGGTTCGCCCGAATCGCTTATCCGGATGACATCTTTGGATACCGGGAGCGTTTCTGTTTTAAGGATACTGTCTATATCTTCAATAATAGTTCTTGTGGATTGGTGCCTTTTTTCCTTGTTCTTTTCCATCATCTTAGTGACCAGGTTAACGACGGAAGAAGGGACGTTGGGGTTAATCATTTTAACCGGGATGGGCGCTTCCTCGACTATTTTCTTAAAAAGGGCGAGCGGTGTTTCGGCGACATGCGGAACCCGGCCCGAAAGCAATTCGTATAACACCACTCCCAGCGAATAGATATCGACACGTTCATCCACCGCCGTGCTCTCGCATTGTTCGGGCGAGCTGTATTCCGGCGTCCCAAGGTAGAGTCCGGTATTGGTTATCTTGTTGCGCGAGGCCATGGCGCGCGCCAGCCCGAAATCCATCACTTTTACCAGCCCTTTTTCATCTATCATGATATTGGAAGGCTTGATATCTCGGTGGACGATTCCCATGCGGTGGGCGGTGAAAAGCGCGTCCGCCACCGCGCGCGTAATAAGCAAAGCGTCCTTTATGGAAAACTTCGTTTTGGTTTTCTGGTAAGCCGAAAGTGGCTTGCCGTTGACCAGCTGCATTGCGATATACCAGAGATTTCCGGATTTGGCGGCCGAATAAATCTGGACAATATTCGGATGCTCCAGTTTCGCGGCGATTCTGGCTTCGCGGATAAACCTTTTGATGAATTCATTATCCTCAGCCAGGTGCAGGGGCAGCACCTTGACTGCGACCACGCGGTCAAGCGCGCGGTCATAAGCCTTATAAACCACGCCCATTCCGCCCTTGCCTAATTCCTCGGTAACGCGGAAATTGCCCAGTGTTTCTCCTGTTAACTGGAGTTTAGACGTAGCCGGTTTTACCCTCCCTTTCTGATTGTCATCTGCCTGATTTTGATAAGCTGTCATTTTACATCTCCTTTTATTCCGCCCATTCCATTTTGGGGCACCCCATTACGGGACGTCCTAATCCCGAAATCATCGGGAGAGGGGTCGGCGTCCCCGTCAGGGGGCTCTTCCGCCCATTCCACTCCGGGTCACCCATTATCGGGCGTCCCCGTCAGGGGGCTCTTCCGCCCATTCCACTCCGGGTCACCCATTATCGGGCGTCCCCGTCAGGGGGCTCTTCCGAAATATTAGACCCTGGCTATCTTGACATATGCTAAATAAAATTATTTTACTATAAATATTTCTTGAGTGTGTTTCTGAGCTCCTGGCGTGCCTGGGAGAGCCGCGTCCTGATGATATGAACCGGTTTTTTGACCATGGCGGAAATTTCCATGTAGGATAAATCTTCCACGTCTTTTAACACCACAATCTTTCTCAGTTCCGGTTCAAGTGAATCAAGGGCGGACTGGACCGTTTCCGCCTGTTCTTTGGCATGGACCGGCTGGGTTGGGTTTACTGCCGGGTTCTTCAGCTCGGTCAGCCCGGATGTATATGCCTGGACGGCCTCTTTTTTCCGGGCTATCTGGTAATCGACTTTGCGTTCTTTCTCCTTTTTGGACTTCTGGTGATGGGTATAATACTGGTTAATCGCTATCTGGCAGAGCCAGGTCGAAAATGACGACTTGCCCTTAAAACTCCTGATATTGACAAAGGCGCGGATGAACGCCTCCTGGCAGATATCGAGCGTATCATGGTCGTTGCCTATCATCCGGTAAAGCGTGGTGTATAATCTATCCTGGTATTTCACGACCAGCTGGTTAAAAGCCTGGCGGTTATTCTGCTGGCTTTGGATGATGAGATCCATTTCCTCCATACCATAACAGGATAAGATATAAAAGGCGTTATGTCAATTCATTTTCTACTTGATAGTATAGAAAGATGTAACCACAGATTACACGGATTACACGGATGATAATCTATGGCTACGAAGTTTTCTTGACTATTCAGCAGGCGGATGTTATATATATGTAACATGACAGAAGAAAAGCATGTGGACGAAGGCTGGAAAATGCGGGCGCGGGCGGAGAAGGAAAAGTTTGCCCAAAGCCCCGCGCCAACAGAGCCGGCAGGGGAAGACGCCGAAGGTCCCGAAGGGTCGGGTTTTATCCAGTTTATTTCCACCTTAGCCACCCAGGCGCTGATGGCGCTGGGGCAGGTGGCTCATCCGGCAACCGGGCAAAAGGAAATGAACCTGCCGGAAGCGAAATATCTCATAGATACGATACAGGTATTAGAAACCAAGACCAAGGGCAACCTCACGCCGGACGAGGCCAAGGCGATGAAAGAAGTGCTGTATAACCTCCAGATGGCATTCGTCGCGATAAGCAAGAAAAACGCTCCAAAATAGCTCAATCTATTTTTCAGTATCAGAACGGTGACAGAGTGCGATAGCCTCCCGTTTAGACGGGACTATTTCGTCGGGATAAGTCATATTTTTTTCAATATCCCCATTTGTATCTAATGTCTCGGCTTGACACTTGCTAATAATCGGCCTGACACTTCCGGTGCCAGAGTAACCGATTGGGCGGGTTTTTGGGTGTAACTTATTTATTTATCTGTAGTTACGGCAATTACGCCTAAGGGGGGTGGGGGATAGGGTGGGGGATAATACCCCTCCGGGCTCTTGTGGATATACCTCCGGGCTCAAGCGTATACCCCATCCGGCTCAAACGTGTACCCCATCCCGATTAAAAGTATACCCTATCCCGATTAAGAGTATACCCCATCCCGATTAAGAGTATACCTGCTTTGTTGAATAATTATTTTGAGGAGTGATATAAAAGTTAAAGTAAAACAGGGTCATAGACGAAAATACTTGTAGAGAACAGTATTTTTATAAGG
>JAGVQN010000095.1 GCA_020051675.1 Candidatus Brocadiia bacterium
GTGGTGGGTGGATTCAAATGATATATTTATGACAGCCTATTACGCAACGTCCTTCAACCGATAAGCATTTAACAATCTATAGTTCGGTGACACAGTGCGGAGCCTCCTGTAAGGACCCCCTGCCTTATATTCTTTTATTTATGAAACAGGGGTAAATACTGCAAGGGAATCTGCAGGGTTAGGCATGCCAGGGCGGTGGCGTATTCGGGTGAACCGCCTTCCCCTCCCTGCCAGGAGCCGTCCGCGGCCTGTTTTTCCAGGAGCATTTTGGCTTCGAGCGGGAACCATTCCTCCCAGTATTTTTCGCCTGCCAGGAACATCGCCAGCGTGGCGTAAAAATTGGAATAATACGGATAAGAGCTCCAGTTGTTGGGAGTGCCCGGTTTGTATTTCAGGATGTATTCCAGCCCTTTGAGCGTTTCGGGCGCGTCATACATCCCGTAGAGGCATAAGGAAGAAACGCCGCCGGCCGCCAAGGGGAATGTCCCGCCTCCGCCGCTGCCCAGCGAATATTTGAAACTGCCGTCCGGATTGGCGCTCTTTTTGAGGTAATTAACGCCCCGGTCTATCACCTGCTTGTTTACGCTCAAGCCGATATTACGCGCGGCGCGCAATGCCTGGACAATACAGACCGTGATGCTTCCTTCGTCCCCGCCTTTTTGCGGGGTGTAATACCAGCCGCCTTCGTTGCTCTGGCTGGCTTCGATGACATCAATGGCTTTTTTAAGAATCGTTTTGACCTCTTCTTCCACCTCTATCCCGCTCTGGCGGCTGGTTCCGTAAAGTTCGGCCAGGAACCAGGTGGCAAAGCCGTGCCCGTGCATGCGGGAAGCGCCGCCGCTTCTTTCGTCTTCGCAGATGTAGCCGATTTTGCTGGTTGAATTGACGATGTAACGGCGCGCGGAATGGATATTAGCGCCGTATTTGCCTTCGCCCGGAAGGTTGCCGCTTGCCAGGAAAGCCAATCCGGCAACGCCGGTGACAAAGACCTGGTATTGCGGGCCGATAAATCCTGTTTTAGCTTGCTTTGATGCCAGGAACTTTAATCCTTTGTCGACCGCAACCCCGATGCGCGAATTCAGTTCGAATAAATCGCCGGAATCTTTCGGCGCCTCGCCTTTCTCTTCGCTCATCAGGAGTGCAAAAGAGACTCCTAAAATGATTATTAACAAGGCGAATACAGATGCGTATTTGAAAAGCGTAGCCATAATTTAAAGTATACCAATTTGTTCGCGGAAAGCAAATTCTTTTGGAATATTTATTCGAATGACAATTATTCAGGCGGCGTTTATATATTCGAATAACGGTAATAGGTCTGGAGTGTAAGGATTGCCATGGCGGTGGTGTAAAGCCTGCCGCCGTAAGCGCTCCAGCGGTCTTCGGGTGCCCAGGAGCCAGCGCCGGCTGTTTTATCGGTTTCCTGCGCCTTGACGAGCGTTTCTTTAAGGTGCTTGTTCCAGTTCTGCCATTCCTTGCCGCCTTTTTTATGCATGGCGAGCGTCCCGAAATACCAGTAGTAATAATCATTATCAATCGACTGGCTGCCCGGATGCATTTTGGGCAATTGGGCGGTTAATATTTTAGATTGCTTTTCAATCAGGACGTCGCTTTTATCCCAGCCGATAAATAACTGGGAGAACATCCCGGCGGCGGTCAGGGCGAAAGGGCCGTTGGGATAATTATTCGTCTTGCGGTAGCCGACATAGCCGTCTTCGTTGGTGACCGAAGCGAGCCATTGGCTTGCCCTTTTTAATGAGGAGGTTACATCTCCGATATCAAGCGTTTGGGCGAGTTTTAAGGCAAATACCTGCCAGACGGTTATCGAGGTATCGTTAATTCCGTTAGCGGATTGATAGCCCCAGCCGCCCTGGGCGTTCTGGGCGCTCACGATAAAATCAACCGCTTTGGCAACGGCTTTTTCCTCGGCTTTATCGCGCGTCTGGCAATAGTCTTCCAGCACCGCCATGGTGGCGATTCCGTGGTTATACATATAATTAATGGTTTTTCCGTTTATGGCCGAAGGCCCGAACAACCCGTTTTTCTGTTGCTGGGATAATAAGTAGTTCATCCCGGCCCGGACCGTTTTTTGGTGAGAGCCTTTCAGGGAGCTGTTTCCGTCCGTTATGAATGTCAGAAGCGACAGCCCGGTTAATCCGACCTGATAATCTTTTATCCCTTCATGTTTTTCCGGGTCCCACGACCCGTTTGCGTCCTGGTTTTTCTTGAGCCAGTCAAGCCCTTGCGCGACCGCCCGTTCGGTTGAAGAATCGCCGCCGTATTGAGAAACCAGTTCTTTACGTTTGGCGCCGGCGCGGTTATTGGCCATGTGGTCCGTGAAGCCCTTGTTTTTGACAGAATCTACCCGGACCATCTGGGGCAGGTGCTGGATGTCCCAAACAGAGGGCGGTAACTCCGGCGGCTGAACCGGGTTGACGTCCTGGACAAACTCAGGGTTTTCCATAGACGGCAGCGGCATGTCCGAAGCGGTTACGGGATCTTTTTCGAAACGGGGGAATTTATAATCATTCGGCCTGAAGGCCATATTGTTAGGGTCACCCGGTATTAACTCGCGTTCGGCAGACCGATTATCAGGGATAAATTTTATCGGATAATCCTTTTCGAGTTGGTTTTGGGTTGGCCTGATAAAGAGCAATCCCAAAGCGGCAAAGACGACAACGTGAAACGCGGCAGACAGCGCCCAGGGGGATGAATGCCGGAAAGTATATTTTACCCTGACAACGGCTGTTTGTATTTTCTGCGAGACGAAATCATGGATTCCGGAAAGACCGAGATTAACCGGTTCCGGTATCTTTTCAATTTCCCGCATCACGCGCGATTCGAAATCGGAAGGCGGCTCTATTTCAGGTATTTCCTTGAATGCGGCAAAGAGTGTTTTGATAGACCGCAGTTCCTCGCGGCATTCCGCGCAGGAATCGAGGTGGCTTTTAACGGCGGATTTCTCTTCCGGAGCCACTCCATTTTTTACGTAGCCGATTAAATCGTAGTTTTTATCGCACATAACAACACCTTTTTTCTAAGGTTTTACCAATTCCTTTAATTTTGACAGCGCAAAATGCAGCCTGGATTTCACGCTGCCCAGCGGTATTTTCAGCACCGCTGCGGCATCTTCGTAATTCATTTCCTGGAAAACACAAAGATTGATTATTACCTGGTGTTCTTCGTGTAGTTCTCTCATGGTTTCTTTTACCTTGTTCAGCATTTCTTTATTTATCAGTTGCTCCTCAAGCCTTTTTGGGTCTTTCACGACCATTTCTTTGAGCGCCGTGTCTTTATCCGAATCTTTAATTCCCCGGTCCAGGGAAACCGGATGGAGCCTGTATTTACGCGTTCTTAAAAGGTCCGTCCAGGTCATCCGCGCAATCGTATACAAAAACGTGTTGAATTTGGCGCGCGGCAGGTAGTTTTTTGAGCTTTGAGCCAGTTTTATAAATACCTCCTGCGTCAAATCTTCCGATATTCCGCTGTCCCAGGAGAGCCGGTAAAAGAAATTCAAAAGCGGTTTCTGGTGCCGCCTGACCAGTTCGGCAAAAGCCTTTTTATCGCGGCTTTTCTTATACCGCATCATAAGCTCGGTATCCGGTGTTTTCTCCCATTCATTGCTTTGAACTTCAATCGGCTCTGACATATATATAAACGTATAAAATCAGGTTTGGTTCAAAAAATCTTATATTTTGCGTAAAATTTATTTGCTGAACTTTTTAACCTGCTTTTCATCCAGTTTCATGACCACTTCGGTCAGCAGCTTGATTATATTTTCATAATCAGCCACATGGATAATCCCCGAATGGCTGTGGATATAGCGGGTGGGGATGCCGAGATAAACGCAAGGCACGCCGCCGGCATGTATATGGATGGGGCGTCCGTCCGTAGCGCCCCGTTCCAGGGCTTGTATCTGGTAGGGAATTTTATTCTTTTCGGCTACGTCAATGATAAAATCACGAAGCGTCAGGTTAGGTATCATGCCCGCGTCGTAAATGGTAATCATCGGCCCTTTTCCCAGGATACCGACGCCTTTTTCTCCGCCCGGGACATCCTGCGCCAGGCCGACATCGCAGACCAGGGCGACATCAGGATTAATCTTATGGGCGGCGGTTTGCGCGCCGCGGGTGCCGATTTCTTCCTGAACCGTGCCGACCCCGTATACGGTATTCGGGTGCCTGCGGCCTTTGAGCGCCTTGATCACATCGATAAATATGGCGCAGCCGATGCGGTCATCCCAGGCCTTGGCTAAAAGGTAATCCGGATCCGCCATGACGGTAAAAGGCCCGACCGGGATAATCGGGTCGCCCGGTTTTACTCCGGCCTCTAGAGCGCCTTTTTTATCCTTAACGCCGATATCTATGTAAAGGGTTTTGATGTCCGTAGGCTTTTTGCGTTCGTCGTCGCTCATCAGGTGGATTGGTTTGGATCCGATGATTCCGTGGAGATAGCCTTTGGATGTTTTTATGGTAACGCGCTGAGCTATCAGGTATTGGGGAAGCCATCCGCCTAATGCCGTGAATTTGATAAATCCTTCTTCGGTAATAAGTATCACCATAAACCCGATTTCGTCCATATGACCGGGAATCATGATTTTCGGCGAGGCGCTTGAACCTTTCTTTTCGCAGATGACGCATCCCATTTTATCATAACTGATATTAGTTAACCCTTTCATCTCGCTGGCGATGATATCGGATATTTCTCCTTCATATCCGGGTACTCCGTTGGCATTAACCAGCTTTTTTAAGAGGTCCATTGTTCCTTTATCCATAACGTTCTCCTTTTCCGCCATCCCGATGGCTGTCGGGATCAGCTTGCTTAATAACTGATATTATATTTTCTTGCCGGAGATCTTTATAATTCTTTTATTCTTTCCGGTAATTTTAAAAGATACAACAATTACATTAGGCTGTGCTTTAAGCCCGCGCATCCGTTCCGCCCATTCCATCACGCATACGCCGTCCGAGAAACAATCGGTAAACCCCAGATTTAAAAGTTCCGTGGCGTCAGGCAGCCGGTGGGTGTCAAAGTGATAAAGCTTATATTTTTTACCGAGATGGATTGTTCCAAGGACAAAACTGGGGCTGACGACTTTATTAACGTTTTTCACGCCTAATCCCTTGGCGATGCCCTTGGTGAAATAGGTTTTCCCGGCGCCGAAAACACCGGTTAATGCCACGATATCTCCGGCTTTAAGCTTTTTCCCGAGGCGCGCGCCAAGCGCCATGGTTTCTTTTACGCTATGAGAAATAATCATTGCCATAAATGTTCTGCGTTAAACGCCAGGCGCATAACTCATTACGCAAAATGCTCATATCCTTTCGGGATAAGCTTCTTTATTTGCCCTTGTCCGGTCAATAAATTGATTCCTTTGCCTTTACATATAATACCGATAAAGGAAACCGGTATTTTCAGAGGGGTATCCCGAGTAATTTTATACGCTTCCCTCATAGGTAAAGTAAACAGTAATTCGAAATCCTCTCCGTCCGTCAAGGCATGGCTAAGCGGCGATTTTTTGTCTTTTCTGCTTAATTTATAAGCATCATTCGATATCGGGATATTGTTTTCCCACAATATCGCGCCTTCTCCGCTTGGTTTAAGGATATGATTTAAATCAGCCAGTAAGCCGTCGCTTAAATCTATCATGGAATTGATTCGGTAATAAGTATTTAAAGTGCGCGCTTCAGCCAAACGCGGGATAAAATTCAGGTGTTTTCCGAGAATCGAGCCGCCTAATTTACCGGTTACCATAATGGCGTCGTTTTCCTTTGCGCCGGAGCGTTTCAGTGTTCCTTTGGTGCCGGCTATCCCGATCACGGTGGTGCTTATGCAGATAGGCCCTTTTGTTGAAGAAACGTCCCCCCCGATAAGAGGGATATTAAATTTATGGGCGATCGTTTTCATTCCGCGGAATAATTCCTTAGCGAATTTGCCGCTTAATTCTTTGCGCAAGGTAACTGTCGCGACGGCGTAGAGCTTATCCGCCCCGCTCCGCTTTGTTTCGCGGGATGATAGGGAGTCCCTGCCTGAAAGGCCGGGCACGCCGCCCATTGCCGCAATATCGGATATAGATACAGCCAACGCCTTATAGCCAACCTGAAAAGCCGTAGCGCCGCCTGCGCCAAGCCGGAAATCAATTCCTTCGACAATCACATCAGTGGTAATTAAGGCGGTTTTGTTCCTGCCGATTTTTATTCCGGCGCAGTCGTCCCCGGAAGGAATGTTTACCTCAGGGCTGGTTTTTAATTGTTTTTGAATCCATCTGATATAGGCGAATTCTTTCACGGAAGCATTATATATAATAAAATTTTAATTGGCAAAACAATAACAGTTTGGTAAAATAAGGCTTAGGGAGATTATATGAAACTTACAATATTAAAATATCCTGACCCCAAGCTGCGCAGGAAAGCGCAGGATGTCAGGCAAATCAATAAGGATCTAAAGCAGCTTGCCAGGAAAATGCTGGATTTGATGTATAAAGAAAATGGGGTTGGCTTGGCGGCAACCCAGGTCGGGAAGCCTTTGCGGATGCTGGTGATAAACCTTTCTAAAAAACCGGCAGGGGAAATAGTTCTTATTAATCCAAAAATCAACAAGAAGTCCGGTAAGATTCACGAAGAAGAAGGATGCTTGAGTGTTCCTGGTTTCAGCGCGAAAGTTTCGCGCCATAAACGAATCTTATGCGAAGCCCTTAACCTGGATGGGCGAAAGATAGAGATAGATACCGGCTTGATTCCGGTTACCGAGGAGCAAAGCATACAGGATAATCTTTCCCGCGTAATTCAGCATGAAATGGACCATCTTGACGGTGTTCTTTTTGTGGATTATCTGACAGAGGAAGAAAAGAAAGCCCTTAAAGAAAAGGTAAAATCTTAAAGGTCAATTCTGGGGCGCGCCGCCGCCGTTACTTCCGTTATATCCGCCGTCAGCGCCGATGGAGAGCGGCTGCCCGGCTGTTTTATTTACTGTAAAATAAATTTAATTGCGGGTAAAGCTTACCGCCATGCCCATGCCGCCGCTCATGCAGAGCGTAGCAAGTCCCTTTTTAGCGTTGCGTTTCTGCATCTCGTGCAAAAGTGTCACGACAAACCGGCAGCCGGTTGCGCCGATAGGATGCCCCAGCGCTATTGACCCGCCGTTTACGTTGACTCTGTCCATCGGTAGCTTGAGTTCCCGGTCCGCGGCAATCACCTGTGCGGCAAATGCCTCGTTTAGTTCTATCAAATCAAAATCATTCAGTTTCTCGCCTGTCTTGGTTTCCAGCTTCCTGATAGCCGAAACCGGTGCGATGCCCATATACGCCGGGTCAACGCCTACGCTGACATATCCTGAAATGTAAGCCAAAGGTTTATATCCCAACTTTTTGGCAATGTCCTCGCCCATGACCAGGACCGCCGCGGCGCTGTCCGCAATCCCGCAGGCATTTCCCGGATGAACCGTTCCGCCCTCTTCTTCTTTCTTGAATACCGGTTTAAGCTTGGCAAGTGATTCGAGCGTCGCCCCTTCACGCGGGTTCTCGTCCTTTTCCACCAGGATAGTTTCTTTCCTTGTCTTGATTTCCACCGGAGCGATTTCTTCCTTGAACCTATTCTCCTTCACGGCCTTCTCGCATTTATGCTGGCTATTCAGGGCGTATTTATCCTGCTCCTCGCGGGAGATTTTGTATTGGACGACCAGGTTTTCCGCGGTCGCTCCCATTATTATATTACATAAAGGACAAAGCAATCCGTCGTGATACATCCCGTCAACTACCTTGTCATTACCGAGCCTGTATCCGGCGCGGAATTTGGGGAGCATAAAGGGAACCATGGTCATATTTTCCGTGCCGCCGGCAACGATGATATCCGCATCTCCCAAAGTAATTGATTGGTGTGCCAGGACGATTGATTTTAATCCTGAGCCGCATGCTTTGTTGACTGTATAACCGGGTGTATCTTGCGGTATCCCGGAAAAATATGCAATCTGCCTGCCCGGATTCGGGCGGTTGCCTGCCTGGCGCGCATTGCCGAATATCAGCTCATCCACCTTCTTGGGCTCCAAGCCCGACTCCTTAAAGAGCGACTTGGTTACCGAGACGCCCAAATCAACGGCCGTGATTTCGGAAAAAGCGCCCAGGAATTTGCCTATCGGGGTTCGTTTTGCGTGTGTTATGACAACTCTTCTGCTCATCGGATAATTCCTTTCTATCCCGACCCCGCAAATCGGGGTTGGGAGGTTTCGTATATGCTCACACCAATCGTTTAAAGGTTGACTGGAAATGGCGCATAATGGGCGATTCGAAATTAAAAGTTACGCCTTTAAGCTTCTTACGCCGTTGCCAGATATTCTTGGCGCATTCTATGACGTAATCAAGATGCTCTTTCATATAGACACGGCGCGGAATGGCCAGCCGGACCAGTTCCAGTTCCGGGAAAATATTTTCCTTTGTGTCCGGGTCGCGTCCGGCCAGAAGGGCGCCGATTTCCACCGTGCGGATGCCGCCTTCGATATAAAACTCTATGGTTAATGTATGGCCCGGGAAATTCTCTCTCTTAATATGCGGCAGGAACTTTTTGGCGTCTATATAAATAGCGTGCCCGCCGAACGGGGTAACAACCGGCACGCCCGTCTTTTTTAATCCGTTGCCCAGATAAGCCACTTGCTGCGTCCTGTAATGGAGATATTCTTCCTCGGTACCTTCATAAAGCCCGATTGCCAGCGCTTCCATATCGCGCCCGTTCATCCCGCCGTAGGTGGGAAATCCTTCCAGGAGGACTCCCAGCGGGATCAGTTTCCGGTAAAGCGCATTATCCCTTACGCCGATAAATCCGCCCATATTGACGATGGCATCTTTCTTGGCGCTCATAGTGCAGCCATCCGCATAGGAAAACATCTCGCGCACGATTTGCCTGATGGATTTATTTTGGTAGCCCGGTTCGCGCTGTTTTATGAAATAGGCGTTCTCGGCAAAGCGCGCCGCATCGACAAACAGTTTACATTTATATTTGCGCGCAATCAGGGAGACTTCTTTTATGTTCTTAAGGGAAACCGGCTGTCCGCCTCCGGAATTGCAGGTCACGGTAATTAAAACATAAGCAACGTTGCCGGGATTGGGCTTTATGGCCGCTTCCAGTTTTTTCAAATATAGATTGCCTTTAAACGGATAGGTTGAATACGGATTATAAATGGCATCAATCGTGCAATCAACCACGCGCCCGCCGACGTCTTCGATATGCGCCTTGGTTGTATCAAAATGCATGTTACCGGGAATGATCTGTCCTTTCTTGACAACAGCGCGATCAAGCACCTTTTCCGCACCGCGTCCCTGGTGGGTGGGCAGCGTGTAAGGGAAACCCATGATGTCTTTTACCGCCGCGGCCATATGCTGGAAATTAACGCTTCCGGCATAACTTTCGTCCCCGAGCATGATGCCTGCCCACTGGCGGTCGGACATGGCACCCGTGCCGCTGTCCGTCAGGAGGTCTATGACCACATCCTGCGCCGGCAAAAGGAACGGATTGTAACCTATTTCTTTTATTTTCTTTATTCGGTATTCACGGGTGGTGGTTGAGATGGGCTCGACGCTTTTAATCTTAAAAGGAGGCAGCATCATAAAATAAATCCTTTTCTATTTCTTGCTCAGTATCTCCCTTGTCGCAACCTTGCCGGCTTCCACGCCGGGCTGGTTAAAGGCGTTTACATTATATAACTTGCCGGAATAGGCTGTCACCAGTTCCCAGAAATAAATGAGTTCCCCGACGGTTTCTTCCGAGACGTTAGGCAGTTTGATTGTATAATTCGGGCGTTTGCTTTCGGTCAGGGCTTTTTCCGTGCCCTTCTTTTCCGCGCTTATCAGTTCATTAAAACTTTTCCCCTGTATGAAATCCATATCGGGGTCTTTGAATATTTTCGGTATTTTTACGGTGGAATGGAACTTTTCCACTTCTATAA
>JAGVQN010000108.1 GCA_020051675.1 Candidatus Brocadiia bacterium
ACGCTTATCATGAAATTCTCACAGATAAAAAAGATTCTCCCCCGCTCAGCTTCGCTTCGGGGACACCTGCCTGTGCTACGGCAGACAGGCCCGATTGATAGGGATTCCCCTACCGAAGGTAGGGGTCCCAAGCATCAGGTCGTCTCAAACCTGCCTACCGGACAAGCAGGCGGGCGTGACTGCGAAATCACCTCCGTCTGTTACGATTCACGCAAGGTATCGCCCGGCGCGCTCTTTGTCGCGATTAAGGGCGAAGCAACCGACGGCCACCGCTTTATACCTGAGGCAATCAAGCGCGGCGCTTCGGCCATTATCACCCAGCAAAAAACCGATACGGACACTACTATACCGCAGCTTGTCGTTCCGGATACAAGGGCTGCGCTGGCAATAATTTCCCACGAATTCTATAACCAGCCCAGCTCCAAACTAAAAGTCATCGGGATTACCGGCACCAACGGCAAGACCACTACCGCCTGCCTTATCCGCTCCATACTGGAGGCAGCCGGCAATAAAGTGGGACAGCTGGGGACTATCTCCTATTCCATCGGCAGCCGCGAGATACCGGCGCCCATTACCACCCCGGAATCCTGCGACATCGCCTACTATTTATCGGAAATGCTTTCTTCGGGACTAAATTACGCCGTCATGGAGGCATCCTCCCACTCGCTCGTCCAGAAACGGGTACACGGGATAAATTTCGTCTCCGGCGTTTTTACCAATCTTGGCAGAGACCACATGGATTACCATAAAAATACGGATGAATACCGCAAGGCGAAATCAATCCTATTCCGCGAACTCTCTGAAAAGAGCACTGCCCTATTAAACGCGGATGACCCGGCAAGCGAGTATATTGAATCCGTTACCAAGGCGCGCGTATTAAAATACGGCCTGCCTACCGGACAGGCAGGCTTATCAGAAAATTCCCAATTCACCGCAGAGGTCACGGAGAATTCGCTTGATGGGCTTAAGATTAATATCAATACGCCGGGAGATAAAATCAGCGTATCAAGCCCGCTTATCGGACAGCACAATGCCTATAATATCCTGGCCGCGGTGGCGACGATATATTCGCTGGGCATAACAGATGCGGAAATTATAGCTAAAGGCATTGCCAACCTGAAATCCGTCAGGGGACGAATGGAAATGGTGGAAACAAAACATCCCATTTCCGCCAGAGGCGGATCCGCCTTCGGCGGACAGGTCATGGTCGATTTCGCCCATACGCCCAATGCCCTGGAGCAAACCCTGGCAAGCTTGAAGCCTCTGGTTAGGGGGAAGCTAATCGTCCTCTTCGGCTGCGGAGGCGACCGCGATAAAGGCAAGCGCCCCTTAATGGCAAAGGCCGTCGAACAATATGCGGATATGATGGTCCTTACCTCGGATAATCCCCGCTCTGAAGAGCCTATGGCGATTATTGAGGATATTAAGAAGGGATTAACTAAACAAAATTATATCCTTGAAACCGACCGGAGAAAGGCAATAGAAAAAGCACTGGACTTGGCAAAAGAGGGAGACTTGGTGCTGATTGCCGGTAAGGGGCACGAAACATACCAGATATTTAAAAATACTATCAAGCCCTTTGACGATAAGGCGATTGTGGAAGAAATACTCGGAGTAACGCCCAAGAAACCGCCCTCCGGCCTGCGGATGCTTTTATAACCTTCTTTTTCTATTTACCCAATCAGCTGTAAAACGATAAAATCGTCCTAAACCCTTAATTTATTTACCGGTCTGGCCGGCGCGCGGACCTTTGCCGGGAGTCTGCGATGGAGCCGGCTTCTTGCCTGACGCAGGCGGAGGGGTAACACCCAGCACACCCATCCCGCCGCCAATCGCGGAAAAATCTATCCTTATCTTTGCAATAATAGGCAGCCGGCGAACGACCAATTCCCACGGCGTATTCTTGTAACGCCCGATAGTGCGTATCGCCATGTTAAGCGCGCGGGCTAATTCTTCCTCGCCTTCCTTGCCGCCGTATATCGTCATGCGGTCTTTCTGGACCATCAGTTTCACCGCATTATTAATCTTATCCGGCAAACCGCCTTTGGCATCAACATACCCGTCTTCGTTCTTTTTATCGTAGATAATCCCGGCCAGTTCCTCGATATGGCAGAGGCATTCAAAAATCACCGTGCTATAGTAATTTGTATTGCCGCCGGTCGGCTCAAGGTCTTTGGGTTTCAATTTCATGATAAAATTCCTCTGCTGATTCAAGCCGAATCTTTCCGCATAAAGATTGGCCAGCACCGCCTCGGCATGGGCGACAAACCGCTTGGGGCTCTCTTTGCCCTTTTCAGCCAGGGTCTCTTCCATGGTTTTTATGAACTCATTAACCCTTTCCAGTTCCTTATCCGCCAGCATAAGATACCCGGAAGAAATACTGCCGTCGTCGTTAAAGACGCTTTTATCAATCGTCATCCAGAAACCGCCCTTGGCGCAGATTTTCTGGACGAGGCTGTATATCGGGTCCTGGGCATACTTATAATTAAAATCATCCCTGGATATCAGTAAAGGCGCAAATACCGGAATAAATTTATCGTATAGCGCGCCGCAGCCGCTGTCGCCGGAATGGCTTTTCTTGTTTTTACCGTCGCAAAACTTGCAATAATGCATCTCGCAAAATGTTTTCCCCGAATCTCCCGGAGGCGAATACATATAATATTTGCCGCCGGTATAAGCGGCCAGCCGGCTTAAGCCGTATACGCCGTAACCGGAAAAGACAAACGCATTATAATAAGGATAATTATGGCGGTAATACTCATCGCCTGTCGCAAGTTTTTTGTCGTTTCCCACGGGATACCACCATTCCAGATGGGGATTATTGAAAGAGATTTCTATTTCCGCGGAATCCGCCCGGTAAACCTTGCTGCCCTGGGGCGCTTCGCCGGAAGGGTCTTTGTTTGGGTCGCTTAAAATCGTTCCGCCGCTCACGACCAGAAGCGTAATCTTATTGTCATTCAAAAGCTTAAGGGTTTCTTCCAATTCACTTTCCAAATCATTATTCTGGACGGTAAAAACAACCAGGTATTTTTTATTGTTAGGGTATTTCTTTAAGAACTCGACAGATTCCCTTATTGCCGCGCAGGGGTCTTTGTAACTGTCGTCAATCGCCTGGAAGACGGAGTTTATCCCTTCGGTAATGTTTTTTATGTTATCGGTCGGCTCGCAAACCAGCGCCGTCTTTTTGGCATATTTGATTATAGCCAGCTGGTATCCTTTGCATTTATCGAACGACTTGCTAATCGCCGCGGAAAGCAGGTCCGGGCACTTGGAGGTCTTCATATAGCCGGTGTTATCCACGAGGTAGGCAATCAAAGGCGTGTCCTTCGGGTCTTTTGCGACATAGCCGTCCTTTTCCTTGGAAGCGGATTTATAAACCCCGGCTGTCCGGACGATATCATCCGTGATGCCGTTCAAATCCATCCCGAAAATCGTAATATCAGAAGAGCGGATGATTTTTTCCGCCTCGCCGTCTTGGGCATTCAAAAAACTGATTACCAAAAACGGAACGGCCAGGCATATAAAGATAAACAGCGCCTTATTAAGTTTTCTCATCATAATATTAACTCCGTCATTAATCATTTTGTTTCGCTGGCGCGCGGGCCTTTGCCCGGCGTTTGCCCCGGCTTGGGCGAACTTTTCGGCGGCTTTGCCGGCGTTTTAGGCGTTTTGTTTTCCGGCACTGGTTTAGAAAGATCATGCGGCGGCTCAACCATGTTCGCCAAAGGAGGCTGCCCGTAATATATTTTCAGCCTGACAAGTATCGGCAACCGCCGGACAACGGATTCCCACGGGGTGTTTTTATGCTTATTCATAGCCTTAACCGCGGCTATCAGCGATTCAACCAATTCATCCTTGCCTTTATCGCCGCCGTATATTTCCATCTTGTATTTTTTTATAAAGGCGTCTATGGAAGCGGTTATTTTGCTCTTGACCTCAATATTGGCGTCCGCATAGTTATCATCGGTCTCCTTGGAATAAGAAAGACCGGTCATCTCCTCAAGATGGCACAAGCATTCAAAAGACGGGAACATATAAGCGGTTTTCCAGCTGGTGGTTTTCCCCATGCTTTTGATGTCCATTTTTTCTATAAAGTATTTCTGCTGGGATAAGCCGAACCTTTCCATATAAAGATTAGCCAGTGAAACCTCCAAATGGTTTCTGAACCTGATATTGCCTTCATTCCCTTTTTCCGCCAAAGTATCTTCAATCGTTTTAATCAGTTCATTTAACGCGCTATAGCCTTTTTCGACCTGGTCATGGTAAAAGGAAGTCAAATTCCCGTCGCTGTCAAAAAAAGGCGGCAGGTTAGCGGACATCCAGGAATCCTTTTTACCCACCGATTTATTCAAAATCTTGAAGAGCGGGTCGCCGCCGTATCTATATTTAAAATCATCGCGGGAAAGCAAGACCGGCGCCATGACCGGCAGGAATTTATCGTAGGGGGAAGAGCATCCGTCGCCGGCGGAATGTTCTTTTTTATTGCTCCCGCACCAGGCGCAATAATGCAACTCGCAAAAAGAAGTCCCCTTGTCTCCGCCGGGCGAATACATATAATATTTCCCGCCGGTATAAGCCGCCAGGCGGCTTAAGCCGTATACGCCGTAGCCGGAAAAGACATTCGTATTATAATAAGGATAATTCTCCGTATAAAAAACGGCATTGGGGCTGACGTTCCCTCCCCCATCCACCCCGCCCGGATACCAGCGTTCAAGATAAGGATTGTAAAACTCCAGTTCCAGCTCCGGAGAATCCGCCCGGTAAACCCTGCTCTCAGGAGGAATCTCCCCGTAAGGCTCGGTATCCGGATTGCTCAAAATCGACCCTCCGCTGATTGCCACCAGCGTAATATTATTTTCATTCAGGAGCTTTAGGGTTCCTTCCAAATCGCTTTCAAGCTCGTTATTCTCCGCGGTGAACACAATAATATACTTTTTCTTATTGGAGCCGCCCTTGATTGAATTAACGCAAAAACGGATTGCGGCGCAATAGTCTTTACAGCTGTCATCCGTCCGGTTAAACGCGGAACTAATCCCTTTGTTGACGACATCGCCCAGGCTATCGGTCAGTTCGCAGGTAATTTCCGGCTTGGCCGCGAATTTCACCACCGACATCTTAAATACTTTCTGCTTCTGGAATGCCTTGCTGATGCTTGCCGCCAAGGCGCTGAAGCCTTTCCGCTTGAGGAACGAAGTATTATCCACCAGCCAGCAAACCAAAGGGATATCCTGTTCCAGGTAGCCTTCCTTATTTTTAGGCTCGGGGATTTTGGCAAACGTGTCTTTGACGATCTCATCCATTATCCCGTTTAAATCAAGCCCGTGAACGGTGATATCGGATGAGCGGATGATTTTTTCTACATCGCCGTCTTCGGCGCCCACAAAACTTATTATCAAAACGGAAAGGAGGAAATAAATGGCAAAATAAGTAGACAGTCCCTTCTTCATAATCTTTATTATACTCAATCGCTTTAGCCTGTCAATAGATATTATGAATGACATTAACGGAATATTATTGGTTTACAAGGAACCCGGCCC
The DNA here is from genome assembly GCA_020051675.1 of Candidatus Brocadiia bacterium. Classification (GTDB taxonomy): domain Bacteria; phylum Planctomycetota; class MHYJ01; order JACQXL01; family JACQZI01; genus JACQZI01. The sequence continues at coordinate 5,538 of JAGVQN010000108.1, forward strand.
CACCTCTTTCGCCGTGGTGGATAAGCTGAAGAAGCTCTCCGGCGCGAATAAGGCCGGGCATACCGGCACGCTTGACCCGATGGCAAAAGGACTGCTCGTCGTCTGCTTCGGCAGGGCGACCAAGACCATCCGGTTCATGGCATCCAACAAGGAATACGAAACCGTCATGCAGCTTGGGGTGGCGACGGACACGCTGGATAAAACCGGCAAGCCCTTAAAGGAACTCCCCTACAAACATATCACCCGCTCGGCAGTGGAAAAAGTCCTGCCCGCCTTCAGGGGCAGAATACAACAGGTGCCGCCGATGTTTTCCGCGCTGAAGAAGGACGGCAAAAGGCTCTATGAGCTGGCGAGGCAAGGCAAAACCATCGAACGCGCGGCGCGCGAGGTGGAAATCTCGTCCCTGGAAATGACCGGCTTTGACCTGCCTTATGTATATTTGAAAATCGCCTGTTCCGGCGGGACGTATATCCGGTCATTGTGCGACGATATCGGGCGCGCGCTTGGCTGCGGAGGCGTGATGCACCAGTTAACCCGCACCAGAATCGGCGATTATAAGCTGTCTGCCGCGGTGAAATTGGGCGAGTTAAAGACGAAGGAAGATGTTATAAAACGCCTGTTGCCAATAGAAATAAATAAGCCACAGAAAAACACAGAATTGTACTGCCTTTGACCATTTGGGACATTTGACCATGGAAATAGGTTGACCTTTTTACGACTTAATCAACCTGTTTTAGCGCTGCTTTCCTGCCAGT
>JAGVQN010000044.1 GCA_020051675.1 Candidatus Brocadiia bacterium
CTCAAAAGCCCGGCATAAGCCTTGCGGAAAAAACCGCCGGCTTTTTTGAGTGATTTTTTATATTCCGGCGGAGATTTTTTAATAATGATATCGGAAGCCATTTTACCCAAGGCCGAGGCCATCGCCCCGGCAAAGGCGGAAGCGTTGCCGCCGCCCGGCACGGCGTTTGACGAGCCCAATAAATCCAGGTATTTCTGTAACGGCATTGCGGGATATTTCATTTTAGTTCGACCGGTTTAGGCAGGTCCTGCAGTGAATTAAGGCCGAGTAATTCCAGGAATTTCGGAGCGGTGCCGTAAAGAATCGGATGACCCAATTCCTCGGAACGGCCGGCCATTTTGACCAGCCCTTTTTCCATAAGCGCCCGGACAATGGCGCTGGAATCCACCCCGCGGATGGCTTCTATCTCCGCGCGGATAACCGGCTGTTTATAAGCGATAACGGATAAGACCTCCATGGCCGCGTTGGAAAGCTTGGTTTCCTCCCTCTGGATATTAAGCTTGGCAATCCATTCCCGGTAATCCGGCCTGGTGCGTATCTGGAACCCGCCGGCTATTTCCTGGATGAAAAACGCCCTGCCTTGCGTCTCGTATTCTTTGTTAAGTTCGCTTATCGCTTCCTTAACCGCGGGGAGCGAAACATCGCCGATGACGCTCTTGATTTTGTTGGCGGGCAGTGATTCCTCGGTGGAAAAGAGCAATGCCTCCGTTATTTTCTTTATTTCAGGAAGTTCCATAGCTTTATAAAACTAAAATCGCCCTGTTTTGTCAAATGAATAATAATTTTATTTGGGCTTTCAGGGCATAATTCAAGCGCCGTCCCTTAAAAGGATTATTATTCGGACCTGTCTGCCGTCGCACAGGCAGACAATTTGGCCTGCCTGTCCCGACGTCCGTCGGGGCGCAGGCAGGATTAAGCTAAACGGCCGGATTAATATCTTTTGCCGAAATCTTTTCTCGGACCGCCGCCGCCTTCTTTGGGGGGACGCGCTTCGTCGATTCTCATCTGGCGGCCTTTGAATTCCTGCCCGTCCAGGGCAGATTTGGCGGCTTCGGCTTCTGCCGGAGAGCCCATCTCGATAAAACCGAATCCTTTTCCCTGTATGATATTTATGCTGCTGACTGTTCCGTGCGCCGCAAAAAGCCCCTTTAATTCTTCGCCGGTTACCTCGTAGCTGAGGTTTCCTACATACAATTTATTCCCTTGCATGAATAAACTCCTTCTTAATAATAACTTATTCTGGAAAGCGCATTCGCGCGCCGGGCTGTTTAAACAAGACCGGTTAAATTATCCGCCTCCTTTCCTTTTATCCGGGGCGTGTTCAAACCCTTTTCTTATTCGTGAGTATAGCAAAGAGGATTTCTTGTGTCAAGAAGATTTTTCAGTAACGCACCAAATTAATTAGTTTGACAGGCGGCTCCGCGGATCGTAAAATCCGGCTATAAACAGTATGCTTATAAACCTGAACAGGCAAAAAGCCGTGTTGGTTATCGGTCCGACCGGTTCCGGGAAAACACCGCTGGGCAACTTTCTGGAAAGGAAGGGCTGGATGGGCGGGCGCTGTTGCCACTTCGATTTTGGGCAGAACCTGCGCCTTATCGCCGGGGGGAAACCATCCGCCTTATTCAGCCGGGAAGAGACGTCCTTTATCCGCGGGATACTCGCTTCCGGCGCGCTTTTAAAGGATAAGGATTTTCCCATTGCCGTTAAGATGCTTAAAGCATTCATAAAAAGGAAGCGCATTAAGCCGGATGATTTTATCGTTCTGAACGGCCTGCCGCGCCATAAAGGGCAGGCAGAAGCCCTGGCAGGAATCGTTGATATAAAAATGCTGGTCAACCTTGTTGCGTCGCCGGGAACCATCATTAAAAGGATAAAAACCAATACGGGCGGCGACCGGAAAGGGCGGGCGGATGACGACCTTAAATCCGTGGCCAAAAAGCTGAGGCTGTTTGGCAGGCGCACCGCTCCGCTTATCGGGCATTACCGCAGGCAGGGGGCAAAGATTGCGAATATTCATATAGATGTAAAGACTATGCCGGAAGACATATTGAACGCGTTGAAACGGAAAGAAAAGCCATCGTAAATAATTCAGGAAAAAGCATTATTTATAAAACTTTTGCCTGTTTGGATTGTAGTATATATAGCACCTATTAAACAGATATGAACCGTTTTTAAAAAGGAGGATAAAGGTATGAACAAAACGGCGTTGTTGTTGACAAAGTTTTGGTTGTGTTTGCTTGCGTTTGCGTTGCTTGCAATCAGCTTCATGCCGGTTAGCACCGATGCGCAAAACAAAGGGGATAGTGGTAGCGGCCGCGGCGTCCCTCCTCCTCCTAATCCGGTTCCCCCGGCGCCTATTCCGGGCGGGGTGCCGCCGGTGCCTAAGCTGGATAAGCCAGACCAGCAAAATCAACAAAACCAGCAAAGCTCGCAAAGCAGGCCGGAGATGAAAGAGCTGGATATTAAGTGGCGGACGGAAAAGCTTGCCGAATCGTTCCAGCTGGCGCAGAAGGAAAAGAAGCCCGCAGTGATTTATTTCTACTTTTCCGAGAGGGAAAAATTCCCGCCTAATTATGACGAGAAGCTGGCTGCTTATTCAACGGAGAAATTTATTTTCGCCAAAATACATGTTAAAAAAGGGAAAAAAGATGAAATCCTGGATAAAAGAATCGACGTGTTTTTTGCGGATAATAAACTGGAAAAAAAAGGAGTTGCCGTGGTGCTGGACCAATACGGCAACCTCATTGATAAATTATCTGTTCCCGTGCCCAGCGCCAAATTGCTCGACTTCCTGGAAAAAGCCGAACGGACGATAGAGGATATGGGGAAAAGCCTGAAAAAACAGTGGGAAAGGGTTGAGAAACTCAAAGGGAGCGGCAACCGGAAAGAACTGATTAAGGAGTTGAACCAGATTAACCAGACGAACTGGCGGGGGTACGAGGAGTTTAGCAACGCGGGAAAAGAGCTTAATGAATTGAGCGCGCCGCTTAGGTCGCGGCTTAAAGAAATAATAAAACAGTATATGGCAAACGACAAGGACAGGGAAGAAAACCGGAAAGCAACACTGGAGCAAATGAATGCGTTGGTCAGGGATTGCAAAGACCTGCCGGTTGAGTTTGATGTCCGGGAAGCGATTGACAAGGTAAAAAAAGGAGAGGCTTTCCCTGATGATGAAAAAGACGCCGTAGAAAACAAGCCGAAACCGGAAGCGAAAGAAGCTCCTCCTGAAAGCAGCATAGATGGCTCATCTGGGGATTTAGAGCCTGTGGAAAGCGAATGACCGGTTAAGGGCTTTGTCACCGTGTATATGCGATACAGGCTATCGCTAAGTTCCGGGTGTAAGTTAAAGGGATTGGGTGTCTTGAAGGTGCTTTCAAGACACCCTCTTTTTATTCCGAATGGGGCTTTATCAGGTCAGCTTAAACCTGATGGGGATTTTGATGATGCATTCTACCTCTTCGCCGTTTATCATGGCAGGCGTGAATTTCCATGTCTTGATAGTGGCGATTGCCGATTCGTCAAGAGTGGTATAACCGGAAGATTTAACTATTTCCACCTTGGAGACGGTTCCATCTTTGGATATTTCCACTGATAAAAGCACCAG
>JAGVQN010000018.1 GCA_020051675.1 Candidatus Brocadiia bacterium
AAAGAGGGCAAGTATTACCTGGAACAATTGACCGGAAAGTATAAAGGCGAGGTGATAGAGACAACCGCCGCGGTTAACGGCGGGGTTGATGGGGGGCCTCTGATTTCTGATAAGGGTAAAATACGCGGGTTAATTATACTTTCGTATTCCAAATCACGCCGATTAGGACTCGCAATACCTTCAAAGGTGATAAAACCGCTTCTGGTAAAATACATGGAAAACGTAAAACCCAAAGATGATTTAGAGCTTTCCAGCGCGCCTTCCTTTGAAAATATTTTCCATAAGCTCTCGCCTTATGTGGTGGGATTAAAGGTAACGTATGAACAAAAGCCCAAAATTCCGGACCCGACTCCGTTGCCCAGGGAGCCCGGTGTTACTAAACCCGTGCCGCAGGATGTGATGAAGGAGTTGACTGAATATTCTACCAGGCCTGATGGGCTTTATTCCGGAGTCCTGATTGAGCCTTCTAACGGTTATATCCTGACGAGTTTCCATAATATTGACGGCAAAATAAAGGAAATCAAGGTTATCAGGCAGAGTGATATTGACAAGAAAGAATATTCCGCAAAGGTTATTGGTTGGTGCCAGGATTTAGATTTGGCATTGCTTAAGACTGAAAAGGGCTTGCCAGGATTTAACCTGGAACTGAATAAAGGTGGGGAGCTTAAAGTGGGGCAGTGGGCGGTTATTCTGGGTAATAATCCTGACCCGAGCACCGTGAATCCGGTAATGACGGTTGGCGTGGTGAGCGCTCTGGGCAGGTTAGTCAGCGGCAAGGCTATGCAGCTGGATGCCGGAATTAATTACGCCAATATCGGCGCGCCGATTTTTGATATTGACGGCAATTTTATCGGATTAGCCGGCTTATTTGCCCGCCCGGTTGAATGGGGATGGAATTCCGGAGTCGGGCTTGCGACAGAGGCGTCGGCGATAAATGGTTTACTTTCTGATTTGAAAGACGGGAAAAAGACGGAAAAAACACCGGTTCCGTTTCTCGGCGTCCAGTTTAGCAAAGGGTCTTTTGACGAGGCGGGTGTGAATGTTGATATGGTGGTTGAAGGCGCTGCGGCGGGTAAAGCCGGTATAAAGAAAGATGATATACTTCTGGAGTTTAACAATCAGCTGGTTAATACCTGGCGCGATTTGATTAATTTTATCCGTAATTCCAAGGTTGACGAGAAAGTGAAACTCAAAATCAAGCGCAAAGGGAAAATAATCGAGCTTGAAGCGGTCTTAGGGCAACGGCCATGAGAAAATATTTTTATTCTGTAATATTCTTTGCTATAACGGCATTTCTTATCTGCCAACCCGTTACGGCTGATTATGCGGACGGGGTTAAAGCAGCTAAGGAACTTCAGAAAAAGATTGTGGAAATCACCCAAAAATCCATTCCTTCTTATGTTTTTATCGGGGGCGGTTCCGGTGTAATTATATCTGCGGATGGATATGCTCTGACCAACCATCACGTTATCGATAAAATAAAATCCGATAAATTCGAGGCCTATATGGCAAACGGTAAATCATACGAAGCAAAGGTAATCGGTTATGACCCGCGCGGCGATATTGCTCTTCTCAAACTGAGCGCGAAAGAGGATTTGCCTTTCCTGGAATTGGGGGATTCCGATTCCGTGAAAATAGGACAGCCGGTTATTGCCCTGGGTAATCCTTTTGGCATGGCGATGAACGATTCCGCACCGACCCTTACCTTCGGGGTAATCAGCGCTTTACACTTGAATCAACAAAGAAATACTGATGACCTTCATGTGTATTCGGATGCGATCCAGACGGATGCGCCGATTAATCCGGGTAATTCAGGCGGTCCGCTTATTACCATGGACGGCAAAGTTATCGGCATAAACGGCAAGATAGAAATGCGTTTTGGTTATATACTGGCAAACACTGGTATTGGTTATGCCATACCGGCAAACCAGATTAAGAGATTTTTGCCCAAGCTTAAAGCCGGCGGCAGGGTGTATCATGGTGAGATTAAAGGGCTGGATGTAAAGACGGATTTAGATATGGATGCGGAAACCAATAAGGTTTCGGTGAAAGTAACCGGCATTCTTAAGGGTTCAGTCGCCGATAAAGCCGGTCTCAAAGAAGGCGATTGTATTATTAAAGCGGATGAATATCTTATTTGTAACGACAGGCGTTTCTGGGGTGTAATCGGGACTTATCCGGCCGGTTCGGTGCTTAATATCAAGATTAAAAGGGATGGGAAGGAAATTACTTTACCGGTAACATTAAAAGCGCGTGAAACCATCAAGGAAACTGCCATGAATGACGCCAATGCGCCTTATCTTGGGATACGCCTGGTAAAGCATGAGGATAACAGGCTGGTGTTGATTGAAGAAATAGAATCCGGCTCGCCGGCGGCTAAATCGGATTTAAGCGAAGGTGATATTATTCTTGAACTCGACGATGAAAAAGTTAATAATATAAATCAGTTGCAGGAGCTTATACAAAAGCATAAGCCCGGAGATGAAGTGGAAATAAAAGTAAGGCGCGGGGCGGAAGAGGAAACCGTTAAAGTAACCCTGGGTAAAACGCAGGGTAATAATTAGAAGGAATCTTTTATGGGATGGGATGGGTTAAGACGTTTTGTTTTCCATCGTAAAGCCGAGGTGCCTGACGGACAGTGGACTAAATGCGAAAGTTGCGGCAATCTTATCCAGAAAAAAGCCGTGATGGAAAGGTTAAATACCTGCCCGGAATGCAATTTCCATTTTACTATCACGAGTGACGAACGGATCGGGCTTTTGATTGATGAAGGCACTTTCGAGGAATACTGGCACGATTTAAGCTCTACCGATCCGCTGCAGTTCACCGCGGTCAGTTCCTATAAAGAGAAAATAGCCGAATCGCAAAAGGCGACCGGATTGAAAGACGCCATCGTTACCGGCAAGGGTAAAATGAACGGGGTTGATGTCATGATCGGCGTGACGGATTCAAGATTCATTATGGGCAGCATGGGTTCGGTCCTGGGTGAAAAAGTTGCCCGCGCCGCGGAGAAAGCCGCGGAACTTAGAATACCTTTGATAATCGTATCCGGTTCTGGAGGCGGCGCTAGGATGTATGAAGGATGCCTTTCTTTGATGCAAATGGCAAAAACCAGCGCGGCGCTGGCGCGCCTGCACGAAACCGGAGTGGTTTATATTTCCGTTCTGACGAACCCGACCATGGCGGGTGTCATGGCCAGCTTTGCCGGATTGGGCGATGTTATGATAGCCGAACCGAAATCGTTAATCGGGTTTACCGGACCCCGGGTGATTGCCCAAACCATTGCCCAGGAACTGCCCAAAGGATTCCAGACTTCCGAATTCATGATGGAACACGGATTGATAGATATGATTATTAACAGGCCTAATATGAAAACCGAGCTGACTCGTTTAATTAAATATTGCGTTTGATTTCTCGCAAAGAAGGAGAGAGCAGGTATGTTAAAAGTGACAGAGATAAGATGGCATGCGCGCGGCGGGCAGGGGGCGATGCTGGGCGCCAGGGCATTGGCAAGGGCGGCGATTTCCCAGGGTAAATATGCCCAGGGGATGCCGGAATTCGGGCCGGAAAGAATGGGCGCGCCGATGCGCGCTTATAACCGCATCAGTGACAATAAATTTTCTTTATACTGCGCCGTGGTTAATCCGGATGTGGTCGTGGTGCTTGACCCGTCGCTCATCAGCACCATAGACGTTAGCGAAGGGCTTAATAAAGGAGGCGCAATAATCATTAATACGCCCAAGTCGGTTGATGAAATACGCAAGCAATTGAAACTTGCCAACGGCAGTAAAGTTTATACTATTGATGCCACTGGTATTTCCGTGGCCGCTTTGGGCAGGCCTATGCCCAATACGCCGATGCTCGGCGCGATTGTAAAAGTAACTGATGTAATTAAATTGGAAGGATTGCTTGATGATATCAAACATTCTTTCGGCGAGAAGTTTTCCGGAAAGGTGGTTGAAGGAAACCTTAACTCAATAAAACAAGGATACGAAAAATTAAACGGATAAAAATATAGGAGCAGTATTAATGAAAAAACAAATGACACGAAAAGAGATGCCTCTGGGAACTGTGATTGATAGTCCGGGCTGTTCCAGGGAATATAAAACAGGCGGATGGCGAAATTTAATCCCGGTTCGCAATGCGGAAAAATGCACTAATTGCCTTATTTGCTGGATATATTGCCCCGAAGGCTGTATCAAGGTTAAAGACGGCAAGATTACCGAGATTGACCTTGATTATTGTAAGGGTTGCGGTATTTGCGCCGAGGAATGCCCGGTAAAAGGCAAAGCGATCACTATGGTAGAAGAGAAAAAGGAGAATTGAGATGACAAACTTACAGACAAAGAAAGAACCCGGTTCAGTTAAGGATATAAAATCCGCGCGTTTCGCGGCAATGACCGGGAATAACGCGATTGCAGAAGCGATGCGCCAGATAAATCCGGATGTGGTGGCCGCTTATCCGATTACCCCCCAGACCGAAGCGGTCGAGGAATTTGCGGATTTTGTTGCCAATGGGAAAGTAAAAACGGAATATGTCGCTGTTGAAAGCGAGCATAGTTCAATGAGCGCGTGTATCGGTGCGTCCGCCGCCGGTGCCAGGACAATAACGACGACATCATCCGCCGGATTTGCCCTGATGTGGGAAATGCTTCCCATCGCCTCGGGATTACGTACCCCGATTGTTATGTATGTCGCTAACCGCGCGTTCAGCGCTCCCTTGAATATTCATTGCAGCCATGACGATACCATGGGCGGGCGTGACACCGGTTGGATACAGCTTTATTCGGAAAACGCGCAGGAAGGATACGATAATATGATTCAGGCAATTCGTATCGCCGAAGACCAGTCCGTCCGTTTGCCGGTGATGGTTTGCCTGGACGGTTTTATTATCAGCCACTCGGTGGAAAGGGTGGATTTACTTGATGATGAAACGGTCAGGAAGTTTATCGGGGAGAACAAGCCGCCTTATCATTTATTGAATGTTGCCAAGCCGATTACGATAGGCGCTTGCGCCCTGCAGGATTATTATACGGAACACAAACGCCAGCATTCAGAGGCGTTGATTAACAGCAAAGATAAGATATTGCAAGTGGCGGATGAGTTCGCCAAAATTTCCGGCAGAAAATACGGCTTGTTTGAATCATACAAGCTTGATGATGCCGAATACGGATTGGTGATTATAAACTCCGCCGCCGGTGTTGCCAAGATGGTGGTGGATGACCTTCGCGGGAAAGGCGTAAAAGCCGGCTTGTTAAAGCCGCGGGTTTACCGCCCGTTCCCGGGCAAGGAAATAAGAGACGCCTTGAAACACCTTAAAGCCATTGCGGTTATGGACAGGGTCGACGCCTTCGGCGCCGGAAGAACACCGACCTTTACCGAAGTGGCATCGGCGATGTACGGGCTTGAGAAACAGCCGCTTATGATTAATTATGTTTACGGCTTGGGCGGGCGCGATATTCGGCTGGAAGATATCAATAATGTTTACGAAAAGCTGATGGATATCGCCAAAAAAGGCAAAGTTGATAAGGTGTTTGATTATTTAACCGTAAGAGAATAGAGGAGATTTATATATGGCATTAAGTTTAAAAGAGCTGTCTAAAAAAGAAGAGCTGTTTTCTTCTGGGCATCGTTTATGCGCCGGATGCGGCGCAGCGACGACCATGCGCCAGATTATGCTGGCGACCGAAGACCCGGTGGTTATTTCCACCGCGACCGGTTGTGTTTACGTGGCGACCGCGACCTATCCTTACACCGCCTGGAAATGCAACTGGATTCACAGCGCCTTTGAGAATTCCGCCGCGACTATTTCCGGAGTGGAAGCGGCGTACCAATCCTTGAAACGCCAGGGTAAAATAGACAAGAAGATTAAGTTTATCGCGATAGGCGGCGACGGCGGAACCTATGATATCGGATTGCAGTCGCTTTCCGGCGCATTGGAAAGAGGCCATAACTTTTTATACGTTTGTTACAATAATGAAGCCTATATGAATACCGGCATCCAGCGCTCCGGCGCGACGCCGTTGGGCGCTTCCACAACGACCTCGCCGGCCGGAAGCGCAAGCTACGGCAAGAAAGTGTTCCGCAAAGACCTGACGGCGATTGTCGCCGCGCATAATATTCCATACCTGGCGCAGACCACCCCGGCGCACTGGCGCGATTTGATGGGGAAAGTCCAGAAGGCGCTGGCTGTTGAAGGGCCGACATTCCTGAATATCCTGGCGCCGTGTCACCGAGGCTGGCGTGTTGAAATGAAGGATTCCATGAAGCTGGCGCGCCTGGCGGCGGATACCTGTTACTGGCCGCTATATGAAGTGGAAAATGGTCAGTGGAAACTGAATTATACGCCTAAGGAGAAAAAACCGGTGACAGAATGGCTTAAACCGCAGGGCAGATTCAAACATCTGTTTTCTAATCCTGAATACCAGAAAGTCGTTGACCGCTTGCAGGAAACAGTGGATAAGGAATGGGCGGCGTTGCTTAAGAAGTGCGTGGTTGAATCAAAGCCACCGGAGACCGAGACTAAAACAGCGCCGGCAAGGGATGTGTGTTAATAAAGATTACCAGAGTATCAGAATATCAGAATGGCGAATAACAAATTAGCCATTGGCATAGACCTGGGCGGAACCCATCTTTCCGCCGTTTTGGTTAATCAGTCCGGGCAAATCAAACGTAAAAAGGCCATTACATTCTCCAAACCTCCTGATGGCAAGCAAGGTATCCATTTAATCAAAAAGCTTGTCTCTGAACTTATAAACAAATCAACTTATCAACATCTTGCCGGTATCGGTCTTGCCATTCCCGGCTGTGTGGATGCCGATAAAGGCGTTGTTTTGGCAGATTCTCCCAACCTCATCGGCTGGCGCGGGACGAATATCAAAAAACCTTTGGAAAAAGAGTTTAAGATACAAGCGGTTATGGATAATGATGCCAATCTGGCGGCATGGGGTGAGAAACAATGGGGTGCGGGTAAGAAGGTCCGGAATCTTATTTGCCTGACATTGGGAACCGGTGTGGGAGGTGGAATTATTATTGATAATAAAATCTATCGCGGTAGCCATTTCTACGCGGCGGAAATTGGGCATATGATGGTTAAAGCAGACGGAG